>CAXUKB010000353.1:4640-4932 GCA_964251345.1 uncultured Fimbriimonas sp. | reverse complement strand
GGAATCGGGGGCGCGACGGGTGCTCGATCTCGGATGCGGCGAGGGAAGGCTCTTGGAAATGCTCCTCTCCGACCGACAGTTCTCGGAGGTGGTCGGGATGGACGTGTCGCATGTCTCGCTCGATCGCGCCGAACGGCGGCTTCGCCTGGAGCGGCTCGCGCCAACCGTCGCGGAGCGAATGACCTTGCTCCATGGGTCGCTCGTTTACCGCGACCGGCGGGTGGAGGGCTACGACGCGGCGGCGGTTGTCGAGGTGATCGAGCACCTCGACGCGCCGCGGCTTGCCGCCTTC
>CAXUKB010000353.1:0-4630 GCA_964251345.1 uncultured Fimbriimonas sp. | reverse complement strand
GCTCGGTGTTCGGCTTCGCGAAGCCGGGGCTCGTCGTGGTCACCACCCCTAACCTGGAGTACAACGTTCTCTTCACCGGCATGGAAGGCATGCGCCACAAAGATCACCGTTTCGAATGGACGCGCTCGGAGTTCGCCTTCTGGACGGAGCGCGTCGCGGAGGCGCATGGCTATCGTGTCTCGATCTCGGGCGTGGGCCCCGAGGATGAGACGCACGGCGCACCCTCCCAGATGGCGATCTTCACGCGGGAGGCGGCATGACCCTGGAAATCCCGCGCCTCTCCCTTGTGTTGCTCATCGGCACGAGCGGCAGCGGCAAGTCGACCTTCGGACGCCGGCACTTTTTGCCGACGGAAGTCGTGTCGTCCGACTTCTGCCGGGGCCTCGTCGCGGACGACGAGAACGACCAGTCGGCGACGGGCGAAGCGTTCGACCTCCTGCACACGATTCTGCGCAAGCGGCTCGCGGCGGGACGCCTCACCGTCGTCGACGCGACGAACGTGCAGGCCGCTTCCCGCGCGCCGCTGCTTCGGATCGCGAAGGAGTTCCACGTGCCGGTGGTCGGCATCGTGTTCAAGGTCGACGAGGCGATCTGTCAGGCGCGGAACGAAACCCGGCCGGACCGGCAGTTCGGACCGCACGTGATCCGTAATCAGTCCCGCGACCTGCACCGGAGCATGAGGGGGCTTGGAAAGGAGTTCCGCACGGTTCACTGGCTTAACGGCGTCTCCGAGATCGAAGGGGCGACCCTCGAGCGGACGCCGGAGTGGAACGACCGGCGGTTCGATCACGGTCCGTTCGAGATCGTGGGCGACGTCCATGGCTGCTTCGACGAGCTTTGCGAACTGCTCTCAAGGCTCGGCTACTCGATCGAGGAGGGATCCGCCGAACCCGTGGAAGGCGAACTGCGGCACGGAAAGCGGCTGGCCGACCTTCCGATCTCGTACCGTGTCTCGCATCCGGAGGGTCGGAAGATCGTGTTCGTGGGCGATCTCGTGGATCGGGGGCCGGACACGCCCGGCGTCCTAAAGCTCGCGATCAGCGCCGTGGCGCAGGGAACGGGGCTGTGCGTTCCGGGCAATCACGACGTGAAGCTCATGCGGGCCCTCAAGGGGCAGAAGGTCGCCATGACGCACGGCATTGTCGAATCGCTGGCGCAACTCGACGCCGAGCCGCCCGAGTTTGTGAACGCGGCCAAGCGATTCATCGACGGACTGGTGAGCCACTACGTGCTGGACGACGGCAACCTCGTCGTCGCGCACGCCGGTATGAAGGAGGCGATGATCGGACGCGCCTCGGGACGGGTGCGCGACTTCGCGCTCTACGGCGAGACCACGGGCGAAACCGACGAGTTCGGCCTGCCCGTGCGCTATCCTTGGGCCGCCGATTACCGAGGCAAGGCGAAGGTCGTCTATGGCCACACGCCGGTGCCGACGCCCGAGTGGATCAACGACACGATCGACATCGACACGGGCTGCGTGTTCGGTGGCCGGCTCACCGCCCTGCGGTACCCCGAACTCGCACTGATCGACGTGCCCGCCCGGCGCGAGTACGCCGTCCCCGCGCGTCCCCTCGTCGTTCCGGCGGCGGAACTCACAGGCCAACAGGCACTCGACGACGCGCTCGATCTCCAAGACGTTACCGGCAAACTCCTGATCGACACGCGGCTGCGGCGGAAGGTCACGATCCCCGAGGAGAACGGCGTGGCGGCTCTGGAGGTGATGAGTCGGTTCGCCGCCGACCCGAAGTGGCTCGTCTACCTTCCGCCGACGATGTCGCCCAGCGAAACGACGCGGCGCGAAGGGCTGCTGGAGCATCCCGACGAGGCGATCGGCTACTACCGGCATCATAGCATCGAGCGCGTGGTGCTCGAAGAAAAGCACATGGGTTCGCGGGCGGTGGTCGTGGTCTGCCGCGACGCCGACGCGGCGCGAACGCGCTTCGGAGTGATCGGCGGCGAAACCGGAGCGGTGCTGACGCGTACCGGACGCCGTTTCTTCAACGACCTCGAGACCGAAGCCGCCTTTCTGAAGCGGGTCGCCACGGCGGCGGGACCGCTGTGGAGCGAATTGGAGACCGACTGGCTTCTCCTCGACTGCGAGCTGATGCCCTGGTCGGCGAAGGCTCAGGAGCTTCTTCGGACCCAGTACGCGCCGGTCGGCGCGGCCGCGCTCGCCGCGACCTCCGCGGCGCTGTTCGTGAGCGCAAAGGACCCGGCGCTGCAGGAGCGACTCGCCGCCCGCCATGCGGATGCGGCGCGATACGTCGATGCCTACCGCCGGTACTGCTGGCCCGTGAACTCGCTCGACGACTACCGCCTCGCGCCCTTTCACCTCCTGGCAAGCGAAGGAAGGACTTACTTCGACCGGGAGCACCGATGGCACATGGAGACCCTTGCGCGGCTGACGGGCGAGGATCCGATCTTCGTCGCGACACCTTGGCGCGAGGTCGACACGAAGGATCCCGAGGACGTGATCCGGGCGGGCGATTGGTGGACGGAACGGACCACCGCAGGCGGGGAAGGCATGGTCGTGAAGCCATCTTCCTTTATCGCGATGGAGGGCGACGAGCTGCTTCAGCCGGCGGTCAAGTGCCGCGGGCCGGAATATCTCCGGATCATCTACGGGCCCGAGTACCTGGAACCGCAGAATCTGGAACGGCTCCGCAAACGGGGTCTGGGCCGAAAGCGCTCCCTTGCGCTACGCGAGTTCGCGCTCGGCGTCGAGGCGGTGGAGCGGTTCGTGAGGCGGGAGCCCCTGCGGCGCGTCCACGAATGCGTGTTCGGGGTCTTGGCGCTTGAGAGTGAGCCCGTCGATCCCCGGCTCTAGGTCGTGTGCGTCGGCCAGGAGGGGAGATCCAGACAGAGGAAATCAGCGAGGCAGACGGCGTCGGGTTCGTACCGGCGCGTCAGCTCCTCCCATCGCTCCTGAATCTCCTCGCCGAGCACGATTCCCGAGCGGGCGAGGCGCGCCCGCAGCGCGTCGGGGTCGTGCGGGCGTCGAACGTCGGGATCGATGTGCTGGCGTAACGCCGTGTTGATCGCACGAAGGGTGCGGTGCGCCATCGAGTAGGTCAGCTCGGCTTGGTCGACGAGCCGCGGCGGCCATGGCGTCTCGGCCTGGAGTTGCAGAACCACCGTCGCATCGAGCACGGCGGTGACCGCCCCAACCCACGAGCGGTCGTTTCGTGGCGAGCGGTAGAGCGCGAGCATGGGATAGCTGACCGTCGACTCGAGCAGATCCGAGAGCCAACCTTCGAGGTCGTCGAGTGAGGAGACGAGCCCTTCGTAATTGCCGGTGCGGGCGTACCGCACGACCAGGGCCACGCCGTCGATCTCGCTGCCGCAACGATTGGCGAGCCGCATGACCGCGGACTCACGATTCGAGTAGGCGCTGTACAGTACCGGCAGATATCCCATGACGGCGGCGAGCATGCCGAAGCCCAGTCCCGCCTCGGCCACCGCGAGACCGCGGGCGATCGTTCCCGTCGGCGTGAGGTCTCCGTACCCCAGGGTGAAGAACGTCGATCCGCTGAAGTAGACGAGATTCCCAAAGTCGATCTGCTCGCGCTTTTCTCTGAAGTGCGTGTGCAGGCCGTAGTGAACGAGACCAAAGCCGACGATGATGAGGACCGCCCAGAAAATGATCAAGAGCAGAACGGAGAGCGGACCGTAGGCCCCGAGCACGGCTTGACGCAGGCCCTCCCATGGAGCCCGCCGTATAACCCTTCTCTCGAACCAATGCGTGCTGCGGTAGAAGGCGTGGGTAAACCGGCCCGAGCGGAGGATCGCCCGAGGCAGGATCATCGTCTCGAATGCTTCCCACAGCGTGACGAGCACGAGTAGGATTCCGACCAGGAAGGCCAAAAGGTCCAACGGCCCTTCGGCGGTACGAAGGGGGCTTAAGGTTCCTTTCGCGAAGAATGCGTGCGCTGAGCACTCGAAAAAAGGGGACGACCTGCCGATAGGTTTACCGGGCCATGTTCACCATCATCGGCATTGTCGTGGCTCTCGTAGCCATCATGGTCGGCTACACGATGCACGGAGGAAACTTCGGCGTCCTGATCCAGATCAACGAGTTCATCATTCTCGGGGGCGCAGGCATCGGCTCGCTCATCGCCGCGACCGGCATGAAGGGTTTTCAGGGCGCGATCAAGGGCGTGATGGGGCTGCTCAAGCCCGACCCCTTCTCCAAGGTCGCGTATACGGACCTGTTGAAGATGATGTACCAGCTTTTCAACGTCGCCCGTAAAGAGGGGCTTCTCGGTTTGGAGAAGCACATCGAGGCGCCGGACCAGAGCGACATCATCGGGAAGTACCCGGTGTTCCTCGCAAACCACCACGCGAGCGACTTCTTCTGCGACACGCTGAAGGTAATCCTGACCGGTTCGGTAGGCCCGCACGACCTCTCGGACATGATGGAGCTCGACCTCGAGGTCGCGCACAAGGAGGCGGCGGGCCCGGCCGAAGCGATCCAGACGGTGGGCGACGCGATGCCGGGCTTCGGGATCGTCGCGGCGGTGCTCGGCATCATCATCACGATGGGCAAGATCGGCGGCGAAGCGGCCGCGATCGGCGAGTCGGTCGGCGCGTCGCTCGACGGAACGTTCCTCGGCATCTTCCTCGCGTACGC
>CAXUKB010000352.1:0-4934 GCA_964251345.1 uncultured Fimbriimonas sp. | reverse complement strand
GAAGAAAACGGACGCGCCGTACGCGAAGCGGAAAGGCTATACATACACCTTAACTGAAGGTAACGATGGGCTTGCGACGGCGCTCGGCGCGACGCCGATTCCTGCGTTAGTGCTCGTTGATGCAAAGGGCGTGGTCCGGAAGGTTTGGAGCGGTCTTCCCGAGGGTGGTCCCGACGCGCTCTACAAAGAGATCGAGGCGGCGGCCAAGCCGCTGCTCAAGGGCTGATCTCAGCCATTCCATTCGCGGTGGGGATTGAAACGAATCGGGACGAAGGCCCTAGGCCTCGCCCGGTTTTGTCGTAGAGTAGAGGGGTGAGCCTCGTCCCCGTCTCGAAGAAGATCCCCGCCGGGATCGCGGGCATTCTGCTCGGATCGTTCGGCATCCACAAGTTCATCATGGGATTTCCACGGGCGGGGATCACTATGCTTTCAATCACGGTCGCGTGTTGGATCCTCGGCTTCATCCACTTTCCGTTCGCGCACCTCGTCGGATTCGCGGTGGCTGCCCTCGGATTTATCGAGGGCATCATCTATCTCACGAAGAACGACACCGATTGGTATCGCGACTACGTGATCAAGCGGCAAGAGTGGCTCTAGCGCGACCCGAGTAGAGGCGGCAAGGCGGTTCCAACGGCGGTGCCATCGATGACGAGAGGCTTGCGCCGTCAGGCGCCTGCCTTCACGGTATCAATGACCTCTAACTCTCGCTCCCGCGTCATGCCGAAGCGTGGCTTTTCTTCGGCCCGAATCGTCTCGACCCAGGCCGCGGTGTCCCTGGTCGTTTCCGCTAATGACCGGCGTTCCAGTCCCGCGCCAAGGGCGGCGACGGGCTCGATCGCCATAACGCCGCTCCGTCCCGGGTAGGCCAGGGGCAGGTCCCAACCCAATTTGACTTCTGCTTTCTCCAGGGCTTCCAAGCGGGCTAAAACGGGAGTCGCTTCGGGATTGAGGGCTTGGCACGCTCGGATCATCGATCCGAAGGTCGAATGCTCTCCAACGGCGTCGAAGGTTCCGCCGAGGTCTCGCTCCAGCAAGAGCACCATGAATCGTCCAAGGTCCCGGGCGTCGATCTGCTGAAGCGGAGCGTCGAGGACGTCTGGCACCAGCACCTCGCCGCCGCTGAGGAATCGCTCGATCCAGTACGGGAAGCGGTTTGTCGGATCGAAGGGGCCGTTGACTAACCCCGGGCGGACGATCGTCGCGCGCTCGCCAAAGCCCGTGTGTACGACGCGCTCGCACTCGATTTTCAGTGGCCCATAAGTGTCGTTCGTGATCTCCTCGGTGCCGACGGGCTCGGCGACCGTCTTCTCGAGCACCCCGCCCGCCTCGTCTTCTTCGTAGACCGACACCGTCGAAACGAACAGGTAGCGTCCAGCCTCCGACAGGATGTGGCAGGCATCTTCCACCAGGCGAGGCACGTAGCCGCAGGCGTCGATCACCGCGTCCCACTGCGTTCCGGCGAGTGCGTCCAGGCCGCCGTCGCGGTCTCCGAGGATCTCGTCCGCTCCCGGGATGAGTCCCGTTCCCTTCGAACCGCGATGAAAGAGGGTAACGCGATGGCCCTGCGCGAGGGCGGCCTCCGCCGCGCCGCGCCCTACGAACACGGTCCCGCCTAGGATAAGGATGTTCATGGCGATATTGTGACCTTGGCTGCCAGTCGGGAGGGGCAAGTAAACTCTCCCCCGTGAAGTTCCCCGTCTCGATGCTCCGCGACTTCGTTCGCACGGCCCTCTCCCCCGAGGATCTGGGCGACCTGCTGACGATGGCGGGCTTCGAGCTGGAAGGCATCCAGGGCGACGTGCTCGACATCAAGGTCATGAGCAATCGTGGCGACGGGCTCTCCGTCTTCGGCCTCGCCCGGGAAGTGCTGGCCAAGGACCCCGCGAGCGCGCCGATGGAACTGTACACACGCGCCGCGAACCGGTTCGTCGACCTTCCGGCGGGAGAACGGGCCAACCCCGCTTCGATCCGCATCGAAACGACGGACTGCCCCCGCTATGCTTGCCGTACGTTCGAAGGGGTTCAGAACGACGCGGCGCCCGAGTGGGTCCGCGAGCGCCTGACCCAGGCCGGGATGCGGCCGATCTCGCTTCTCGTCGATCTCACAAACTACGTCATGCTGGAGCTTGGCCAGCCGCTCCACGCGTTCGACTACGACAAGCTGGCGGGCGGAGCGATCGTCGTGCGAAAGGCCGCCGAAGGCGAAACGCTGACCACTCTGGACGGAAAGGAGCACGCCCTCCGGCCGGATCAGATGATGATCTGCGACGCGGAGCGGCCCGTCGCCGCCGCAGGCATTATGGGCGGAGAGGCGACGGAAGTCTCGACGAGCACCACGCGCGTTCTGCTGGAGTCGGCGACGTTCCTCAACACGAGCGTCCGGCGGACGCGCAAGCAACTTGGCCTTAGCACCGAAGCGAGCTATCGTTTCGAGCGAAGCGTGGACCCGGAAGGCGTCGTGGCCGCGATTCTTCGCTTCTCCGATCTCCTCGGCATCGAAGGCACCGCCATCGCGGACGAGTATCCCGGCAAGCTGGAGCACGTTCCGATCGCGCTCCGGCCCGCGCGCGCTCGTCTTCTGCTGGGCATGGAAGTGACCGACGACGAGGCCGAGATTCACCTTCGCCGCCTCGGCATGGACGTTCGCCGCGATGGCGACCGACTCGTCGTGGTGCCTCCCTCTTGGCGACCCGACATCGTGCGGGAGGAAGATCTCGTCGAGGAGGTGGGGCGGGTCCACGGCTATGAACGGATCCCCGAGACGCCGGTCACCGGCATCGCGCGGATGGGCGGGCCGCAAGGCGAACTGCTCTTGGAGGATCGTCTGCGCGAGGCCGTCGTTCGTCAGGGTTACGTCCAGGCGATTTCCCATTCTCTGCGCGACCTGAGTCCTCTCGACGCGCCGGGCGAACGGCTAGGGCCACGCAACCCCGGATCGCCCGAGGCGGCTTACCTGCGCAACTCGCTGCTCCCCGGCCTTGGCGAAGCGGCGGCCCGAAACGGCGGTCGCGACCTCCGACTGTTCGAGATCGGAAGGGCGTTCGACCCCGAGGAGAATCGACACCTCGGCTTTCTCGCAACGGACGAGTCCGGCTTCTTCGGTCTGAAGGGCGACCTCTTCGCGGCGACGGCCGCCGTTGGGGTCACCTTAGTCGCCCAGCCTTCTTCGGGCGATCCGAGGTTCCATCCGGGACGCTTTGCAACCCTGCTCGTCGACGGCCAGGACGTCGGGTTCATCGGCCAACTCCACCCTGAGGTCGCCGAAGCGGTGGGGTTGCCGTCCGCGACGGTCGCCGCGGAGCTCGATGTCGAGTGCCTTTTCGCCGGCGTCGACGGTGAGCGCAAGCTCAAGGCGGTGAGCCGCAATCCCGCCAACCCGCGCGACATCGCGCTTCTGATCGACCGCGACGTGCCGTACTCGAGCATCGAGCGTCAAATCGAGGCAACGGGCGGCGAGCTTCTCGAGCGGCAGAGCCTCGTCGAGATCTACACCGGCGCCGGAATTCCGGAAGGTAAGCATTCGTTGACCCTGCGGCTCGTCTTCCGAAAGCCGGCGGGCAATCTCACGGATGAGGAAGCGAACCAGGCGCGGGACGCGGTCGTGGCGGCGCTGGCCGAGTTGGGGGGCACCACGCGCTAGCCGTCAGCCGCAAGGCGACGATCCCCATCGCCACCACGAAGGCCGACCGCATGGCCATTGGCCAGTAGTGATAGTGCTCAAAGAGTTTGAATGCGGCCATGGGTAAGTAGGCGACCGCCGATCCGGCCCAGCCGACAAGCGCGAGCACCGCTTCCTTCCGCGTCTGCAGATACCCCGTCGTAAGTACGATCGCCCGAACGACGGGCGTGTAGGTGTCCGGTTGCAACAGGAGGAGCCAGCTCGTGGACAGCGTTTCCAGGATGCCGAGAAGACCCCCCAGCGGAGGATAGAGGTACTGCATCTCCATCCAGAACGCGGTGCGCGGCGAACTGTACTGCTGGTGCTGATAGGACGAGACGACGTGCGGCAAGAGCTCCCAGCGAAGCCCGGCATACACGACGAGGAGCCCCCAGAAGGCGAGGTGGAGCGGCCAAGCGGGCCTCGCGCCGCTGAGCCGAAGGGCGAGGGCGACGACGACGAGAACCGCCGGGAGCATCACGGCCTGTTCGTAAGCGCCTAGGGAGAGTGCCGTGGCGACGCAGGCGACCGCGAACCAGGGCCAAGCCACCCCGCGCGGGCGTTCTTCGACCGCGCTACGGGTCACGGGAGGCGTCTCGGGGGTGATCTCGACGCGCGCGGCAGGAAGACGGCGCAGGCGCTCGAAGCGGGCGTAAGCGGCGATCGCGGCGAGCGCGAACAGCGTCATCGTCGAGGCGGTACGCCCGGGAATCCAGTCGAGCATCCGTGCCGCAAGCGGACGAATCGGGAGAAGTTCGGACGAGAGCGCGAGCAGCGTCAGAAAGGCGGGCACGTAGCGCCGCCAATCCTTCCGGTGGCGCACCGCGCCGACGAGCAGCGTGAGCCAGGCGGCGTAGCCGACGAGAGTCGAGAGGGTGTCGATCGGCCCGACGTGCCAGAGTGCGAAGACGACCGTGGCCGCTGCCGTGGGCCACGGCCGGTCGGTGATCTCGCGCAAGGCCCAGAAGAGAAGGAGGACGCACGCAAAGCAAAGAAGGGCGTTCGTCAGCCCGTAGCCTGCGGCGTTCTCGTGCCAGAGGGCGTTGTCCGCCTCGAACACCAGGGACGAAATCGGCCGGTAGAAGTGGTTCGCGATCGGCCAGTCGCCGCGGAACCACTTCAATGGATCGTGAGCCGCCCGGATCGCGGCGAGGATCCCTTGGGTATCGGAGTCCTCGAGGAGGGTCGCGGAGCGGTCCCAGGCAAAGAGAATCGGCAGCGCGCTGAGCAAGGCGAGGAGGAAGGCGGCGCGCCAACGTTTCACGGTGCGTTATTG
>CAXUKB010000351.1:0-4938 GCA_964251345.1 uncultured Fimbriimonas sp. | reverse complement strand
CCTCCTCACGGATTTGGAGGTACTTTGCGAACGCGTGGGGATAGTTGAACACCGGGGCCTCGCGGAGTTCCAGCACCCGGTCGGCGGTGTTCTCCCGCAACGCGCGGTCATGGCTGACGAGCAGAACCGCGCCGTGATACTCGCGAAGCCAGCCTTCAAGCCACTCCGTCGCTTGGAGGTCGAGGTGGTTCGTGGGCTCGTCGAGGATGAGCAGGTCCGGCTCCTCCAGGAGCATTCGGGCCAGCGCGAGCCGGGTCTTCTCGCCGCCGGAGAGCGACTCGGTGGATTTGGAGAACTCGTCCTCCGTAAAGCCCATGCGCAGGAGCACGGTGCGGACGTCGTGCTCCGCCGAGTAGCCGGAAGCGTCGAGGAAATGCTCGTGGAGAAGCGCGTACTCGGCCAACTCGTCGTCCGTCGGGCCGTTCTCCAGGCGAATTTCAAGCTCGTCCAGGCGGGCCTTCATAACGATCTGCGCCTCCCGCGACGCCTCGGCCTCCTCGAAGACCGTTCTCCCGTCGGTCACCGACATTTCCTGTTTGAGGTAGCCAATCTTCGCGCCTCGTGCGAGCTGGACCGAGCCCCCTTGATCGGGCGCGTACTGGCCCGTAAGAATCCTTAGAAGGGTCGTCTTGCCGGCACCGTTGCGACCGACGAGGGCGACCTTCTCGCCCGAGTCCAATTTGAAACTCACACCCGAGAGGATCTTGTCCGCGTCGAATGTTTTCGCAACGTTGGCGACGGTAAGGATCATGCCTATAAGTCTACGCCGCGGGAGACAAGGATTAGGCGTCGAGCGCCATCGGGTTGCCTCTTTCGCGGAGCTTCCGAGAGTCTTCCCGCACTATTGATAGCCGAGCCGCTGCAAAGCCTGCAACGTGAGATAGGCGTCGATGCGCCAACGGTCCCGGGCTTTGACGACGACCCAGACGATCGTCTTTTTGTTGTCGTACACGGCGAGCATCTCGACTTGGGTAGGCGAACGCTCGGACTTGACGATGCCGTATTTGACGCTGTTCGCGAGGATCGCCTTGAGCCGCGCCTCGAGCTCGCGAGCCGCGGAGGTGTCCGGCGAGCCCGAAACGACCTGCTCGAGCTCTTTGTGATCGTCGTTCGCCACCGCGTGGTGAAAGCGGCGGACCGCGCTCTCCGGACCGTAGTTCTGGAAAGTACCGAACACGGCCAGCGTGGACACCGCCAGCGCCGCGGCGGCTCCGATCCCCGGGATACGACCGATTTTCACCGCCGCAGGGTACCCGTACGGAAAGAGGGGGTTGCGATTGTTCCCACGGTTTTACGAACACGACCTCTGATCGCCGAACTTTCGTGGAAATGGGACGTTTTGACAGAAGATCGCCGATAATGGTGGGGGAGAGCACGATGGACAACCAATTCAGTCGACGAAGCATGATGAAGGCGGGCGGCATGATCGCCGTGGGTCTCGTGGCTCCTCGGTGGCTATCCACCGTCGCCCAGGCCGACGTAATCCGGCAAGCCACCGGCGGCAAGGCCGCCTCCGACACGATCCTCGTAGTGTGCCAGTTCTCGGGTGGTAACGACGGCCTCAACACCGTCGTCCCTTACGCGCAGAAGACCTACTACGATCTGCGTCCCACGATCGGAATCAAGGAGACGGACGTCCTCAAGCTCGACGAAGAGGTGGGGCTCCATCCTTCGCTCGCCGGACTCCATCAGCTCTACAAGGAGAACAAGGTCGCGATCGTCGGCAACGTCGGCTATCCCAAGCCCAATCGCTCGCACTTCCGCAGCATGGAGATTTGGCAGACCGCCGCTCCGGATCGGATGATCTCGACCGGTTGGCTCGGTCGCCAGCTCGACGTCGACTTGGGTCGCCACCCGCTCAATCCGGTGATGGCGCTGGGCCTTTCGACGGAGCGGCCGATGGCCCTCGCCGCCGAACACGCCAGCGTGCCCTGCTTCGCTTCGCTCGCCGACGTGCAGGGCCTCATCGGCGACGCCGATTCGGAGAAGATGCTCCGAGACATCCAGGGCATGGACGGCATGATGGGCTCGACCACGGCGGCGGTCCAGCAGGCCTCGAAGTCCGCGCTCGACGCGATGTCCATCCTCTCCAAGCAGGTCCAAGGCTACACGCCGAAGCAGACCTACGCGAACGACGCGTTCGGCAACGGCTTCAAGCAGATCGCCCAGCTGATCGCCACCTCCCCCGCGACGCGCATCGTGTACTTCTCGGCGGGCGGCTTCGATACCCACGCCCGGCAGCCGGATCAGCAAGCGCGGCTCCTCAAAGGCTACGGCGACGCGGTGCTTGCCTTCCAGCGAGAGATGGAGGCGATCGGCAAGGACAAGAAAGTCGTCGTGCTCACCTTCTCCGAGTTCGGCCGGCGTGCCCACGAGAACGCGAGCCTCGGCACCGACCACGGCGCGGCGGCTCCGATGTTCCTCGTCGGCTCCTGCGTGAAGGCGGGACTTCATGGCGCGAAGCCTGATCTTCAGAACCTGCTGGACGGCGACGTCGCGCACTCCGTCGACTTCCGCGAAGTCTACGCCGCGACCCTCGACGGCTGGATGGGTGGAGACAGCGAGGTTGTTCTCGGTCAGAAGTTCGCGCCACTCGGCGTGTTCGCCTGACCGTCGATAAAACGCGGTTGGCGGCAAGTCCGCCAACCGCGTTTTTCGTGGTGCCCGGGACGGGATTCGAACCCGTACGGCCAAAGGCCAAAGGTTTTTAAGACCTCTGTGTCTACCATTCCACCACCCGGGCGGGCCCCGTTCGCATTCTACCGCTTGAAACGGGCCTGCCGAATCGGCCATAATAAGCGTTGCTGTCCCCCGTTTCGTGGCTCCGACGGCTTGTGAGAACCCTATGGCGAAGAAGAGCGAAGCCCGTGAGATTATTCGGGTGGTGTGCACCGAGGACGGCAAAAACTATTACACCACTACCAAGAACAAGCGCAACACCGAAGGGCGCTTGGAACTGATGAAGTACAACCCGCGACTTCGCAAGCACACGCTGCACCGGGAGAAGAAGTAATGCCGAATCCAAAGCGACGCCACAGTCATCAGCGCACCGCCCTGCGCCGCACCAACTACACCGCGGTTCTCCCCGAGATCACGCTTACCCGACAGGTGGGTGCTTCCCCGACCCGTCTGAACCACTGTGCCAGCGCCGAAGGCTATTACAACGGCCGACTACTGCCGGGCTTCAAAGACAAGGAGTAGCCGAGCGGCGCAGTAAGCGCCAACGGTTGCACACGATGGCCGACGATCGCTCCGAACGGGCGATGGTCGGCCATCGTCGACAATGGTAAGCGTTCTTTCGCAACCGATTTCATGATCGTCGAGCTGACCGTCGAGAACCTGGCCATTATCGACCGCGCCCAGGTAACCCTGGGGCCGGGCTTTACCGTGCTGACCGGCGAGACCGGCGCAGGCAAGTCGCTCATGATCGACGCGATCGAGCTCGCCCTCGGAGAGCGGGCGGCGACCGAACTTGTTCGGGCGGGCGCCGCCAAGGCCAGCGTCAGCGTCGTGATCGACCTTTCCGACGCCCCGGCGGTACGCGCCCAGTGTGAAGACCTCGGCATTCCGCTTGAGGACAATCTGCTCTACGTTCAACGGGAGGTCATGGCGGAAGGTCGCTCCACGTGCCGCGTCGGCGGCAAAATGACCCCCGTTTCGGGGCTTCGCGCACTGGGGCGGTCTCTCGTCGATCTGCACGGCCAGCACGATCATCAAGCGTTGCTCGATCCCGAGGGCCACGTGGCCTACCTCGACGCTTGGATCGGCCAACCCGTCGTCAAGCTCTTAGAGACCGTGGGCCAGCGCTACGCCGTCGCCGAAGGCGCACGACGTGCCCTCGCCGATCTTCGTCGGGGCGTTCGCGACCGGGAGCAGCGTGTCGATCTTCTCCGTTACCAAATCGCGGAGATCGAGGCGATCAATCCGATCCCGAACGAGACCGTCGACCTCGAAGCGCTCCTCTCGCGTCTCAAGAACGCCGAACGCCTGTCCCAGACCGCCCTGAGCACGCTTCACTCCCTCGACGAGCAGGAGGGATGTGCGGTCGATCTTCTCGGCGATGCCGTCAAGAGCCTGGAGGGCATCGTCCGCTTCGACACGTCCCTCAAGGACATTCTGCGCCCCCTCCGCGAGGCGCTTTACGCCTTAGAGGATGGCGCGCACGGACTGCGCGCCTATGCAGACTCCTTGGAAGCCGATCCCGACACGCTTGACGAAGTCCAGACCCGAATCGAAGCGCTGAAGAAGCTTCGGCGAAAGTACGGCGAAGACGAGACGGCGGTCCTCGGACACCTCGCGGCCGCGCAGGAAGAGCTCGCACGCCTCGACGATGCGGAAGCGAGCGAGGAGAGTCTGCTCGCGCGGGTCGAAAAGGCAGATCGGGCTCTCGAGAAAGCCTCCGGCGAGCTCACTCGCTTGCGAACGGAGAAAGCGAAGGAATTCGGTTCGCTCGTCGAGAGGCAGCTTAGGGACCTCGCCATGTCGAAGGCCCAGTTTGCGGTCGAGATTCGGCCCCGCGCGGCCGACGCGCACGGCGCGGACGACGTGGAGTTCATCTTCCAGGCCAACGCGGGCGAGCCGATGCGCCCCCTAGCGAAGATCGCCTCCGGTGGCGAAATTTCGCGCGTCATGCTTGCAATGAAGACCGCGCTCGCCGGACGCGCGCGCGTGCCGACGCTGGTGTTCGACGAGGTGGACGCCGGGTTGGGCGGACGTGCCGCCGCGACGATGGCCCGCAAGCTCGAAGAGCTTGCGGGCCACTATCAACTCGTCGTGATTAGCCACCTGCCCCAGATCGCCGCCCGGGCGACCACCCACTACCGAATCGAGAAAGGTGAGGTCGGCGGCCGAGTGGTCACACGCATCGTACGGCTCGACGACGCTCAGCGTGTCGAAGAGATCGCGCGAATGCTCGCGGGCGAGCGCCTGACCGAAGCC
>CAXUKB010000350.1:0-4939 GCA_964251345.1 uncultured Fimbriimonas sp. | reverse complement strand
CTCCGAGGAGCACGGCCTGTGGTGCGTGAACGCCCAACTCGTCGGCTTCGAAGGAGGGAAGGGCTTCGTCGGCGGCTCCAGCGTCATCGACCCGATGGGTCGCACCGCGGGCGAGGGGCCGGTCGCGGAGCCTCACCTTCTGCTCGCGGAGGTCGACCTTGAACTCGTCGCCGTCGCTCGCGCCCAGTCGCCTCTCCTCTCCGACCTTCAGGGCGTTTGGGAATCCATCCGCCGGCTCGTGGCCGAGACGGACTTCTGAAGAGAAGCCGTTTGAAACCTCCAGAGGCTCTAGCGGTCGTGAACGACGTCCGCAAGGGTCATTTCCGGGATGGGGTACAGCCCCGGTCGGTAGGGGCGGGGAAGCCTAAACAGAGCCTCGTTGAGGAACATCCATTGCCACTCGGGCACTCTTTCTCGCAATCGCGCGATTTCCTCCGCGTCGGAAGTCGCGCACGCCGCCGGAATGGGATTGAAGCCGTCCCACTTGTGACCCCCGACGGCGCCGGTGTAAACCGATATGGCCGGTAGGTCGTCACCCGAAGCGAAGGGGTTGCCTGCCATCTCGGCAAGCGGGTATTGAAGGATTCTTACCGTCGGATAGAACGCGGCGGCGTGCGTTCCGAGGTCGGCGAACGCCGCGACCAGGCCGGAACTTGGGTCGATGACCTTCGCCGCGTTTACGTCGCCCGCATCGAAATGTCGACGGACGTTTGTGACCCGTCGTCCAAAGGGGCCGACGAGCGGCCCGATGGCGAGCAAGAGCGGCCACAGCGTCGGGCGGAAGACCATCGCCGCGAGCACGAGGAGAACGACGCCCAAGGTCGTCAGGATCTCCCGCCGCAACCGGGGAAAGCAGCGGGAGTACCGGCGTACGTCGACCCGGAGCCGCGCTGGATTACGCGCGGCCGGCCGGGACGACGGAAGGCTTTGAGGACGAAGTCTCAACCTGTTCGGAGCCTACCGCCTTCTTCTTGAGCGAAGCCCCGCCTTTGTACACGTTTCCGGCGTTCCAAAGCAGGAACTCGTCGTAACCGACGTCGTGCGCGGCCTTGACCTGCGCTTGAACCTCCTTGGGGCCGTACGGCACGTGGAAGAGGGAGAAGTCCTGCAGCCAAGGCCGAATATGCGCCTTGGGGATGCGCTTCTTGTAGTCGTCCAACGATTTCTTGATGATCTCGTAAGGCGCACGGTTCGGATCGGGGATCCTGTACTCGCCTTTCGCGAAGTGCGAAGGGTAGACCATCGGCGAGAGCACGTCGAAAGGCTGCGCGATCTTCTCGAGGGTCTGTCCGATGCCCTGATCCTTCTTGCCCTCGGAAATGATCCCGAAGACATCGGCGGAGTAAGCCCGTCCTCGCTTGCGCACCCGCTCGCCCATCCAGTTCGCGAACGCGGTGATCACGTCGTCCGGGTGCGCCTTCGGATCGCCATACTTGGCTTTGTTGGGAAAGACTTGGGTCGACGACTTGCCTTCGCTCGGGAAGCGCACGTAATCGAGTTGGATCTCGGGAAAGCCGATGTCCATCGCGTAGTCCACGATCTTCGCCAGGTACTCCCAGTTGCGCTTGTCGTAAGGGTCGAGCCAGTAGTGGCCCGAGCGGTCGTGCCACGGCTTGCCTCCCGGAACTTGCACGGCACGGCTAGAATCGAGCTTCGGCACGAAATTGTCGCGGAAGCAGGCGACCCGGGCGATCGGATAGACGCCCGCTTTCGCGAGGCGTAGCATCAGAGGACGCGGGTCTTTGAACGCCGTGAGCCTTCCCTTCTGCACCTCGTGGACCCGCTTCACCATGGGATCGTCGACGGGAAAGTACACTTCACCCGTGTCGCGCACGTCGATCACGAGGCTGTTCAGTTCCGTCTGGTCGAGGAGCGTCAGCATCTTGCTGAGCTTGCCCTTCGATGCGGCGGACCATGCGGTGAGATAGATGCCGCGCACCACTTTCGGGCGCGTGAAGGTCGGCGCCTCCGGGGTCTTTTTGACGACGGTGGCCGTAGGTTTGGCGGCTTGCTTCGGCGCGGGCTTGCCCGTCGCGACGGCAGGTTTCGACCCCGTGTCGGCGGCGGGCTTGCAGGACACGAAGACGAGAGGGACGAGGAGAGGAAGAAGTTGACGAACGCGGGACATCGGGCACTGGGAATTGTACTGGCAGGAGCGCTCCTCGCCGCTTGTGGAAAAAAGGAGAAGGTCTTCGAGGCCGACGGACACGGCGGCCTCGCCGTGCCCGCGCCGAAGTTGCCCGTCCAGAAGGCGACGCCCTCCACTCCGCAGGCACCCGCCACAAGTCGGCCGCCCAACCACAAGGGCGTCGCCTTCGTGCCGGAGTACCACCACGTCGCGATTGGCAAAACGAGCTACCATCGCTCGCCGGATGCGTTCCGCAAAGACCTCGAGCGGCTCGACAAGATCGGTTTCCGTCCCGTAACCGCGCGCGACTGGCTCGCCGGCAAGATGAACCTCGCGAAGGGCGCGACCCCGGCGGTGATGACCTTCGATGATGCGGACGGCGATCAGTTCAAGCTTCTCGACGACGGTACCGTCGATCCGAACTGCGCGGTCGGGATTTGGCTCGCCTTCGCGAAGATTCATCCCGAGTTCCCCGTCCGCGCCACGTTCTTCGTGCTCCCGACGATGTGGGAGCAGCCCAAGTGGGTGCAAAAGAAGCTGGAGATGCTTCGCGGCTGGGGATGTGAGGTCGCGAATCACACCATCACGCACGTCGCTTTGCGCCACCAGACGGACGAGCGCGTGAAAAAGGAGATCGGTGACGCCGCGATCGCCCTTGCCAAGCTCGGCGAGAATGGGCCGTTCGATCTGGCCTATCCGCTCGGCTCGACGCCGAAGAACCTCGCGATGCTGAAAGGCTTCCCGTATAAGAGCGGCCGGATCACGGTGGCCTCGGGCTTTCTCGTCGGCGCGGACCCCGCCCCGATGCCCGACTCCCCGAAGTTCAGCCTCTACAAGATCCCACGCATCCAGGCCACCACCGGTCCGTTTGGCCTCGACGACTGGCTTGACAAGACCGAAAGGGGCAAGGTCAAGCTCTACGTGGAGTAGCTCGTGGAACCGATGCCTTCGAGAGGTGGCCTCTCGAAGGCATCGGTTAAAGGCCGATCGGTCTTCGCGTCCGGTTCATCGAGAGCCAATAGAGCCCGAGTTGGCGGACGGCGTCGATAAACTCGTCGAAGTCGACGGGCTTGCGAATGAACGAGTTCGCGCCGAGATTGTAGCTCTCTACGATGTCCTTTTCCTCATCCGATGAGGTGAGCACAACGACGGGCAGGCCCCGTGTCGCCGACTCGCCCCGAATCTTTTGTAGCACCTCGAGCCCGCTCACCTTGGGAAGCTTAAGGTCGAGAAGAATGAGGTCGGGAAGCTTTGCGTTCGGCGCAAAGAGGTGCTCCAACGCTTCCGCGCCGTCGCGGGCGACCCGAATCATGTTCGGGACCTCGCTCTGTCGCATGGCGCGCAGCGTGAGCTGTTCGTCGTCGGCGTTGTCCTCGACCAGGAGGATCGTCTTCGGTTCGCTTGCCATGCTTCTCCGGAAATAAGTTACTCGACGCTCCCGACTTTGGGTTTGAAGGGCGAGGGAGGGTGCCTGAATTTGTGATCATTTCGTAACCAGAGACCACCTTCCGCCGTAGCCTAGGTTACGGAGGCCCATGGACCCGACGTTCCCGATCCTGAACCGCCTTGTATCCCCCAGCCAAATCCACGAGCTCGACGAGAAGTCCCTAAGGGAACTCGCCGACGAGGTGCGCGCCGCGATTCTCGCTAATGTGAGCCGAACCGGAGGCCACCTAAGCTCGAATCTCGGCACCGTCGAACTGACGGTCGCCCTCTACGCCTCCTTCAAGCTCCCCGAGGACGCGGTCGTCTGGGACACGGGCCACCAGGCTTATCCCCACAAGCTGCTTACCGGCCGTCTCGATCGATTCGACACCTTACGCAAGGAGGGTGGCCTGAGCGGCTTCCTGCGCCGGGACGAGAGCCCCTACGATAGCTTTGGCGCGGGCCATGCGGGAACCGCCATCTCGGCCGCTCTCGGCCTTGCCGCGGCTCGAGAGCGCCTTGGCCAGCCCGGCAAGGTCGTGGCCGTCACCGGTGACTCGGCGATCGCCAGCGGCATGTGCTGGGAGGCCCTGAACGACGGTGGCGCCCGCAAGGCCGACCTTACCGTCGTCCTGAACGACAATCGAATGTCGATCGCCCCTGGCGTCGGTGCGCTCCACGGCCACCTCGCCAAGCTCCGCGCCAAGCCCTGGCTTCAAGACGCCGCCCAGCGCGCCAAAGGGCTCGTCGAACGTTTTCCCGACCCTGTCGGGCGCGTCGCCGCCGGCCTTCGCCACGGCATCACGCATTATCTCGCCCCGGAAGAGACCGGCGCGATCTTTGAGGAGATGGGCTGGGAATATATCGGGCCCGTCGACGGCCATGACCTTTCGACGCTGCTCGAAGTGTTCCGAAACGTCCACCGCCTGACCGGTCCCGTGTTCGTCCATACCCTTACCGTGAAGGGCAAGGGTTACGCCCAGGCCGAGGCGGACAGCCGCAAGTGGCACGGGGTCGTGCCCTTCGATCCGCAGGTCGGCGAGCCCGCCAAGGCCGCCGGCCCCGTGACGTACATGCAGGCGTGCGGCGAAACGGCGCTCGAACTCGCGAAAGAGGACCCGAGCATCGTCACGATCACCGCCGCCATGCCCGATGGCACCGGGCTCACGAAGTACGCCGTCGAACTGCCCGATCAGTACGCCGACGTCGGCATCGCCGAGGAACACGCCGTGACCCTCGCCGCGGGGATGGCGGCGGGCGGGGTCAAACCTTTCGTCGCAATCTACTCCACGTTCCTGCAGCGTGCCTTCGACCACATCGTCCACGACGTCACTCTTCAGCGGCTTCCGGTGCGCTTCTTCCTCGATCGCGCGGGGCTCGTCGGCG
>CAXUKB010000349.1:0-4985 GCA_964251345.1 uncultured Fimbriimonas sp. | reverse complement strand
ATCGGAATTTCTCTCCACTCGGGGTTCGTGCGCATCGCTTCGGCAAACTCGAAGCCGTCCATGTTCGGCATGTTGAGATCCAGCAGGATGATGTCAGGCTTACTCTCCGCAAGCCGCTTAAGTCCGTCGCGGCCGTCGGTCGCCTCGACCACGTTCCACCGCTCCTTCTCCAACGAGCCTCGTGTGATCATTCGAGCATCGTCGTCGTCCTCGACGAGGAGAATGCTGCAGATCGGCTCCATGCAGCGAACCCGATCGAGAGCGGTGACCAGTCGCTCTCGGGTGATCGGTTTGTTCAGGAAATCCGCCGCGCCTAAGGAGTAGGCGAGGTTCTTCTCGTCTCCCATCGTCAGCATCAGAACCGGAATGTTCTCGGTCTCATGGTCGGCTTTCAGGTTGCCGAGCACGGTCCAACCGTCGACGCGTGGCATGAGGACGTCGAGCGTGATTGCGTCGGGATGCAGCTTCCGCGCCATTTCCATCCCTTGATCGCCGTCTTCGGCAAGCGCGACGCGATAGCCCTCTTTCGCGAGGGTTCGCGAAAGGAGATCCCGTTGCGAGGGATCGTCGTCGACCACCAGAATCAGCGGCCCCTCCGTGCCGATGGCGGGCTCGCCGGGTGCGGGCGCTACACTCTCGGCGGGCAGGGTCATCCGGAAGGTCGACCCTTCACCCTCTTTGCTCTCGACCATGACGTCGCCTCCGAGCATCCGGGCGAACCTTCGGGTGATCGCCAAGCCGAGACCGGTGCCTCCGTACTTGCGCGTGGTCGAGGCGTCTGCCTGGGTAAAGGCCTGAAAAAGCTTGCTCAGTTGGTCGGCGTTCATGCCGATTCCGGTGTCGGTAACTGCGAACTCCACCCAGCCCCGACCTTCTTGCGTCGCGCGCCGGGCGGTAAGCGTCACCGTACCGCCCTCCGTGAACTTCGCCGCGTTCGAGAGAAGGTTCAGCAGCGATTGGCGGAGCTTCGTGACGTCGGTACGAATGAGACCGATGCCATGGTCGAACTCGACCGCGAGACGACTTCCATTCTTTTCTACCAAGGGCGCGACCGTACCGATCACTTCGTCCAGAATCTCGGCGAGGTCGACGTCCTCGAGATAGATCTCCATCTTGCCGGACTCGATCTTCGAGAGGTCGAGCACGTCGTTGATGAGGGACAGGAGGTGTTTGCCCGCGCCCCGAATACGATCGAGGTCCGGCCCCATAGTTTCGAGCGCGCCCATGTCCTCGGCCTCCTCCTTGAGCATCTCGGAGTATCCGATGACCGCATTGAGCGGGGTCCGCAACTCGTGGCTCATGTTCGCGAGGAACTGGCTTTTTGCCACGTTCGCCGTCTCCGCCATCTCCTTGAGCTCCACGAGTTCCGCTTCGGCCCTCCGGCGTTCGGTGACGTCGGAATGGATTCCAATCCATTCCCGACGACGTCCGGTCGAGTCGAACACGGGAACGGCCCGCACGCTCATCGTGCGGAGCTCTCCATCGGCTCGACGCAAGCGGTGTTCGATGCGGTAGGGAAGGTTGTAGCGAACCGCCGCCTCCCACCTCTCTTGTGTGCGAGCGCGATCGTCTTGATGAACGGCGGACATCCAGCCGACACCCTTGTACTCCGGAGGCGTCTGGCCGGTGAATGCCTGCCAACTCGGCTGCGCCTCGTTGAAGTTGCCGATGGGATCGGTCGTCCAGATGATCTCGGAGGTCGCCTCGACGAGCGATCGGAAGCGTTCTTCGGAACCGGCGATCTCCTCTTCGCTCTTGGAGATCATCTTGGCCGCGCGGGCGAGCAGGATGAAGAGAAGCACGCTGCCGCCAAACACCACGGCGCCCGTAATCCAGGCGAGCGCGTTGAGCTTGTCGCGTCGAGCCTCGGACGAGGCGTCGAGTCGAGCGTCCGTACGCTTTCCGGTTTCCCGAACGCGATCCATCGAGACCCGACCCTTGCCCATCCCGACGAAAGCCATGGCGGGCGCGTATCCCTGCTCCTTCCGAAGCCGGACCGTCTCGGCCGAGGCGTCGAGCACGGCCTCAGCGTCCTTCCGAAGAACGGCGACCGTCGAGGGAGAGATCAAAGACGTCGGGATGCTCTGAAGGTGGGCGAGAGCGCCCTTCACATCGATCCCCTTCTGTTCGTAGTCTTTGAGGAACTGAGGGTCGCCCGTCAAAACGTAACCGCGGTCCGCGCTCTGCAATGCGTTGAGGCCGTTCCGAACGATCGCGAGGTCTCGGCTAAGATCGCTCGAAAGACGGCCGAGAAGTGCGTCGTTCACCAACTGACGCGAGGAGAAGAAAAAGGCGATCGCAATGATGGCGACGAGGGTGAAGGCCGGAAGGAGCCGCCGATAGGGCGCGAGTCGGCCGGGCTTGAGCACGCCGCTTCGACGCCTAGAGCCGCGTCCTTGTTCCCTAGCCCATAAGGTCGGCGGCAGCCCCTCGACCCTCGGCGGCGAGACGCCGAAGATCGTCAGAGGAGTCCCCCTGAACGGGGTCGAGCGCCGCGACGTGGGCGGCAAGAATCCGTGCGGCGTTTTCGGCTAGGCGGGCGAGCGCCGCCGACGCTCCTTCCAGATGGTTTCCGCGGCTCCAACGAGGCTCGAACTCCGCGGCGGCGACCACACGCTCCGCCTCCAATCGTGCGGCGCGAGCCTGGAGTCGCGCGCCCGCCGCGGTTTCCGCACTCTCGAACTCTCCCACCGCGTCGGCGTACTCCGCTTGGGCGGCGAACGCGACAGCCAAGGCGGTTCGGGCGTTGCGCGCCTCCCATCGGGGCCACACGAGCGCCGTGACCAAGGCAAGTCCTGAGCCCGCGACGGTCGCGACGATCCGTTCCGGCCCGATCGTCGCGGTGGAGGCGCCCCCGAGCGTAACCGCGGTCACGACCCAAAAGGCGAGCGATGCGCTATAGAGGACGAACGAGGCGTTGAGGAGAGCGAACGCTGCCCACGTAGCCACGAGGACGGCCACGGCAAGGCCGTTTGCCCCAGGATGAAACCAGGACACGAATCCGGTGGCGAGTAACACGCCTCCGATCGTGCCTACGATTCGTCCGAATCCTCGGGTCACCGTGCCCGCGAAATCCGGCCGAAGGCTGAACACGAGCGCGAGGGGAGCCCAATAGCCATGATCGGCGTCGAGGAGTCGGTAGGCTGCCGTCGCGACGGACACCGCGACGGTGTACCGGAGCGCATGGCCAAGGGCGAGCGCCCGAATCGTCTCCACGTTCCGGAGGGCTTGCAGCCATGCGCGAGGCATCGGCGGCCCGGTCGGCAGATTGCCCGACTCGCCCGCTGTCGCCATGCGGCATAGACGTCGAAGCCACGGCGTGGCGCGGGCTCCTGATTTGATGTCGGGGAAAGCGCGTTCGATCGGCCGCCCTCGGTCGACGGCGCCCTCCGCATCGGTGAGCCATTCGGCGAGCGCGTTCCAAACGGACGCATCTGCGTCTCCGGCACGGTCGAGACCCACCAAGCCTCCGCGCAGGGCGTCCGCGAGTTCCAGCTCTCTCCAGAGACGTTCGCGTTCGGGGCGGGGATTAATGCGGATTCCTTCCCTTAAGAGCTCCCGGGCGACGGCGGATGGACCGCCGTCCGGAAGCACCTCGTCATCGTCTCCCTGAGCCCGCGCGCGGGCAAACCGGGCAAAGGCTGCGTACGTCGCCGCGAGCGCCTTTCGCTCCGCGAACACCGGCGACAGCGGGTTAAACGCCATGATGACCGCCGTCTGCGCAAGTCCTCCGATGAGCACGAGTAACGCATTACCAAAGGGCTGGGCCCGCGCTCCGTGCAAGCCGGAGAACACGACGAGCAAGCCCGTCGCGAGGAGGGCGACCTGCGCCGCGTCTGCGCTAGTCGCCGCGAAGAGAGCGAGGAGGAAGGTCCCCAGGGCAACCACGAGAACGGTGGCTCCGGTGCTCGGCTCCACGAGGCAACCGACGAAGGTAGCTACAGAGGCCGCGACCGTCGCGGTTAGCATTCTCCGAAGGCGAGCCTCGTGGGGCCCTCCGTACGACGCGATCCCCGCATACAGCGCCCCGATGGCGGCCAGCACCGCCGCGCCCAAGCCGCCGAAGCGAAGACCTCCGTAGGCCGCAATGGCAAGTCCCAGGAGACGGATCAACGCGCCGACCGGCCGGAGACCCGCATGGTCATAGCGGAAGATAGCGCGCACAACGGTCATTTCAGAGTTGACCTATAAGGTATCGCCAGATGCCCGTGCGATCGCTGGTCGGCTGGGCAGGTTCCTCTCGATTTGGCCCAGAAGATTAGCCTTTATCCGCCTTCCCTGTCACGCTACCCCTGAATCGAATCGAGACGTGGAAGCGATCGCCTCCACTCTCTTTGCACACGTTTCTCTTTGCACACGTTTGGCAAAGGGTCACCAGCGTCGCAATTCGAAGCGACTATGTCGCCGCGGGCAGGTCGACGGTGATGATCTTGTCGCCCACGCCGCGAATTTCGGCGGGTGTCACGGTCAGATGGTGGGCACCGATACCGAACACGCCGCCCTGTTTGATTTCGAAGGACTCAACGGTGCCATCCAAGGCAAACGTCACGTCACTGACGTTTCCGCGGACGGTTCCCGTGCTATCCACGACATGAAGACCTTTGAGATCTTCGAAACAGAGTCCGGATCCCTTGGCATTGAAGGCGATCACAGAGGTTTGGTCGATCGTGACCGCGTCGGGGCCGATGCCTTTAATCTGCGCGAAGGGGAGAATGCCGCGTCCCGGTTTGCCGTCCACATAAAGATTGGCAATGATCCAGCGAATCGGATCGAAGATCAGATCGCCTACCTCACCGATCTTCGATCCATCCGCCATGCTCACGACAGGCTTCTTCTTGAGGTCGCTCACGATCATGCCGGGTTGGACGCCAGGAAGGGCGAGCGGGTTGCCCCTAGTGGCCGTTCGGATGGTGCGGCGCCGTGACGTGGTGGGTCACGCTGCGTACACTCTTCCGGAACTGATGGTGCTGCTTGTGGCTCAGAAC
>CAXUKB010000348.1:2179-4994 GCA_964251345.1 uncultured Fimbriimonas sp. | reverse complement strand
GCTTCCCGGACGGCGCGTTCCTCGTCGAGCTGGCGCCCCTGACCGACCCAAGCTTGGTGGTCTCCATCGTGGCGAGCGTCCTGGGGGTCAAGGAGGTCACGGGCCAGTCGGTGCTCACGACGCTTATCGAGCATCTTAGAGCCAAGCGGCTTCTCTTGCTCCTAGACAACTGTGAGCACGTCATCGATGCGAGCGCCAAGCTCGCGGACGCCCTCATCCGAAACTGCCCAGGGGTCAAGATCCTCGCCACGAGCCGCGAAGGGCTCGTCATTGCGGGCGAGGCGGCCTACCGCATCCCCTCCCTCTCGCTCCCCGACCCGAAGCGGCCTCAAACCGCCGAGTCGTTGGGCCAATTCGAGGCGGTCCAGCTCTTCATCGAGCGCGCCGTCCAGGCTTCGCCGTCACCAACGCGAACGCCCCTGCCGTGGCGTCCGTCTGCTTCCGCCTCGACGGCATCCCCCTGGCAATCGAACTCGCCGCCGCCCGCGTCCGCTCGCTGTCGGTCGAAGATCTCAACGGCAAGCTCGACCAGCGTTTCCGGATCCTTATTAGGGGCAGCCGCACCGCCCTGCCGCGCCAGCAGACCCTTCGTGCGCTCGTCGACTGGAGTTACGACCTCCTCTCGTCCCCCGAGAAGGCGCTCCTTCGCCGACTCTCCGTCTTCGCGGGCGGCTGGACCCTCGACGCCGCCGAAGCCGTCTGCGCGGGGGACGAGGTGAAGGAGTGGGAGGTGCTCGACCTGCTCACCTCTCTAAGCGACAAGAGCCTCGCCGTCGCCGAGCCCTCGGGGAGCATGATGCGCTACCGACTGCTCGAGACCGTCCGGCAGTACGCCCACGACGCCTGCTGGAAACGGACGGGGCCGAGGCGCTCCGCGACCGGCACCTCGAGTTCTTTGCCACTTTTGCGAATGAGTTTGAGACTCACCTTGGGACGGCCCAGATCAAGATCGCGACCGATCGAGCGGAAGCGGAGATCGACAACCTTCGCTCGGCATTGGAATGGAGCGGCGAAGCGCCTTCTCGGGGCGAACTCGGAGTTCGACTGATCGCCTCGTCAGGGCGATTTTGTGTCGGCCGTGGTTACGGAAACGAATACACCAGGCGGCTCGCCTTGGCCCTTGAGAACTCATCGGAGGCAAGCCCAAGCGTTCGCGCTAAAGGGCTGAACTCTCTAGGATCTCAGTTGAGCCTTCAGTCCGACTTCAGCGCCGCGCATCGCGCCCTTCAGGAGAGCCTGACGATCCGGAAAGAGTTGGGCGTGCGCCTGGACATCGCCGCTACTTTCAATCAACTGGGGAATTTGGCGACTTATGAGAAGGATTACGCTTGAGGGCGGAGGCACTTGGAGGAAAGCCTAGAAATCCAGCGTGAACTCGGAAATCAAAAGGGGATTTCCGTCGCGCTTAACAACCTGGCCCTCGTTTTTCAATACGAGGGCGACACCGACTCTGCGATTCCCTACTTGCAAGAGAGCTTGACGATCAATCGAACGCTGGGCGCTCCCTTCAGCGTTTACATCGCTCTCCTCAACCTGGGCGAAGTAAGCTTGACTCTGCAACGCTTCAACCTTGCCTGAGAGATGTGGAGAGAGGCCCTTGAAATCGTTTTGGAGAACAATTTCAGGGTATCTGTTCCTCACGTCCTCCAATCGGTAGCCGGCCTCCTTGCCGTCTCCGGATCACCCCTCGATGCCAGCCACCTTTGGGGCCTTTCCGCACGCTCTTCGAAGAGGCGGGGCAGCATCTTCCCACTCAAGAGCGCGAGCGGGCGGCCGATCAGGCGGCCATCGCCCGGGGAACTCTAAACGACGACGACGCCGCCTTCGACGCCGCTTGGAAGGAAGGCTGCGCCCTGTCGCTGGAGGAGGCCGTCGCCCTGGTCGGGCGGGGCGCCCGAAACGCCGGTTAACCGTTGGTCACCCGGGCCGGAGCCCGAGCGGGAGCGTTCGCACCGACTATAGTGAAGGGCTATAAACGTCGAACTCCGCCCCGATTTTCCCGTTACCGACGAGGCCTGCCGCGCGGCGACGGGCAAGACGTTCGAGGA
Organism: uncultured Fimbriimonas sp.; assembly: GCA_964251345.1. GTDB lineage: Bacteria > Armatimonadota > Fimbriimonadia > Fimbriimonadales > Fimbriimonadaceae > Fimbriimonas. Next base: position 2,946 of record CAXUKB010000348.1, on the reverse strand, counting down.
GTGGTCCCAAGCGCTTATGGCGATTCCGGAACTCGACGGAAAGCGGCGCGAGTCGATCGTTTGGCTTTGGGATCATACCGGCCGCTCGCCCGCGCAAGCCTGGTGGGGCACCACGATTTACGTCGAGCACGAGCGCCGGCTCGGGCGGGTTCAGAAGGACGGCCGCCCGGAGGGCTACAACATCTGCGTGACGAAGGCGATCGCCGCCCCGATGGACCGCGTCCTCGACGCGCTCGTCGCGGAGCTCCCGAAGGACGGGACGAAGGTCCGGGAGGGCAAGGACGCGAAAGGGAGTTGGCACACCCCGGGTACCCCGGTTCCCACCCTTGTTGAGGCCACCGTCAAGGACACCGCGGGCCGCATCGCGGTGATGGTGAACCTTAAGCGAATCAACACGCGCGATGAGGCGGACGGGTTACGCCGAGCCTGGGGAGCGAAGCTCGACGAGATCAAGCGGAGCCTCGAAGCCCAGATCGGGCACGATCCACGGTTTGCCCGAAGGATGTCGAGCGAAGCGCCAAGAGATGGACGACGATTTGCCGATGTCCGACGCGAACGACCGGGCCACACCAAATCGAGCCTAGGAATGTCTGGACGGGTGCTAAGCGGCCAATCCCAAACTACCGCGCGAGCTTGCGCTGGACTGCATAATCTCAACGAATCGCTCCACCACCTGCGGGTCGAAGTGCCGCCCGGCTTGGGCGCCCACGTGGTCGAGCGCGCGTTCGAAACTCCAGCCTTTCTTGTAGGGACGGTCCGAGCGAAGC
>CAXUKB010000348.1:0-2169 GCA_964251345.1 uncultured Fimbriimonas sp. | reverse complement strand
GAAAATTCTCGCCGCAAGGGGGATCTGCTCCCGCGCCAAGCCTCGTGGATAGCCGCCGCCATCCCATTTCTCATGATGCCCGTACGGGATGTCGAGGGCAGGTCGTAAGAACTCGACGGGGGAAAGCATTTCGTAGGCGAGTGCCGGATGCGTCCTCATGATCGCCCATTCCTCTTCGTCGAGCGGCCCCGGCTTGTGCAGGATCGAGTCGGGAATTCCCATCTTTCCGATGTCGTGCAACAGCGCTCCACGCCGCATATGAACGAGTTCCGGCTCCGCGACTTCCATCGCCCTGGCCAGTCGCATGGTTCCTTCCGTGACGCGGCGGGTGTGGCCTTCGGTCTCTTTGTCCCTTAGGTCGAGCGCTCGCGACCAACCTTCGATGGTCGCGTCGTACGCGAGGCTCAGTTCGATGTTCGAGCGCTGGAGGCCGTCGAACAGCGCCGCGTTGTCCACCGCGATCGCGGCCTGCCGCGCAAGCGCTTCGACGAACTCGATCATGTCCGCATCGCATCGAAGTTCCGAGCGCCGGAAGATTTGGAGCACGCCCTTGACGTGACCCTTCGCGATGAGGGGAACCGCGATGTAGCCGATGAAGCCCTCCGCGTCGGGCGTTTCTCCGGCCTTGCGGAGATCCGGGAAATGGACCATCCGTCGGCGAAGCGCCGCTTTCCCGGCGTGGCCCTGGCCTAACCGCGTCTCTAATACCGGTCGCGTGTGACGAAATCCCTTCCCGATCGAATGATGCAATCCGTGGGTGTGGGAGTTGTAGAGCAGCACGTCCGCCGCGTCGACGGCAAGCAGGGCGAGAACTTGGTCGAGAAACACGCTAAGCGTCAGTTCGAGATCAAGACTCGCGGTGATGGCCACGTCGATCAAATGAAGCGAGCGAAACCGGGCGACGTGACGTTTCGTGTTTTCCTCGGCGCGTAGACGCTCGACCGCCCGGCCAAGCGTGTGCCCGATCTGCATGACGATGTCCAGCAGGTGCTCGTCGCGCTCGCGTCGCTCGGTGGTGTAGAACTCCATGACGGCGAACGCCTCGCCCAGCACCATCACGGGAACCGCGAAACCGCACGAAAGACCGATACTCGTCGCGGTCTCGCGCCGCAAAAAGCTGGCGTCTTCCGCGAGATCCCGGACCCACTCGGGTTGGCGGCTGCTCCACACCCGCCCCGGCAACCCCGCTCCCGGAACAAACTCCATCTCTTCGGTGACTTGGCGAAAGTCGGCGAACAGCCCCGGATCGGAAAGGTGGCATACACGACTCGACACGAGCTTTCGTCCTGCCGAGCTCACGAGATAGGCATGGCCCACGTGCCAGCCGGTGTGGCGACACGCCTCGGTTAGGGCAATTCGTAGCGCTTCTTCGACACTCAGCGCTTCGCCCACAGAAACCGCGATCGCATGCAAAAGTTTGACGATTTGGTGCCGATCGTACAGTTCCCGGAGTCCTCTTTCCGCAATCGCTTCCGCTTCAAGCCGCGCTTGCCGCTCGCGCTGCAGTTTGCGCCGGAGACGGGCGACTTCGGCCTCGAGGTCGGGAGGGATGTCGACGGGCTTCATACCGCAACGAGACGCGAAGTAAAGACGAGGTCGAACACACATCGCTCGGAACCAAGATGCATGCATTCGGTCTCGACGATCGCGACCTCCTCGTCGTAATAGTTTGCCGCACCCTCGATGAGACCGAACGCGAAGGCGCACAGTCGGCGCTTCGAACGATAGGTCATCCGGAGGCGATCCTTGCGGGTGAAGTCGAACTCGAAGTCGGGAGTCTCGGCTCCCGGATAGACCTTGCGGACCTCCGGATGAATGATGTCGTTGAGGGTGAGAACGAACGTTCGTGCCGATGTATGACCGGCGAAGAACTTAGGAAATCGCTCGGCGAAGATCGGAAGGGCTCGTTGCCCCACCCAACGAACGACATCCGAGATCGGGGTGTTCAGCGCTTCCGATGCCGCGCCCGCCAATCGGTTCAGATCCTCGTCGGGGTAGTTGCCGAGAGAAGTGTAAACTCCCGCCACTGCCGCCCGGTCCAGGAGCAGGTCCCAAGTCGCCTCGCCATACTCCGCGGCGACGACCTCCTCCAGCACGTTGAACACGATCCCCTTCATTCATGTTGACAGTTGGTCTTCCTGACTACATTACATAGGGTCACTTGTGTGT
>CAXUKB010000347.1:0-5031 GCA_964251345.1 uncultured Fimbriimonas sp. | reverse complement strand
CGGAGGCGGACGAGGCGTCCGCGCTCTGTGCGTTGGAGAGCTCCGCGCAGATCGCTTGGGTGAGGAAAGGATGGCCGCCGGTCCAGTGAATAACGCGGCGGAGGGCATTCTCTCCGATCTGCGAAGCGAAGGGACGCGCCTCTTCGGGGGTGAAGTCCCGAAGATCGATGCGGCGTCCGACGTTGAAGGGCGTCACGCGCGGGTCGACGATGAGGTCCGACGGGAGCGCCGCACCGAGTAGACAGACGGTGAGCCGCCGGAGGCGAGAGTCCGTCGCGCGTCCGTTATGAAGCTGCCGCAGTCCCGCGAACAGTTCGTCGGTCGAGAAGGGAAGCGAACGGACGGCATCGATCTCGTCGATCATCAGTACGATCGGCCCCTCGATCAAATTCAGGACCTCCTCGTGGAGGAACGACAGGAAACGCTGTGCAGGTCCAAGATCACGCTGGCTCTTAATCCAGGCGGCGGCTTGAGAGCGTAAGCCGAGCGCGCGACCGGCTTCGACGGTCATTCCCGCGTACCACTGCTCGGGGCTGACCGTCGCACCGCCGATGCGGGTGAGGTCCACGAAAGCGGTTCGGACCCCTCGCTCCTCAAGCCGGTCGATCGTCCTCACCGCGAGGCTCGACTTGCCCATTTGACGAGCGTTCAGCACGTAACAGAACTCGCCCTCGAGCAGGGCATTCAACAACTCGCGGTCCGCGGCGCGTTCGACGTACGAGGGCGAACCGGGCGGCACGGTACCGCCCGCGACAAAGAACGGCTGCGGCGAAGGGGAGGCGCTCGTCATAGGAGACTTGCGCCTACTGTATCACCCTTACGCGAGGAAGGGGTAATCGGTGTAACCCTGTGCGCCCGGCGCGTAGAACGTGCTCGGGTCCGGCTCGTTCAAAGGCGCGCTTTCCTGCAGTCGCCGCACGAGGTCGGGATTGGCGATAGCGAGCTTGCCGAACGCGACCGCGTCGGCCTCTCCCTTCTCAATGACGTCGTTCGCCTCCTTCTTCGTGAACTTCTCGTTCGCGATGTAGACGCCACCAAAGGCCGCCTTGAGCTGAGGCCCCAGGCGATCGGAACCGAGCGACTCTCGGGCGCAGATGAAGGCAATTTCACGACGTCCAAGCTCCCGGGCGACGTAGCCAAACGTCTCGGCCGCGTTCTCGTCCCCCATCGAATGCGAGTCGCCGCGTGGCGCGAGATGCATTCCCACACGATCCTTGCCCCACACGTCGATACACGCGTCCGTGACCTCAAGCATGAGGCGGGCGCGGTTCTCGACCGAACCGCCATAAGCGTCCGTGCGCTTGTTGCTGCTCGTCTGCAGGAACTGGTCGAGAAGGTAGCCGTTCGCGCCGTGAATCTCCACGCCATCGAAGCCAGCGGCCTTCGCGTTCTCGGCTCCCTTACGGTACTCGGCGATCAATCCCGGGATCTCGTTCAACTCTAGAGCGCGGGGCACGGGATAGTTGCGGAGTGGACGCAAGATGCTCACGTGGCCCTCGGCGGCGATGGCGCTGGGCGCCACCGGCGCGAGGTCGTTCAGGAACTCTGGATCGGAGATCCGGCCGACGTGCCATAGCTGGATGAAAATGCGACCCCCCTCCTTGTGCACGGCTTGGGTGATCTCCTTCCAACCCGTCACCTGCTCATCCGACCAGATGCCGGGCGTGTCGGCGTAGCCGACGCCCATCGAGGTAACGGAGGTCGCCTCGGTGAGGATCAGGCCGAAAGTCGCGCGCTGGCGGTAGTACTCGACCATGAGGTCATTCGGCACTCTTCCGCCACCCGATGCCCGGGCGCGGGTCAGCGGCGCCATCACAATGCGGTTTCGAAGATCGAGGTCGCCGATGCGGATCGGGTCGAAAAGGTTCGCCATGGTCTCGTTGCGCTACAAGTTATGTACCGCTCTGTATAGTTTACGTCGCTCACGGCGAAGAGTTCGCAACGGGGGCGTTCGGTTCGCCACTGCGGATCATCTTTACGTCTCGACAAGGTGGCAGCCGAGGAGAACGCCCTAAACCGAGAGAGTGCCGCTCGGTGCCCCGAAACAATGAGCGGAATCGTTCCGCTCGTCTCGCCCGCTCCGCCCTACAAAGGGACTTAGTCTTTTGCACCGGAAAGCTCTCGAGGCTACGTGCCTCTGGGCATGAGATGCCGATTAACGGCATGGGTTCGTCTCGTTTTTACGTCAGCACAAAGCTCCGCTGACGAGTGCCCCGTTGAGGTTGCCGAGCCTCTCTATCCTCATCCGGAGGATAGAGAGAAACGATTCACCGGGCGCAGACCAAAAGAACTTAATCCTTTGAGCTAAAGGCTTAGGCGTGGACTTACGACAGGAGTCGTGTCGGATTCTCGAGGTAACCCTTCACGAGATTGATGAACTTCGCGCCGCCCGCGCCGTCGCAGACGCGGTGGTCGAAGGAGCCCGTGACGTTCATGCGCGAGCGCGCCACGATCTCTCCCGTCGCCTCGTCCACGACCGCCTTCTTACGAACCGACGCGATCGCCACGATGGCGGCGTTCGGTTGGTTCACGATGGCGATAAAGTTGTCGACGTCGAGCATGCCCATGTTCGAAACGGCGAACGTCGATCCGCTAAGCTGCTCGAGGCCGAGCTTGCCGTCGCGCGCCTTCTTCGCGAGGTCCTTCGCTTCGGTCGAAAGCGTTCGCAACGACTTCTGATCCGCGTTCTTCACCACCGGCACGGTAAGGCCGTCCGGCAGGGCGACCGCGATGCCGACGTTGACCGATCCGTAGAGGGTCACCGAATCGCCGTTGATCGACGCGTTAATGTCCGGCATGTCCTTGAGCGCAAGCGCGCAGGCCTTGAGCACGAAGTCGTTGATGGTGACCTTGCCGCTTCCCTGAGCTTCGAACATCGTCCGGAGGGCAAGGATGTTCTCGACGTCCACCTCGACGGTCACATAGAAATGGGGAACCTGCTGTTTGCTTTCCTGAGTGCGCTTGCCCGTGATGATCCGGAGGCGGGGCAGCTTGACCACCTTGTCCTCGGCGCTGGGCGTCGCGACCGGAGTCGAAGTGGTTTTCGGCGCTTCCGGCGCCGCTTTGGGGGTGAATCCCGTGATGTCCTTTTCGACGATTCGACCGCCCGGGCCGGTGCCCGTGACTTGCGCGAGATCGACGCCCTTCTCGGCGGCGACCTTACGAGCGAGCGGACTCGCCTTCACGCGGCCTTCCGAGACCGCCTGCGGCATCGCGCCCGAGTCCTCGTGCTTTTCCGACTGGGCAAGACCCTCCGTACCCTTCGCGTTGTTCGGGCTGGCCTGATCGGCCCCAATGCCGAACTCCGTGCTTGCCGCCTCGGGGCGCGTCGGCGTGGTCGCCGCTTGTTGGAGTTCGATCGGGGCGTCGCTCGGCGCGCCGTCCTTGGTCTGCGGCGCGTCGGTCGGCGTCGGCGCGGCGGCTGGAGTCACGCTCGTCCCGCCCCCCCAGCCGGAAGGAAGCGATTCTCCGGTCTTGAGGATCGCCGCGATGGGCTGACCGACCGGTACCGTTCCGCCCGCCTCCAGCTTAATGCCGGTGAGCGTGCCGCTGCCAGGCGCTTCAAGCTCCAGCGTGGCCTTGTCGGTCTGGATCGTGCCGATCACCTCACCACTTTTCACGGCGTCGCCGTCCTTCTTCAGCCACTCGAGAAGGGTGCCCTCTTCCATGCCGTCGCCCATCTTGGGCATGATCACTTCGGTCATTTGCTCTTTTTGTCCCTGCGACGGACGCGGGCTCAGATTACCCGCGAGTATTCAAATCGCGGCAGGCGATCCTATCGCGCCCACTTCAACGCTTCTAGCGCGAGGGCGGCGCCGCCGAGCATCCCGGCATCGTCGATCTGTTCGGCGATCCCAATCTTTGCGTCCTCGAACAGCGTCCGGATCGCGATGTTTCTTGCCGTTTTGATCGCCGGCTTCATCAGGAGATCGCCCGCCCGAGCGATGTTGCCGCCGATGGCGAACACGTCCGGAGCGAAGCTGTTCACGTAATTGCCGATGGCGACGCCCAGCATCGTGCCGACCTCTTCCCAGACCTCGATGCAGGTTTCGTCGCCTTTCTCCGCCGCCTCGCTCACGAGACGCGGTGTGATCTTCGAGAGATCGCCCTCGACAAGGTCGGTCAGGAGGCTCTTGCGACCGCGCTTGATGCGAAGCTCGGCGCGCCGGACGATGGAATCGCGCTGGCAGTAACCCTCGATCGCGCCGTACTCGCCCGCGTTGCACTCGATGCCGTTGTACGCGATGACGACATGGCCGAGCTCCGCACCACCCTTGTTGCCGCCCACCATCACGAGCGGACCCCGGGCGTCGCCCAGCACGGCGTCGGGCGAGAGGATGACGCCGCCGCCGATGCCGGTGCCGAGAGTCAGCATGACGAGGCACTTGGCCTGATTGCGACCGAGACCGAATTTGTACTCGCCCAGCGCCGCCATGTTCGCGTCGTTGTCGAGGTGGATGGGGAGATGGATCGTCTCCGCGAGCATGCGTCGGAAAGGCACGTCGCTCCAGTAGGTGAACGTGCCCTTGAGGTCCTCGCCCAGGTTGGGCGCCCATCGCACGACTCCCGCAGCGTCGTCGACGTGGCCGGGGATCGCGACGCCGACGGCCTCGGGTTGGTCTTTACTCGCCCCGATCGCCTGCTGGATCGTTTGGGAAACCGCTTGGATCGTTCTACCGGCGCCAAGCTGCCCGTTCGAGGTGTTGCTGAACCATGGCCCCGCGGCGCTTCCGTCCTCGTAGAACGCACCGGCCCGCACGTTCGTGCCTCCTAAATCGACCCCAATGACGCAACGCACGGCGGGGGATCGTACCCGGTGGGCGAACCTTCGAGGGCGCCGAGGCCGTAAGATAGGGTGGCGTCGGCGTCCCGTCGATGCGCTCCGTGGCCGTTGGGCCATGGCTCACAGGCTTATGAACGCACAAGAGGTCGCGCAGAGCGCGGGAAGGATGGTCGACGAGGTCGAAAAGGCGATCGTCGGCAAGCGCGACACGGTGGAGAAGGCGGTACTCGCCTTGCTCGCCAACGGCC
>CAXUKB010000346.1:0-5058 GCA_964251345.1 uncultured Fimbriimonas sp. | reverse complement strand
CGTACTCGTAGCCGCCCCGGTTGACGACCTTGCCGTGGAGCAGGGCGTAGATCCGCTCCTGGGCGAGTTGGAGGTACGGCTGATTGATCGGGCCGCCCACGGTGCCGAACACCTTGTCCGAGCCGGTGAGCTGGCGGTCGAGCGCGACGACGACGTACGTGGGCGTCGAGAGCACCCGTCCACGCTGGCCGTCCTGCCGCGGCTTGTCACGACCGGCCGACTGCCGCCAGAAGCGCACGATCGAGAGCGATGGGGCCGTTTCGGAAGGCTTCTCGCCCGAAACGCCGCCGGGAAGGTACCGCTGGAGAAACGGATCCGCCGAGAGCCGCTCCGCGAGCATGGCGTCGCCGTAAGTCTCGAGGTACGGCTGACCCGAGGCCACTAGAGCCTCCCGAGCGTCTTCGCTCCCATTCGGACGGCCTCGACCGCCGCCTCTTCGCCGACGACCGCGGCCGGCCCCATGAACGGGCGCGGCTCCATGTTCGAGGTGCCGGCTTCGAGCGCGAACGCCTGGCCCGAGCCGTCGCCCGCGACCGCGTTCGCGCCGATGCCCTCGACGTCGTCCTGGTCGGTGCCGATCGTGCCCAGAAGCACGCCGTGCTGATTGACCGGCGCCTCGCCCGGGGCGGACGATTGGTTCGGCAGCCCCGAGTACTTGACGCCCGAGCCGATCTGGTTTTGGATCTGCTCGCGGGCGTCCTGCGCGGTCGCCGTGGCGCCCGCGAGCGTCGATCCGAGCGCGAGCGCGGCGACCTGCTTGGGGAGCGCGTCGAGGGCGGCGGTGTTAAGCTTGACCTGGAGCAAGGGGCTCCTCCGGCGTCTTCGCGCCTGCGGTGATCGGCTCAGACGCGGGCGGCAGAGTGACGCTCGACGGCACGGTGGTCGTCGTTGCCGGTGCTGTCGGAGTGGCGGACGAAGGCTTCACGTCGACGGGCTCGGCAGGCACGTCGACTTCCACAAAGAAGCCGCCCGCGCGGAAGGCTTCGACGTTGTCGCCGAAGTGCGCGAGGTCGACGTCGACGATCGTTCCGGCGGCGAGGTCCTCGCCGTCGAGGCCGAAGTTCTGGAGCACTTTGATCTTCATGGGTTCACGGGAAGTCGGTACGCGAAGCTGTGGGCATAAACGAACCCGTCGATAACGATGAGGCGCGTCTCGCCGCACCATGCACTAAGGACTTTCACTCGGCGGCACCTTCTGGCTCGTAATAGGCGACGATGTCGTCTCCAGCGATCTCGAGCTTAGCGATCCCCACGAACCGCATGGCTTTTCGGGCGGCCGCGATGGCCTCGATCGCCATGAGATCCCCGAGGTTGCCGGCCTGGAAACCGCCGTCGGTCAGTGTCATTCGAAGGACTTTAGTCTTCGTAATCTCGAACTTGAGGTTGCTCTTTGCGATGGTGACACTCATGGGGTTGGGCTCTCCGAGGCGAAGTAGGCGCGTCGCCACACGCCTCGGGCGTAGATGGCGAGAGGCTGGGACAAGTCGTTCAGCACGAGCAGGTCGCCGCCGTGGACCGTGGCCCAAGTTTCGGCCTCGTGCTCATGGGTCACGATCGGCCTCTGGCCTCCGGACAACGAGGGGGATTGGGTGTCGAGAACCTCGACGATGATGGTTTTGGGCATCGCCTTACCTGAGAGTGTCAAACCTCAAGGTCGCATGATCCTCGTAAGTTTCGAGCGATCGACTACCGAGGCTGTTGATGACCTTGCTTGCTAGCTCCACCGCCTGTGAGGCGTTCATGTCGATTCGCAGGGGATCTCGCGAGGAGTTTAGGTCGGCGATCCATAAGGTGACGCCCTTGTCACCTGGTAGCGCTTGAATCGCGTAGTTAGCGGCCTTTGCAGGGCACGCTCCATCCTCAACGCAATCGCGTCCTTCGAAGGGGTAGCCGACGGACGCGATTGCGTGTTCATCGGCCCTTGCGAGGTCGACCAAAGCCTCCATCATAGTCTCGCCGGAAGCGGTCATTTCGGTGTCGCTAGGGCATGATCCGGGCCTGTAGACGCGCACGACGAAGCGGGCAGGTGCCTTGTCTGTCGGGTCGCTTTGAGCGGTGTAGAACTGCACCTCAAGTCCCTTGGCAAGGCACCTTTCGATTACTGACAATGCTGCAAACGGAGCGTTATTGGTCATGGTGTTCGTTTATGCGCCGTCGTTGACGCGAAGGCAATCGGAGACGACCTCCGAGGCGTAGGAGCGGCCGGTGTCGTGCCCCTGCACCGAGTAGGCGTGGGGGCCGACGACGATCTGCGAGGTGACGGAGACGGGCGTTCCGAGCGGCAGTCGGATCTCGACTCGCTCGATCGTCGCCTGCGCGGCCTCGTTGGGGGGAGCGTCGGTGCGGGATCGCGGAAAGCGAACTTGACACTTCACGGGGTCCTGCACCACCGGTGGACCGGGACGCGTTCCGCCGGCGCCGTTGGGGATCGGCGGGCCCGGGGTTTCGATGCGGCATTCCTGGTCGAATCCCGCGGCGAACTTGTCCCGAAGGCCGGTGAGCCGACGAGACGCGGCGTTGGTGCTCAGCGAGCCGGTCAACGCCACTCTCCGTAGCCATAGCCCAACTCCCGAAGGCGCTCGCGCTCCACGCGGGTCGGACCGTTCGCGCCGCTGATGGTCGGAGTCCTGGAGGCAGGCGGCGAAAAGGCGCACGCCGCGAGCAGACGACGCGCCTTCGTCCGCCACTGCGACCGAAGGGGGGCGGCGGACGCGAACGCCCGCTTGACCTGCTCCGTCGCCTCGCTCACCAGATCGCCGCCCGCCCCGCCCGTCGTGAGGCTCGGCTGCCAGTCGGCGCTGACCAGCAGCCCGATCGCCTGAGACACTCGGTCGAGGTCCTCGCCGGTGAGCGAAGCGTAGAGCTCCGCGCCCGTCGCGAACCCCGCCTTCGGGGCGGCCTTGCCGAGGTTGTCCCGGATCGCCGCCTTGATCGCGAGGTCGAAGTAGTCGTCGTCGACGTTCTTTGCGCTGTCCTGCAGGCACTGGGCGATCCACGGGTACACCGCGGGATAGGCCCCTACGGGCACGCTCGCCCCCGGCGGGTAGGTCGTTCCGTACGTGCGGCCATAGGGCATGGTTCTCCGGTAGCCGCCTTACGGGGCGGGCTTGAGGGCGGCGACGAGGCCGTCGGCGGTGTCGGGGATGGGCGAGATTCCCTTGATCGCGCAGAGCTTCGCGAGCGCGTCGTTCGGCAGCCGGGCCAGGGACGCGGACGACGCCGAGAGGACCGCGTCGATCGCTTCCGACAGGGCACCGTCAGACGGTCCGGCCGGCGTGACACTCGCCTCGGCGGCCTGCTTGGCGGCGAGGGCTTCGTCGCGCTCGGTGGTCAGCCGCGTGACACTCGACTCGGCGGCCTCCTTGGCCGTGGTGAGCGTCACGGATTGGGTCCGTAGCGCCTCATTCTCGGTCTTGAGTCCGTCGCGCTCCGCGGCGAGCGCGAGGTACTCGTCGTGGCCCACTCCGCCGGCGGGAGCGACTTGAGCGGGCGGGGCGTTTACGCCCTGACCTTCGGCGTCGAGGACCGCGCGGCCCGCGAGCTTGGGATCGTCCGAACCCGAGACCTCCTCGATGCGCAGGTTGTTCACCTCGGCGCGCATCTCGTCGGTCAGGTCCTCGTCCGGGATGATCGTCGCCGCGTGGGGCTGAAAGACGTGGCCACCCCGTCGGAAGGGGTGGCCGGTGGTGCTGGAGACGGCGTAGGGCATCTTCGTCGTTCTCCAGTGCTTAGCCTGCGAAGTTCGAGCCGAACGCGAGCTGCGGCAGGCCGTAGCCGACCTGGCAGCGAAGGCGCGCCCAGAAGTTGAAGATCTCCCGGTTGAGTGCCGCGCCGTCGTGCATGTCGTCCTCGGTCGTGGCGGGGACGTCGGAGCGGGTCTGCATGACCATCGCCTTGATCTCGCGGCTGTTGTCCATGAGGAACCAGTACTTCGCGTACGCGCCCCGAAGATACGGGTTCACCACGACGCTGTAGCGGCCCTTGAAGTAGTTCTTCGAACCCGTCGCCGTGGTCGAGCCGGCCCCCGCCACGCCGTCGCCGACGTTGATGATCCGGACGTCCGACTCCGTGATGTCGAGCGCGGTCTGCTTGTAGGCCGGGCCGACCACGAGCGTGTCGGGCTGGATGTCCATCGGCTCGCCTTTGTCGTCCGTGGCGGTCATGAGCTGCGTTTCCGCGTTCACGAGCGCCGCCGGCGTGAGGGGGTCGCTCGACTTGTTCGACCACGTGCCGCCCATGCCGTCCGGGTGCAGTGTGTCGAACATGTTCTGCTTGTCCGCGCAGATCGTCACGAATCCCTTGGCAAGCCCCTCGAAGGTGAGCTTGTTCTGGAATCGCACGCTGACGGGAGCCATATTGCGCGCCATCATCATCAGCATCTCGTACTGGTCGTCCTCGATGGCGGTTCGCTCGATCGAGAGGTTGGCCTTGAACACCTTGTCGGTGATCGAGTAGGAGTTGGTCGTGAGGCCCGGCTCCCGGACCTCGTCCTTGAACTCCTCCATGACGGGCGAGCCGCCGAGCCAGGCGTAGTTCTGCGTCCGCAGGGTCGTCTTGACGTCGGTGGCGACCTGCTGCCACGCGGGGTTCTGGATGGCCTTGTGGTAGGCCACGTTGTACTCGGTCCGCAGTCCGGCGAGGAACAGCGGGAGGGCGTCGGCAAGTGTGGTGGTCATGGCTTAGGCAACCTTCCCGTCGATGAGGACGCGAACGTTGTTGGCGTCGTGGATCGCCACGACGGAGCCGAGCAGCTGCCCGGCGATGGCGGTGGTCTGAACGGACCCGTCGTCGGCGAGATACACGGGCTTGGAGAGGTCGGTGATGACGGCGGCGGCCTTAGGGAACACGAAGTTGCCCGCCTTCCAGACGCGGCAGCCCGCCTGACCGAGCGCGTTCGCGGCGCCCGCGGCCCCGGTCGAGTTGTCGAAGCTCTCGAAAGCGACGCCCACGGCGGTGTCGGCGGTGTTGCCGCGCGCCGGCCGGAGGTAGCCGTCGGCGCCGACCACGACGCCCGCGCCCTTGTAGATGATCACGCCCGCGGCGACGAGGTACGAGACG
>CAXUKB010000345.1:0-5091 GCA_964251345.1 uncultured Fimbriimonas sp. | reverse complement strand
GCAGTACCTGGGGAGCAGCGACCTCACGCCCGTGGTGAGCCTCGACAGCGATTCGAAGCGGCTGTTCGGATCGGACTTTGCGAGGGACGTTCCCCTCAAAGCCTCGCTCTCCTGGGGGGAGTACGCCGATCCGCGCACCGAGTCCCAGGTCGAGCGAGAAGCGCTGACGCTTGGCTACGCGAAGACCACGCCCGTCGATGGTATTCCGCTTTCCTTCGATACCGCCGCGAACTTCCGGCAGACCTTCTACAGCGACAGCACCGCGCAGTACACGCTGGGCCTGAACGAGAACGGGCGCTACAAGCTCGGGCGCGACACCGGCATCAACGTGCGCTACACCTACCTCGAGCCTTACGGCTACACGCCGCTCTCGCTCGACACGACGGGCAAGACGAACGTCGTCACCACCGACATCAACGACCGTCCGATCCCCGCCGTCCTGCTCGGCGTGCAGACGGGTTACGACATCAACCGCGAAAAGGAAAACCAGATCGCTTGGCAGCAGGTCGGCATCCGCTCCGAGTGGACGCCCGGCCCGAACACGCTCATCCGTGGACTGTACACCTACGACACCTATCAGCAGGCGTTTAGCTCCCTGCGCTTCGACGCTAGCACGTTCCGCGGCGACTTCCGGCTCAATCTGAACGCTCAGTACGACGGCATCCGACACACCTGGAGCACCTTCAACGGCACCGTCGACGGCATCAAGGTCGGCCGCACGAAGATCGCGGCGCTGTTTTCCTACAACGGCTACCTCAAGAAGTTCGAGAGCCAGCAGTTCGCGTTTACCTACGACCTACACTGCGCGGAAGCAGTTTTGGCAATTCAAGAGAATGACACGGGTTTCCGCCCCGGCCGCCAAATCTACTTCCTCCTGCGCCTCAAGGCCGTGCCTTTCGACCTACCTTTCGGCACCGGCACCCGCGGCCAGCCCGTCGGCGTAGGCAACGGAACGAGTTTCTAAGGGAAAGGGAAGAAGGGACAAGAGAAAGCCCCGTAGGACCTTGTCCCATGTTTCAAGCCTCCTTCCTACCCTTTCCAATCGCCGTGGACGATTTCGCCCACGAGATCGCCGTCACGCTCGACCGGGCCGCCGATCACCGCGTGGCGAATCGCTCCCGAGACCTTGACCTTCGCGCCGGGAAGCACGACGGAGTCCTCGATCGACGCGCACTCGACCGTCGCCCCGGGGCCGACGACCGTCTTCGGTCCGACGGTCCCCGTGACCTCGCCTTCGACCTTCGACTGGCCTTTCGTGAGAAAATCGCTCACGTCTAGGAACGAGTCCAGGGTGCCTGAATCGAACCACGCGCCTTCGAACACGCCCGCGAGGACGAGCTCGCCCTTGTCGATCAAGACCTGAATGGCGTCGGTGATCTCGTACTCGCCACGTGCGCTTGGCGGCAGGGTGGGCAGAACATCCCAAATCTCCGGCCCGAAGAAGTAGGTGCCCGCCATCGCGAGATCCGACTCCGGAACCTTCGGCTTCTCGACGAGCTTCACGATTCGCTCGCCGTCCGTGTTCGCCACCCCGAACCGCGAAGGATCGGCGACGTGCTGGACGACGTTAAGGTTCGCGCAGTCCGACTCCTCGAACCGCTGACGGAAAGCCTTGAAGTCACCGCCGTAGATCGCGTCGCCGAGATAGAGGATGAAATCGTCGCTCCCGACGAACTCCTTGGCGAAACCCACGGCGTGGGCCAAGCCCTTCGGATCGTCCTGCACGACGTAGGTCAGCGTCACGCCGAAGGCAGACCCGTCGCCCAGCGCCGCGCGCATCTTCGGCTCGTTCTCGCCGACGACGAGGCAGATGTTGGTGACTCCGATCGCTTTGAGCTGGTCGAACGCGTACTCGAGGGTCGGCCGGTTCGCAAGGGGCAGGAGCGGCTTGGGGATGACGTGGGTGACGGGATACAGCCGACTGCCCTTTCCGGCCGCGAGGATAACGCCTTTCATCTAGTTCTTACTCTACCGTCACCGACTTCGCGAGATTCCGCGGCTGGTCGACCTCGCAGTCGCGCGCGGTGGCCGCGTAGTAGCTCAGGAGCTGCAACGGCACGATCGAGAGCAGGGCGTCGAGGAACTCGTAGCCCGTCGTCGGGATCTGGACGACCGCGTCGGCGGCGTGAGCCACCGCCCCGGTCGCGTCGCTCGTGATCGCCAAAACCTTGCCGCCGCGCGCCCGAACCTCCTGCATGTTGCTCACCGTCTTCTCGAACACCGCGCTTTGCGTCGCGCCGAAGACGGCGACGACGCCGGGCTCCACGAGAGCCAGCGGACCGTGTTTGAGTTCGCCCGCCGGTCCCTCTTGGGTCGGAATGTAGGCGATCTCCTTGAGTTTGAGGGCCGCCTCGTAGGCGACGCTCGCGTCCGCGCCACGCCCGAGGAAACAGGCGAGTTTGGCCTCTTTTAGCTCTTCGGCGAGCGCCTTGATCTGCTCCTCGGTGTCCAAGGCTTCACGCACCGTTTCGGGGAAGCGTCGGAGAACGTCGACCCACTCGTCCACGCGGATGCCCGGCGTCTCGCGCACCTGCGCGATGTGGAGGGCGAGCAGGGTGAGCACGGTGACCTGGGCGGTGTACGCCTTGGTCGAGGCGACGGAGATTTCCGGGCCCGCCTGGGTCGGGAGATTCCGATCGCACTCGCGGGCGATGCTGGAGCCCACCACGTTCACGATGCCCAGGGTGCGAATGCGGCGCTGCTTGCAGAGCCGCAGGGCGGCAAGGGTGTCGGCGGTCTCGCCCGACTGGGACACGAAGATCGCGAGCGACTTTTCCGAGAGCACGGGATCGCCGTAGCGGAACTCGCTCGAGTAGTAAACGTCCGTGGGCAGGCGGAGGAGCGTTTCGAACAGGTGCTTGCCCATGAGCCCCGCGTGGTATGCGGTGCCGCAGGCGATAATGTTGACCCGGTCGATGTCGTTCCAAACGGCGTCGGAGAATGTACCCTCCAGGCTCACCCCGCCCACCGGCGTGGTGCGTCCGAGAAGGCAGGCGCGTACCACCTCCGGCTGCTCGTGGATCTCCTTGATCATGAAGTGCGGGTAGCCTTCGCGCTCGGCGCTCGCCGCGTCCCAGTCGATGTGCTCCGACTTGATCGGCCGCTCACGTCCGTCCGCGTCGTAGAAGGTGGCCTTGTCGGCCTCCAACACCGCCATCGTCCCCTCGGGCAGGATCGCGACCTCGCGGGTGTAGGGAAGAAGCGCGGGGATGTCGCTCGCGAGCATGTTCTCCCCCTGGCCGAGACCCACGATGAGGGGGCTTGCGTTGCGCACCGCGACCACCTTGCCCGGCTCGCGCTTGCTCACAACCACGAAGGCGTAGGCGCCGCGGAACTGCCGCGTCGCGCGCCGCACCGCCTCCTCCAGGCTTCCTCCCGCAGCGTACTCGCGCCCGATGACCTGGGCGGCGACCTCGGTGTCGGTCTGGCTCTTAAAGGTGTAGCCGTCGCGCAGGAGATCGTCCTTGAGCGCCTGGTAGTTCTCGATGATCCCGTTGTGAATAAGGGCGATGGTGCCCGTCTCGTCCTGGTGGGGATGGGCGTTGACGTCGGTCGGACCGCCGTGGGTGGCCCAGCGCGAGTGGGCGATGGCGCAGGGGCTTTGGGGATTGTCGTAGAGCGCGAGCGCGAGGTTGCTCAGCTTGCCCGCCTTCTTCCGGACCTCGATGCCGCCGCTCTCGTCGGCGAACGCAACGCCCGCGCTGTCATAGCCCCGGTATTCGAGTCGCTTCAGCTGGTCGACGACCACCTCGACCGCGTTTCGCGGCCCCACGTATCCGGCAATGCCGCACATGGTGGAGAGTTTATCCGCTCGGGGCGGGGCCAACCGCCCGACCTGGAAAGCACGACGAGCCCCAAAGACCGATCGGACGGTATAAATCGTACGCTTGGAGCGTCGTACAGCGATGGCTTGGGTCGCTTAGGAGGGGCGAGGATTCGATGAACCGTTCGCCAGAAGACCGCCCCAAAGTCTCCGTCCTGCTCACCGCGTACCGTCGGACGGAGTATCTCCGGGAGGCGTTGGAAAGCGCGCTCGCCCAGACCCTGGCGCCCTTCGAGATCCTGGTCGTCGACGACTCCGACTCGTCCGAGATCGCGGCCATCGTCGCCGCCATCGCCGACCCGAGGGTACGGTATCGTCCCAATCCTTCGACGCTCGGCGTGGCGGTCAGCCTTCGCGAGGCCCTTCCGGAGTGCCGGGGAACGTACGTCGCGGTGCTCAACGACGACGATGCGTGGGAGCCCACCTTTCTCGAGTGTCTGGTCGCGCCGCTCGAGGCCGACCCGGGGCGGGATTTCGCCTTTTGCGATTTCTGGGCAATGGATGCGGGGGGAACGGTCGATCGGCCGAAGTCCGAAGAGTTCTCCCGGACCTGGGGGCGCGCCGACCTCCCCGCGGGGGACGTGGCCCGTCTCGACGAGTTCGCCTTGGTCGAGATGGGCGTTCCGATCGCCATGGCCGCCGTCCTCCGCCGCTTGGCGATCGACCCTCGGGAGCTCGTCCCCGAGGTGAGCGGCGCGTACGACTTCTGGATCGCCTGCCTGCTCGCCGCGGGGAAACGCCGGGGGTTCTTCGTCAAAGAAAGGCTGACCCGCTACCGTCTTCATCCGGCGATGGAGTCCGACCGCCGCGCCGCCGACAAGAACGAGAATCTCGTCTACATCTACCGCGAGCTTCTCCGTCGCGACGCGTTCCCGGCGTACCGCCTCCTGCTGCGGCAACGGCTGGCCATCGCCCATCACCTGGTCGCGAATGACCTTCGCGACCACCGGCGAGCCGTCGCGGCCCTCCGTCGTCGCCTCGAATCTCTTCGGCTACAGCCCGCGATCGCCGTAGGACGTCTCCGCCGCCTCGTGCGTCGACGCCAAGGCACTTAAACGGACGGAATCTCGCGTGGCGATTGATGCGAAGCCGCGGGTGTAGCGCAAAAACGAAGGTTCTTAGTTGTCCGGTTTCATTAGGTTAGGAACGCTTTCTGCGAACGCGGCCGGTTCTCTGTCGAAGAGTTCCGGCCTCTCCTTGTACCATTTCTTGCTCCTTGAGGGGTGTTTGGTGCCTCAGTCCACCGTGGGTCGTTGCCGATTGTAGGC
>CAXUKB010000344.1:0-5102 GCA_964251345.1 uncultured Fimbriimonas sp. | reverse complement strand
CGTCGAGATGGGCAGCGGGAGCTACGACGAGACCACGAGACGACTTTCCGACTTCCTGCCCCTTGCCGACGTCGAGGGGCTCAGGGCAGTCATGGCGCACTTTCGGGAGCCCTACCATCGCTGGTGGAAGGAGGTCGCGGAGCCTAAGGGCGGCGGCTTCGTGCGGGCCATGTGCGAGCGTCTTTCGGATCCTTCCCTCGAGATCGCGGTTTCGAGCATCGTGCGCTTCTACGGCGCCGCCCTGCCCGCGAAGGTCGAGGGGCGCTTCAGCCTCGTGTTCCGCGCCGACGCGAGCGGCCCCACGAACGGACAGCAGCTCCAGGGGATCGCCGCCGTCGAATTCCGCCCGGGCGAGCGACCTGAGGAGCGCGTCGGCACCCTCGTCCACGAGTTCTGTCACTTCCTCTACGGCTCGCGCCCTCCCGGGTCGGACGTGGCGCTTCAGAATCGATTCGTGACGAGCGGCGACCGGGCGGCTAAGCCGGCCCTGAACCTGCTGAACGAAACGCTCGCGACCACGCTGGGTAACGGGATCGTTGCCCGCCGCTACGCGGACGAAGGGCGGTGGGCACGCCTGATGCGAACGCCCCGAAGCCTCTACAACGACGACGCGATCGACCGCGCATCGAAGCGCCTACTCCCTGCGCTGGAAGCGTTCATGGCCTCCGGCGGCACCGTGGACGACGCCGGCTTCGCAAGCGTTTACCTCGGCGCGGTGAAGGTCGAGTTCGGCGAGGAGCTCCTACGGCCGTCGGGAATGCTGAAGGAAGCGTTCGTGCTGACGGACGCGCGCTTCGGCAAGGAGTTTTCACGAAGGGCCGTTCGGACGATGCACATCGCGGGCGCGTACCGCGAGGAGGCGGCGACGGTCGACGAGGGTGTCCTGGCCGACTTCGCGGCGCAGCCCAACCTCTCCGGCTTGTTCGTCATCTCCGCGGCGCGGCTGGACGAACTCGTGGCGCGGGGCGTCGTCGACGTGGGAGAGGCGGACGCGCTCCGGTCGGCACTCGGCAAGGCGAAGGACGCCGTGCTGGGTCGGGTCCGCACGAACTTCGCGTCGACGTACGTGGTCGTGGCCGAGGACGGCGACTCGGCTCTCAAGGCGCTCAGGAAGCTGGAGGCGAGGACGACGCGGCTGGTCGGCGTTCTGCCTTAACCCTCGTGGTCGTTTCGGTACCGAGCGTCGCGGTGTAGGCCGAAACGGTCGTACCGAGCCGCCGATTAGACTCCAATGAAGCCACTCTCGCCTATACTTGCGGGCATGACGACGTCGACCAAGGCGGCCATCGTTCTCGGGGCGCTTTGCCTCCTCCTCGCCGGGATCCTCAATCTCGAGCGCTTGTCCGCCAAAGGCGAGTTGAATCGACCACTGCGGGCTCGCTCAGGCTACTTAGTTCGGAAGGCCGCGTCCCATGTCGGCAACCGGACAGATAGCCATCTTTCAGCCGGACGGTTTCGATAGACTTTACTCAGTCTCGACGGACGGCCTCTCCGCAGTGACAACGGTGGGTTTGTGGATCCCGATCGCGAATAGCAGGCACGAGTATAAAATGCCGCTAGCTCAAGCGGCGCTAAGATCGCCGTCGCCCACGAAAATCGCCCGGCACCTCTTCGATTACGGGACGTATTCGCCGAAACTAGGGAATCCGTCGACAACGAGAGGCCGAACCGAACTTAAGCCCCTGGCGGTATCGTATCACGACCGTGCCTCCGGAGCCAGAAGACGCTCTGCGGCCACCTGCGCTCAAGACCGTACCATGTCGACCGGTGGTTAACGTAGGCCGCCCAGATCCGCAACATGGCTTCGCCGTACTCTTGAGGGTCGGTGTTTTCGCCAGCGAACCGACGGTAGACGAACTCGGCGCCCAGAAGACCGGAGTAGAGCGCATTAAAGAGCCCCTGCGACGAGATCGGGTCGAACGCCATCGCGGCATCGCCGACCGCGAGCCAACCGTCTCCCGCGAAGGACACGAGTCGACTGCCCGATGCCACCAAGACCCCATGCTCGGCTCTGGGAGCGAACGCCGTCTCCCGAAGGAGGCTCGCGAGGCGCCCGGTTTTCGCAGCGCCCCTGACGAGGGCCACGGGGCATCGGAGCGTGCGGGCGGCCGGCAGGTCGGCATCACTGTGGAATGCTAGGATCCGTCGGCCGCCGGGTAAGGGCGCGGTGTACCACCATCCCTCGTCCGTAGCCTCGACGAAGGTGGTCTGCGATACGGCATCTCCGCCGTCGTGGCCGTATAGCCATCCGCAGGACAGTCGGTCTAGGGAGTTCCGCGCGACACCGAGCCGCCGTGCGGCCGACGACGACCGACCGGTCGCGTCGACGAGGAAACGACAGTGGACCGAGGTCCGCTCGCCCTCCTCCTCAACGTCGACGATCCACCCCTCTCCGTGCGACCGGATGGCGGAGAGGCGGGCTGGCGACAGGAATCGCGCCCCTCGCCGTCGCGCCGCGGTCCGTAGCCACGCCTCGAACCGAGCGCGATCGAGGTGCCATCCGGGGCCGTCAAGGTCACGGAGCGATGCGCTATCGGTCACCGCTTCGGAGCCCCACACAGACCGATTACCGTAACAAGGGGCGTGCCCTTGGGCGAGAAATTCCTCCCAGAGGCCCATGTCCGACAGAAGCCGTCGCGCGGCGGGCGCGAGGGACTCGCCGATGCGGCTCGTCGGGGACGTGCGGCCCTCGACGACGAGCACCTCCTGGAACGGAGCGAGGTTCAGCGCGGTTGTGGCCCCAGCCGGGCCACCCCCGACGATCACGACATCGGCTCTAATCTCGCAACCCACGAGGGAACCGCCGGACCTTCTCGATGCCCGAGAGGTCGAGCGGCCGCGACCGGACGTCCCCTTCCGAGCCGTGGGATGCGACGGAGGGCTCTCGCCGGTGGTGGACCGGCCGGACCTCGACCTCCATCTCAAGGGGAAACTCTGGATCGCCCGGACCCTGCTTTCGGGCGACGACCCCCATCTCGCCGTACCGCTCGACCATGTTGTTGATCTGGTCGGTGTAGGTCTTGTTGCCGAGAGTTCGGATCCAGGAGGCCCGGTTCGCGAAGGCGGCAAGACGCCGGGCCATCGGGACGTCCTTGTCGACCACGATCCGGTAGTCGCTCTCCGTCAGCACCTGGTTCGGCACTCGCGCCGGCCAAAACGTAGGTAGGTAAGGATCGTACGTGGCGTCGTACCCCGACAAGCAACTCGCGGTGTCGCACTGCCACGGGAGCGCCATCCACCGGGTGACGCCGCCCGGCACCTGGGGGCCGAGCGGTCCTTCGTCCAGCCCGGTTACCGAGTCGTTCATCTCCGCCCCGTAGTTGGGCTCGACCCACCGAGGCTCCGCGTGCTTGAGGCGGAAGGGCGCCATGTACATCGTCCAGGTCCGCATCGGCCACGTCATCTCGCACCCGGGATGGAACGCGTCGGCGAGACAGAAGTCCAGCGAGCCTTTGTCCAGCGCGGCTGGCTGCCCGGCGACGGGAATCTCGTCGAGGGAGCTTGGGGGCGTGCGGCTGGGATCGTAGTCCTCGACGAAGTCGCCCGCGGCCCACTGCTGGAGCATGCGGAGCTGGGTGCCGGTGAGGCTCGCGTTCTGCCGAGGCGAGTCGACAGGCGGGATGTTCATCGCGTCGCCGTAGTTCCAAGGCCACGTCTGCGGCGCTTTGCCGTCCCGCGCGAACACGCGAAACTGGTTGGCCAGGACCTTTCGAAGCTCAAGGTCGTTCGGGTCGTTCTTCGAGAGCCGGGCCATCCACTCGGGTGCCGTGTAGTCGTTGGGGGCTCGCCAGCCGAATGATGCCGCGAAGCCCGCGTTCACCCACTGCAGCCCGGAGAGACGCTCGAACAGCGGCCGCACGTCTTCGTTGAAGGAAGGACGAACGGGTGCAGGCAACGCTCCGTTCGAGATCGCAAGGTCCCTCATCAGGTCCCACATCGTCCGCACGGACTTGCGCAGCGGCGCGTAGTTCGGCGGGGCGACGACGACCCACGCCGGGTCGACCTTGAGCTCGACGCCTTCGTACCGGACCTTCGCAGTAACGGGGCCATCGGCCGTGTCATCGTGCCAGCCCTCGTTGTTCGCGAACGTCACGGCCTTGCTCCCGTCATAGGACGCGGAGACACCCTTGCCGCCCAGCACGATGAGCCGCCCCTTCTCGTCCGTCTCCAATTCGCCCAGGTACACCAGCGTTCCCATGAATTCGCCCGTGTCGAATCGATGGCCAGAGGCGTTCGCGCCGTGAATTGAGCGAGGGCCGGGGTCGATCGCGAGCCTAGTGCGGTCACCGACCGCGACGTTGCGGAGCAGGGAAGGAAGCGACGAGGGTGCCTCGGGGATGTCCAGCGCGATCTGGAACTGGTACCAGGCGGACTTCTTGTTCGCGAGATGCACCGTCCACTCGATCTCCGCGTCGTCGAGCGTTAGTTCCTTGATCGCCTTGCCTTCCGCGTTCAGCCCATACACCCGGAAGCGAGGTGCCTGACGCTTCAGCTTGCCCGTGGGGTCGTGGTACGCCTCGGCGTCGAGCGGAGCCGGGTCGGGCACCTCCGGCGCGAGGAGGTACCCGTCGCTGTTGCCCAACCGCGCGATCCCGATCGACGGGTGGATGGCGGCGCGCACGACGCACTCGTCCATGAGCGGCGGGAGCGCGACCGCCGGGCGGGGCTCTCCGGGCTCGCGATCGGAGATCCCATTGATGTCGTGACGCAGCTTGGCGCTTCCGGCGTAGACCGTCCGCCTCACTTCCGAGAGGCTGCCGAGGGGCTCGTGCTCGGGCAACGCGTGCCAGGGATTGAACGCGAGGTTCTCCCCGTAGCTCGCTTGACCGAGCGCCATGACGTCTTGGCGGGGCAGCACGAGCGTCGCGACGTGGATCGGCTCGCTCTGGCTCTCCTCCCATCGAACGGTCGCCCGATCAAGCGGCATCGCCTCGGGATCGGTCCGGATCTGGATCATAAACCGAAAGCGCGCCTCGTCCGCGAGCAGCCGCTTGGCGAGGTCGGCGGCGAGGTAGTTCGGGTCGTCCGGCGGGAGGCCCTCCGGTTTCTGCTCGGGCTCAAGCTTGTACTTCACCACTCTTCCCTCCCCGAACGCATAGGGC
>CAXUKB010000343.1:0-5153 GCA_964251345.1 uncultured Fimbriimonas sp. | reverse complement strand
GCTTTCGGCACCACTCGGCGTTCACCTCCATCTCGCCGCCGCCCGTCGCGGCGACGGGGGTGACGCGGGGGCCGGTGCGGTAGATCACGAACACCGCGTTGGGCGTGACGAACCCTTTCGAGTAGAGCAGCGCGGCCGTGTCGGCCCAGAACGACTCCATCTGCGCCTCGGCCCGCGCGGCCCACCCTTTGAGCTCGGGGAACGCCGAAACGTCGACGAATCCGCGGCCGGAGCCGCGCATCGGGGGGGCGAGGGGCTCGTCGGCGTCGATCTTGATCTCGCGGACGACCAGGCCGTTGCCCTGGCGTCGCCGTCCGCCGCCCGAGCGGAGACGAACCGCGGCGATCCCCTTGAGCGAGGTCGCCTGCGCGACGCCCTTCGCGTCGAAGTCGGCGGCCTTCGTAAAGGTGGTGCCGTCGGTGGAGACCTCCAGGGTGCCGCCGAAGGGCTCGTCGCCGTTCGCCTCGCCTGTCGTCACCCGGATCGACCGGATCGTCACGGCGCGCGAGAGCTCGACGATAAACGCGTCGCCGCGGGACATGCCGTGGTACGAACGGAACGCGGTGGCGTCGTCGCCATCCATCGCCAGCTCGGGCCGGTTCGCCCAGTAGGAGGGCATCGTCGAGTAGATCAGCGGCTGAACGGGCACGGGTGCGGGCAGGATCATAGGGCGTCTCGGGAGATGGACCAATGGTACCTAGACCTCTGTACCGGGACCGGAAGCCGGCGGAGACCGTCGTTCGAGGAGGTCGAAAAGCCCCCTTCATGCCCGGGCGGTACCCTAAAGGTACTTATGCCCTTATCTTCCGCTTTTGAGGCCGAGCTTGCTGCGATAGACGCCGTTTTATGCCCCGATGCGGGCCCGCGCCGTAAAGAGCTCGACGAGGAGATTAGCGCCCTGCGCCCCCGCCTCGCCCTTGCCCGCGCAAGGCGCCTTTCCGAAATGGAATCCCGCCTCGCCGCGATGCTCACCCAGCGGGAGCAGGAGCGCGAGGCGATCGTCGCCCTGCTCGCCGCGTCCGCCCCTCCGGCCCGCCCTTCCATCGTCCGTATCGTTCCCCTCGAGCGGCCGAGGACCGGCGTTCCCGACCCGCCCAAGCCGCCCATCGCCCGCGCCGTCCGCGCCCGGAACCTGGCGACGCTGCCCGCCGAGACCCCCGCGTTCTACGAATCGACGTCCGAGCCGGAGCCCCTTCCCGAGCCGGAGCCCGCGCCCAAGCCCATTCCCCGCGACGCGATTCGGCGCAACCAGGCCTTCGCCAAAAAGGAGCGGGAGTTTTTCCGGATGGGCGGCACGGGGCGGGACCGGCTCGCCGAACTCAAGGGGCTGGCCTGCGAGGCCCGCGCGCTCATCGAGGGCGCGAACGACGCCGAGTTGGACGCCTCCAGCCTCTGGCAGAGCTTAGGGATGTTCCAGGAGGAGTTCGAACGGCTGAATCCGGGCGGCGCGTTCTTCGCGTTCCGGCAGAGCCGCCACCACCGCGCCGACCTTTGGGCCGAGCTCGCGGAGGCGTTCACCCTCCTCGGTCCCGCCGAGCGGGCGCTCGACTGGATCGACGGCCATCCCGACGTGCCGGAGCGCGTCGAAATGATCCGTCTCGCGGGCGCGGCCGAGGCCTGGATCCACCGCCTGGGCGACGACCACGGCCTCGGCTTTACCGACGAGCAGCAGCGAGACATCCATCGCCGCGTCGAAACCGCCTCGGGCGGCGAGGTTTACGTGCCCTGGTGGAGCCAAGGCGACGGCCGGCGGCCCAACGAAGAGGTCGCGGAAGCGGCCCGCCTCCTGCCCATCCGCCTCGCGGAGGTCGCGCGGAAGGTCGAGACGAGCGCCCGCAAGGACGACGCCATGGGCGCCCTGGAAGGGCTGACCGAGAGCCTCGACGCCGACGGCCCGGTCGAGGCGACCCTCGTCCCCGCCGTCCTTCGTTGCCTCGACGCGGGCATTCCGCCAAGCAACAAGAAGCTCGTCGCGGTCTGCCTTCCCTACCGCTCCGCCCTCAAGGAGGTCGACGACCGGCGCGTCGTCAAGCTCGTCGAGTACCTCTCGAAGGAGGAGGCGTTGCTCGCCCGCAAGCTCGGGCCGCCCGCCGACGCGGACAGCGCGGAGGAGCCGGAGGACGCCGTCCTCTCCGCGGTTAAGGCGCACCTCGCGGGCAAGATCGTGCTCTTCGTGGGCGGCCGCCGCATTCCGGAGAAGAAGCGCGAGGTGGAGGCGGCGCTCGGCCTCAAGGAGCTGCTCTGGCCGGACGCCGACCCCGACACCCTGCTCCACGACTTCACCGCCTCCGCCCTCAAGGCGGACGTGGTCTGCTACCTTATCCGTTGGTCGCGCCACTCCTACAAGCAGGTGATCGACTTCGCGAAGGCGCAGGGCAAGGAGACCGTCGTGCTCAAGGCGGGCCTCGGCGTGAACCGCCTGGTGCACGACTTCAACGAGCAGCTCGTGCGTGGTGCCTCCTTCCAGGTGGCATCCCCGAGCGTCGCTTAGGCTTCCAGCCGGAGCGGTCGCCAGCTGGAAGCCGGTGACACAAAGAGATGCCTCCTGGAAGGAGGCATCTCTTCCGTTACGGCAGGATCTCGATCGCGCTGATCTTCGCGTTTTGGTCCGGGGCGCCGGGGGCGGCCTGGACGCGAACGACGATCTCGCCCTTCGCGTTCGGCTTGATCCCGGTGAACGTCTTCACCACCGCCTTCATCGGCCCGCCCGCGGCGACGATCGGATCGAACCGTTCGAGCACCGGAACGCCGTTGATCGACACGTTCTCCACCCGCTCGCCCGGGTTGTCGCCGAACACCTCGGCGAAGTGAAGCTTCACCGTGTACGTGCCCGTGGGCACCGTGAATCGCTGCGAGAAGTCCGGGCCGTACCGCTCGAACAGGTAGATCGCCTCGGGGCCCGCGTCCGGCGCGGAAACGTCGACGTGGCCGTTCGTGCCGTTGGTCGAGCCCTCCAGTGCGTTCGGGTCGGCCACGAACGAACCCACCGACTCGTAGTTGCCGCTGACCACCCGGATCGGGAGCGAGAGCACCACCGGCTTGTCGTCGGTCGAGGCCGGCGCGGGGAGCGACGCGTATTTGAAGCCCGTCGGCATCGTGCGTGGCGGACGGGCGGCGAGGGAGGTGGCCCAGGCGCTCGGCTCCGGCCCCATCTGGAGCTTGAGCACGCCGCCCGCCCGGACCTGCGCATCCGTGACCCAGCACCGGTCCCACGGCTTGCCGTCGAACGTCGCCGATTGGACATACAGGTTTTTCGGCGAGTTGTCGGTCGCGACCACGGAGAACGTCTTCTGCCCCACGCGCATCGTCACCTTGTCCGCGACGGGCGAGCCGATCATGTAGACGCCGCTGGAGGCGTTGACGGGGTAGAGGCCCATCGCGCTCCAGACGTACCAGGCCGACATCTGGCCGCAGTCGACGTTGCCCACCTCGTCCTCGGGGCCGTCGCCGTAGAACTTCGCCATCACCTCGCGCACCCGCTCCGCCGTCTTGGCGGGCACGCCCGCGTAGTCGTAGAGATAGGCGACGTGGTGGCACGGCTCGTTGCCGTGGGCGTACTGGCCGATGCGGCCGGTGATGTCCGGGATGCCGGTGTGGACGTCCGAGGTCATCGTGAACATCGTGTCGAGCCGCTTGACGAAGCCCGCGTCGCCGCCGTAGAGCGAGATCAGCCCGTCGACGTCCTGCGGCCCGCCGAGGGTGTACTGCCAGGCGTCCGCCTCGGTGTACTCGTCGCCCACGAGGCCGAGCTGGTCGAACGGCTTGCGCCACGACCCGTCGGCCTTCCGTCCGCGCAGGAGCAGCGTGCTCCGGTCGAAAAGCGAGCGGTAGCCCTGCGACTTCGCGTAGAGCATCGCCGCGTCCTCGGTCTTGCCCATCGCCTCCGCCATCTTGGCGAGGCACCAGAAATCGTAGCCGTACTCGACCGTCTTGCTCGACGCCTCGTCGCCCCGCTTCGAGGCGACCCAGCCGAGCTCGTTCATCGTGTTCAGGCCGCGGTAACTGCCCAGCATCGACGTCTTCATCGCCTGGTAGGCGTGCTCCGCGTCGAAGCCCCGGTAGCCGCCGAGATAGGCCTGGGTGATGACGGGCACCGACGACATGCCGACCATGCAGTAGGTCTCGTTGCCCCAGAGCGGCCAGATGGGCATGGTGCCGATCTTCGCCTCGTCGTACTCCGCCACGAGCGTGCTCACCATGTCGTTCACTCGGTCGGGCTGGAGCAGGGTGAGGAGTGGGTGAAGCGCGCGGTAGGTGTCCCAGAGGGAGAAGGTCGTGTAGTTCGTGAACTTCGCGCCCGTGTGAACCTTGTGGTCCATGCCCCAGTACGAGCCGTCCACGTCGTTGAAGGTGTTCGGGGCTTGGTAGGCGAGGTAGAGGTTGGAGTAGAACGTGCGGCGGATCTTGGGGTCCTTCGCCTCGATCGTGGTCGCGCCGAGGGTGCGGTTCCAGTCGCCCTGCGTCTTCGCCTTCGTCGCGCCGAAGTCCCAGCCGGGGATCTCGGTGTCGAGGTTCTTGCGCGCCCCCTCGACGCCGGTGGCGGAGATGCCGACCTTGACCTCGACGTCGTTCGGCATCTTGAAGAAGACACGAAGCTTGCTGCCCCGGAAGAGGCTTGAGGAGCCTCCCGTAGAGTCGCCACCGACGTTGTCGGCCATCAGGGCCTCCACCGGCTTGGAGAACTTCATCACGAAGTAGCAGGTGCGCTCGCCGCCCCAACCGTTCGACTTGCGCCAGCCGCTAAGCGTGGTGGGGTTTTCAACTCGAAGAACGGCGTCCTTGGTCCTGTTCATGATGCCGTGGTCGAGGTCGACCACGATCCAGCGGTGGCCGTCCGTGCTGGAGCCGTCGAAGGTGTAGTGATGCAGTCCCGCGCGCGTCGTGGCGGTCAGCTCGGCCTTCACCTTGGGCGTCTGGAGGTAGACCGAGTAGTAGCCCGGTTGGGCTGATTCCTGTTCGTGGCTGAAGGTGGACGAGACGTCGGCCTTCTCGCTTGGCGTGCCGACGTAGGGCATCACCATGATGTCGCCCAGGTTGCTCGCGCCGGTGCCCGAAAGGTGGGTGTGGCTGAAACCGAGGATCTTCGAGTCGGAGTAGTGGTAGCCCGAGCAGCCGTCCCAGGTATCGGTCCGGGTGTCGGGCGAGAGCTGCAC
>CAXUKB010000342.1:0-5187 GCA_964251345.1 uncultured Fimbriimonas sp. | reverse complement strand
ATGGTTGCCCCGCCTGATCCCTTCGTCCGGCATCTCCGAGCCTTTGAGCACCGCGATGACGTCTCGGCAGTCGACCGTCTTCCAATCGAACTGCAGCTTAAGGTGCGCGATCTCCTTCGATGGCCCCATTCGGTAGGCGAAGGGCAGGCCGCCGCGCCACGCGACCGGAGCGATGGGGCCGGTCAAGTCGCGCAGGAGCGGCTCGGCGTCGCCCCAGGAGAGGGGTAGGCATGGGACTTTCGTGATCGTCGGGGCGTCCTCGCGACGAAGCCGCGGCGCGCCGGGCACGGCGCCGACGTTCGGCGTCAAGGGGTCGCCGGAGAACTGCGTGATGTCGGCCACGGACCCACGTTGCGTCGATTGCGAGTTCCGCCAGCCGCCGTTCGGATACTCGGCGCCCTGTCCGTAGCCGTCATCCTTGGGGTCGGAGTAGATGAGGCATCCGACCGCGCCGTGCTCGCCCGCGAGCTTCGGCTTGAGGCCGCGCCAGCCGCCGCCGTAGCGAACGATCACGATCTTGCCCTTCACGTCGACGCCGCGCTCCGCCAAGGCATCGTAGTCGGCCGGCAGGCCATAGTTGGCGTAGACGACTTTTCCGCGCACGTCGCCGTCGCACGAGTAGCAGTTGTAGGTGGGAAGGGCGTCTCGATTCCTCCCGCTCGTCGCGTCGCCCGACACGGGGGCCTCTTCCAACTTCGCTCGGAAGCGTCCCATCTCCAGCCGCCGCTCCTTGGGTTGGGCGAACAGGACGCCGAACGTCTCGATTCTCGCGTCGAACCCGAACGAGGCGTAGAGGTCTCGGAGAAACTCGGCGTTTTTCAGGCCGTACGCCGACCCGACGTGGTGCGGCTCGGCGGAGAGACGCTTCAGCCACGCGAGTTGATCCTTGGCGTCGATGGTCGCGTCGAACCGCGCTTCCAACGCACGCTGCGCCGTCGCCGTAGCGGAGGAGAAGCCGATCATGGGCGACTGCGGTGGCAGAGGAAACAAGGGCATGAAGACGCAAGGCTACCCTTGGCCCATGTGCCGATGAAGGGCGTCCCTACCCTCCTGCGCAAACTGGAGATCGCCGACTCCGGTCGCCCACACGATCGTGGTCAGCGCCATAACGATTCGCATGGTTTCGATTTGAGCCCGCAGCTTTTCGGGAAGGCCGCCGTAGCCGTCGAAGAACGCCTCGACCAGCGCGGGGTTACGGAGGAACTCGCGGCTCCAGGGGCGCTGGAGATCGGCGGCACGAACGTCCCAACGGGCGTGCTCGAAATCGATCACCGCGGAGAGGCGACCCTCCTCGGACATCAACCAGTTCCTTGGCGTGTAGTCGCGATGAATCGCCCGCGCTCTTTCGCCGGCAAACAGGGCGAGACCCGCGCGCATCGCACCCTCCGTAAAGTCGATCTCCGCCGCGTCCAGCAGGCCGCTTCGACGCGCGTCGACAAGCCGGGTTTCCCACTGCGTCCCGAGATGGGATTCGGCATCCGCCGCGGGTGGCCCGTGGGGCGATCCATCCGACGTGACGTTGCCGAACCAGTCGTTCTCCCGTTCGTGAAGCCGTTTCAGCCAAGCGCCCGCCTCGCGCCACAGCCTTGCTTCGACGACCGAATCGAGCCGCGGCGGCTCGGCGTCCTCGCCCGCCACTTCCGTGAGGAGCGCCGCCTCGGGGTCCGTTCGCGATCCAAGCAACGTCGGAGTGCCGCCAAGCGACGGCGTCCAGCGGGTGAGGGCGTGGACCTCGCCCGCCCACTTGTGCGGATGGGCATGCATCTTGAGCCAAACCCGTCCCATGCCACTTTCGAGTCGCCAGAGACGCGAGTACCCGTGGTCGTGGGAAAAGTGGGACAAGATGCGTACCGGACCGAGCGTCGCCTCGACCCAGGCCATCGTCGCTTCGTCGGGTCGATCCATGAGGGGGCACGATACCACGGGTACGATCCCCGCGTGCGCCGTGCCGCTCTCCTTTCCCTCGCCGCGTGCGCCGCATGCGCGCCCGCCCAGACGGTAGACCGTCTCCTCTCCGGGCCGGGAACCTGGGCGTTCGTCGGCTTTGGTCTTCTGCGCGAGGGCGACGGACGCTCCTACCGCGTCGGCGATTCGCTGCTTACGTCGGTCGCGATCAGCGAGGCCCTCAAACGGATGACCCACGAGCTTCGCCCCGACGGCACGAATCACGAGAGTTTCCCGAGCGGCCACGCGACGGCGGCCTTCGCCACGGCGACGATGATGGCGCAATACCATCCCCACGAGGCGGTCCTTTGGTACGCCGGAGCCACGGCGATCGGCTACTCGCGGGTCGCCCTTCGGCGGCACCGCTGGACCGACGTCCTTGCGGGCGCGGTCCTAGGCTACGGCGTGGCACGGTTGGAGGTCTCGTCCCCGCGCGGGCTCTTGGCTGAGCCGACGGGGATCGTCACCGACAACACCCGCGCCTACGCTCCCGCGCACGGCATGGCGATCCAGCCTTGGCTCGGACGTGGCTATGGCTTGATGCTTGCGGGACGACTTTAGCCGGGAACGTCGAGCTTCTCCGGACCTTCCAAGAGGCCATGATTACGAAAGTCATGCCTGTCGTCGCGCTTGGTCTGCTCGCCGCCTTCGCCGCGGCAAAGCCCAACGCGACCGACCGCAACTTCGTTCGGACCATCGCCCAGGGTAACCGCGCCGAAGCGCAGTTTGGGCGACTCGCACTCAAGCGCGGCCACTCCGCGACACTTCGCGACTATGGCACGCACCTCGTCAGCGACCACGGCCACATTCAGGACGATCTGGTGAAACTCGCCGCCGCCCGGGGCATTTCGGCGCCTGGCTACATGACGCCGATGGATCAGCACCTCTACGCCCGACTCGACGCCCTTCGCGGTAAGTCGTTCGACGCGGCGTTCAAGACGGCGATCGTCAAGCACCACAACCATGCCCTCATGACCTACGAGCGCGAGCTTCGAAAAGGCCAAGACGCAGGCATCCGCGCCTATGCCCAGAAGAATCTGCCGATGATTCGGCAGCACCGGGACGAACTCCGATCGATCGGAGCGTAGCTTTAGGGGCGCAGGAGGGAGAGCACCGCGGCGAGGGGCAGCCCGGTGTATTCTCCGATCGAGAGGTCGAGGGTCGGGATGCCCATGAACCCGTACGCTTGAGCCACCGATTCCGCCGAATCGTCCGTCGTCGCGATGCGCAGAATCGCGGCATCGACGCGCGCGCGGTCGACGAACTCCCCGAACGTCATGCCCGCCGCGCGGTTGAATTCCCGAGAGAACTCCAGCGGACCGTAAGCGGTCAGCCCCGCCGCCTCACGAACGCCGTACGCTTCGCCGAGGGTCGTCAGTGCCCGTTCTACCGCGGGCTGCAGACGCTTCGCGATCTCCGGTTGCGAGACGATGCCGGTAAGCGCGGTTTCGACGCCGACGCGCTTCCGAAGCCCGTCGAGGGACGTTTCCCGGTCCATGCTATTCAGACGAAGAAACCGGAACTTCCGCCGCAGGCGCCTTCTCCGCCGCGTCCTGCAAGCCCGCGACGTACCAACGGACGAGCAGGGTGAGGAGAAGTAAGCCCACCGCCGAGCCGCCGACCACGTCGGAAAACCAGTGGGCGCCGAGGAGCACGCGACTGGCGTCGATCGCGACGGGCAGCAAGACGAACAGAAGGGTCAGCGGCAGTCGAACGCTCCGCCGATCCAGATGCAACCAGGCAAGGAAAGCGAGCGCGCCGTAGACGGCGGTTCCGCCGGTCGCGTGGCCGGAAGGGAACGACGTTCCGCTCGTTCGGACCGCTACGTGAACGATCGCCGCGTCGGGGCGTGCCCGGTGCCAAAACTCCTTGAGAAGGGTGAAGAGCGGGATCGAGAGCAGAGACAGCAGGGCCATCTCCGCGGCCCGAGGCTTGCCCAAACGCCACAGAAGAATGGCGGCGAGCACGGCCACGAACGGAACGGTCCCCGGGCTCCCGAGAAAGGTCA
Organism: uncultured Fimbriimonas sp.; assembly: GCA_964251345.1. GTDB lineage: Bacteria > Armatimonadota > Fimbriimonadia > Fimbriimonadales > Fimbriimonadaceae > Fimbriimonas. The sequence goes on along the minus strand of CAXUKB010000342.1, from coordinate 1,235 downwards.
AAAACTCCAAAGGCTTCAGAAGCCAGGCGGGCTCGCGCCGCTGCAGCCCTCCGGTGACCTCCAGATCGAACGTTTGAAGGGCCGAGTACCGCACCAGGATGCCCAAGAGGAGAAACACCACCGCGAACAGTCCGATCAGGCCCAGCGCTCGCCTTCCTTCCAGAATTTTTCTCAGACGCGCGGTGCGGGTCGTGGGCATGGGAGTCTCTACGATTCCCGGGAAAGGTTCGGTTCTGTGGAGTCGTCAAGCCACACTCTTCTTCAGCATTCGTCGCGACGGGCGGTGTTACAATCTCGAACTCGATGACCCCCACTCGTGCGCTTCGGCTCACCATCGTTTCTCTCGTCGCGGGAACCGCAACGGCAGGAAGGGCCGACACCTTCGGCGCGCTCGTTTCGAACCCCTTCACCGTGGCGTACCTCGCGGCGGGCTTGGGGCTGCCGCTGTTGCGAGACGGTTCCGCCGGGAAGGATCGCGCTTTGCGAACCCTCGACTCGCTTGCCGTGACGTTCGGCCTCACGGAAGGACTAAAGTCTCTCGTGCCAGAGCGACGCCCGGATGGAAGCGATCGGCAAAGCTTTCCGAGCGCTCACACCTCGACGGCGTTCGCGGTGGCGACGATGCAATCTCAGTTCCACCCCAAGGAGGCTCCCTACTGGTACGCGGGCGCGACGCTCATCGGCGTCGCCCGCGTGACCGAGCACAAGCACTTCACGCACGATGTGGTGGCGGGGGCGGCGCTCGGCTTCGGTGTGTCCCGACTCGAATTGTCGTTGCGGCGAGGACTCCTTCTGCAGCCGTTTTACTCGGGGCAAGGGCGCGTGGGCATGATGCTGAGCGGGCGCTTCTAACGCGCGTTTGGTATGCTCGCGGACCATGCGGCGGCGGGGACTTACGGTGGTGGAGGTTCTGGTCGCGTCGGCGGTCGTGCTCGTGTTCCTCGCGGTCGCGTTCCCGGCGGCGCGTGCGCTCACCGGCCGGGCGCAAGGCTCGGCGTGTGCCGAAAGGTTGCACACATTGGGGAACGCGTTCGCAATGTACGCGAACGACCACGAAGGCTACCTGCCACCCGCCACGACGGCCGAGTGAGCCCACCGCGATCAGAAGGAGGTTTCTCCCAAAGAGCTTGCGGCCTCGCCCGAACTCCTTCGGGAGGCGATGCGGGCCTACGTCCCGGGCGACGAAGCGTGGTTCTGCCCCGTCGATCCTCAACGCGGAACAAAAGTCTTATGGC
>CAXUKB010000341.1:0-5196 GCA_964251345.1 uncultured Fimbriimonas sp. | reverse complement strand
GAAGAGTACCGAAAGGAGGTAGGTGCCTGGCGTCACCTTTTCGGGCAAGACGTAGCTCTTCGTGGTCGCCGAAGTGCCGTCTGGGCGAACGAGCGGGAACGACGCGACAGTTGTCGAGGTCACCGCGTTTTGGAAGCGGACGATCGCCGACTGCGCGAGCGGAGAACCGGTAAACGCCTTCGTCCGGTCGGGCCAGTCGATCGTGAGGCGAGTTAGACCGTCGCTCGCAGACCCGCCACCCCCTCCGCCGCAGCCGGAAACGAGAAGGGTTAAAGGCACGAGAAAGCGAACCGCGCGCACGTTTCACCTTACCTCGGTACCCGTTCCCGGTAGCCTTGCGGGGTGGAGCTATCGAACGCCGAGGCGGTGGCCGCACGCCTTCTTCGGATCGATGAACCGCACGTCCGGTCGCTCAGCGACTTCGTACGACGGCTGCGTATCGAGACCGGGCCAGCCGTCCCGTGGTTCGATCCTTTGGACGGTGGCATCGGGGCGCGGCTTCTCGTGCTTATGGAGGCGCCGAGCCGCAAGGGGATTCAGAATGGCTTCGTCTCCGTCGACAACCCCACGCCGACGGGGCGGCGAATGCGCGAGGAATTCGCCGCGGCGGGCATTCGTCGCACCGACCTTGCGATTTGGAACATCGTGCCGTGGTACTTAGGCGACGAGTTGAAGGCCCGCAACCCGACGTCGGCCGAGCGGCGCCAAGGCACGTTCGAGTTGAGAAGCCTTCTTCCTCTTTTCCCCCAGTTGCAAGTCGTTCTGACCCTTGGCGTCCCCGCTCGGGAAGGCTGGCGTTCGCTGCACTTGGATCTCGCCTACTTCGCCGCGCCGCATCCCTCGAACACGAATCTTTGCGCCCGCCCTTGGGTATTGGAAGAGTTCCGCTCAACGCTCACGGAAGTGACCCGCCTCCTCGATCCCAACTAGATTTAGCCTCTTCACGCCAAGCTCATCCCGGCGACTCAATCTCTCGGATATGGCACATCGAGAGGCCCTTGAAGGGATGCTCATCGCGACGGAAGGCGTAACCGACGTCGCCTCCCGTGGAGTTCCCGTCACGGCTCTACCCATGATCCTTCGAGGATCGTTCGAAAGCGACGCCCGCGGAAGGCGGACCGATCTCACCCGAGGCCGCCTTCTACCCGCCGTCGCACAGGCGGTGCCGCTCGTCATCGATCTGCGAATCCTGATCGACACCGACGGCTTTCCCCGCCCTCTCCTCGGAGCCCAAGTCGAGATCGAGCATCTCGATGCGGAAGGGCGACCCAACGGCTTGGACGGAACTCAGCGGACGGGCATGAACGGCAAAGTCGTCTTCCGCACCGTGTTTCCCGGGTGGTGCCCGGACTGCCCGCCGCAAGTTCGGTTGCGGGTCCGCTACATGCTCGATGCCCATCGGCACGCCTCCTTTGCCTCGCCCTTGTTCTTCCCGGACACGCTTGCCGACGCGATCTACGAATGGCGTCCCTACCGAACCCGCCCCGTCGAGGCCGCCCGGAACGCTCAAGACCCGGTGTTCGGAAGCCTGCTCGCGAGCGGCGGACACGCCGGCGATGTTCTCACGTTAGTCCCGCGTCCGGCTTTCTCCGGTCACGGGTACGTCGTTCGACGGGACATCGTGCTTCTGGCTCCCCTTCGCCCTCTCGTCTACGTGGGCTGAACGACCGCGGCCACGGAATCGGTACGGCGGCGGGCGAGCGCCAGGTAAGCGAGGCCGACCGCCACTGCCGAGAACACCGCGCCGAGCAAGAATGGCGCGCCAGGAAGGCGCGGGTGGCCCGGCGCGGTGAAGTAGGCGAACACGGAGGTCGCGATGAGCGGGCCGAAGATGCCGGTGAGACTCTGGAGCGAAGTGAGGCCGCCCTGCACCGTGCCTTGCTCATCCGCCCCGAACCGCGTGGAGATGATCCCTTGCGTCGCCGGACCGCTCACAAAGCTGAGACACCACACCGCGGTCATGGTGTACATGACCCAAGAGACGCCGGCCAGACCGAAACCGAGGAAACCGACGATCTGGAACACCAGCCCGATAAGAAGCGTTTTCGCCTCCCCCAGCCGCGGGAGCAGGCGCCGCAGGATGACCATCTGCACGAGGATGCTCATCGCGCCGATAAGGGCGAGGCTGAGCCCGATTTCCGTGGGTCCCCAACCGAATCGGAATTGGCCGGAGATCGACCATGTGTTCTGGAGCGCCGACTGGGCAAGGTAGAGAAACGTCAGCGCGGCGACAAGGAGAAACACCCACTCGATCCGAAACAGGATGCGAAAGGTCCCGAACGGATTTGCTCGGCGCAGATCGAACGCGCGACGGTTCTCCGCCCGAAGCGACTCGGGAAGGAAGAAAAGGCCAAATAGAAAATTGATCCCGCACAGAACCGCCGCCACCCAGAATGGCGCGCGGGGCGAAAGCCCGCCCACGAGACCGCCCAACGCCGGGCCGAGAATGAAGCCGGCGCCGAAGGCCGCGCCGATGAGGCCGAAGTTCTTCGACCGCTCCTCCGGCGGACTCACGTCCGCGATGTAGGCGCTTGCGCTGGTGAAACTCGCGGCGGTGATGCCCGCGATCACCCGCCCGACGAAAAGCCATGGCAGCGTCGGCGCCATCGCACAGAGTACGTAGTCCGCCGCCGCGCAGGCGAGGGAGACCAGGAGCACCGGCCGACGGCCGAAGCGGTCGCTCAGTCCACCGAGAACCGGGGCGAAGACGAACTGCATGAGGCCGAACGTCGTGGACATCCATCCCAACACCGTCGCGGAGTGGGCCGCCTGCGCCGCCGCCGATCCCGGGATCGGCGAGATCTGCGCGAGCAAGGCCGGAAACACCGGAATCACCAGGCCGAAGCCGAGGACGTCGATCAGGAGGGTGACGAAAATGAACGCCAGCGCGGGCGAGCGGTTGGCCTTCACGGGAAGGCTATTCTACCGGGAGCAGTCCAAACAGACTTGAATCAAGAAATGACATTGTCATTCGCGCAGAGGGGATACATAAAGCCGTAGTGCTTCTTCCTCGCGTACCGATTGGGAGCCTGCGCCAGAGTCCGGCGTCAGCCGTCGTAGAATAGAAGCCATGAGGCTGAGCGAGGCGCTGTGGCAGGACGATGAACGGATGAGTGGGGCGTTGTGCTTCCGCCACACACGCGTGCCCGTCGAGTTCGTCTTCGATTTCTTGGCGAGCGGAACGATGGACGAGTTCTACGAGGGCTACCCGAACGTCAAGCCGGAGCAGGTCCGCGCCGGGGTCGGGGCGTCCAAGGAGTTGATCGAAGGGGCGTTCCGGGTCTCTTCTTAAAGATTCTCCTCGACAACTGCGTGCGGCGCGACCTCAGGCCTGACTTCGCGCCGCACAATACCCTTCATGCATTGGATCTCGGCTAGGAAGAGCTTCGCAACGGGGACCTCCTCCGAGAGACGAACGACCGCTTCGACGTTCTCGTCACGGCCGACAAGAACATGAGATTTCAGAGCAACCTGCGCGGAATGCGGCTAAGGGTAGCGGTGTTGGACGTCAAAGGCAACGACTTCGCCCAGTTAACCGCCGCCGCGAAGGCATTATTGCCGCGGCTCGAAAGCCTTCCCGAAGGCGAGTTCACCGTCGTGACCCTGGAGGTTTAGAGTACGCCGGATGCCACCGCAGATAAGCGATTCGGACGCCCCACCCAAATCCTGAAGGCGATCGTTCGATTCACCGACCGTTTCGACGCATGCGAGAAATTGGCAGGGGACCCTCTGACGTAGAGCCGGTTAACGTTCTCCGGGATATTGGTAGCATCAAGAAGGCGACGCGGGATCAGATCGTCCGTTACTTCGCTCTTTCCCTGCGCGGCGAGAAGTTTGAGGACGCTTACATCGCCAACGAGTTCGAAGCAGCGTGAATCCTCGCGGCCCTGCGGCGACTCCAAGATAGTTGATCCGGCGCCACGCATTTCGAGGTTTTCGAGCACAGGGTTTCTCTGCACCTGCGGCACCGCGCCTCTAAAGGTAAGGTGAGGGCGCGACATGGCGCGGCGCGTCCTCCTCCTGCTGACCCTTCTCTTCGCGGCGGCCCACGCCTCCGCGCAGGGCGTCGTCGATGCGATTCGCGCAAAGGGCGAACTCGTCATCGCGACCGACGCGACCTACAAACCCTTCGAAACGAAGATGAAGTCGGGAGGCGGCATCGAGGGGTTCGACGTCGACGTCGGCGCGGAGTTGGCGAAGGCGCTCGGGGTGAAGGTGCGCTGGATCGACCAGGAGTGGTCGGGCGTTCTCGGCTCGTTGGAGAGCGGCAAGGCCGATCTCGTCATGGCGGGCGTGACCATCACCGCCGAACGCAAGGCGAAGGGGTATCTGTACTCGCGGCCTTACTTCCTTTCCGGCCAGGCGATCGCCCGGCGTAAGGGCGACGCGCGAATTCAAAAGCCGGAGGATCTCGTCGGCAGGACGATCTCGGTGCAGGCGGAGACGACGGGCCAATTCGCGGTCGAGAAGCTCGGCGTTCCGAAAGACCACCAACTCCGTTTCGACGGCATCCAGGAGGGGCTTCTCGACTTGCGCAATGGCAAGTCGGACGCGTGCGTGGGCGACGAGCCGACGATCAAGGCGTACCTGAGCAGCTATCCCGAGATCGAACTCGCCGGACCCGCGTTCGTTAAGGAGAATCTCGGCATCGTCGCGTGGAAGGGTCACGAAGACCTCGTCGCCCAGGTGAACCGCGCCCTCTCCGCCATGATGGTGGACGGGCGATACGCAAGGTTCTACGAGAAGTGGATCGGTGACCCCTACACGCCCGAGATCGTCGCGGGCTTGGAGTCGCAGAAGGGAGCGGGTTCGCCGGTTCCCGAGGCGAAGACGCTAGGCAAGGCGCCGATCCCCTCCGACTCGGCGCCGTCGGGCTCCACCAGTTCCTTCTCGTTCCGGGGCGACATCCTGCGCCAGAGCTTGCCGCGGCTGCTCCAAGGCGCGATCCTCACCCTGGAGCTTACGGCGCTAAGCTTGGCCTTCGGCGTCACCGGCGGCCTCGGACTGGCGCTCTTGCGCCTGTCGCCCATTAAGGCGCTCCGCCCTCCGGCGGTGGTCTACGTAGAGATCGTGCGGGGAACGCCTCTCCTGATGCAGATCTACGTGATCTACTTTGTGCTGCCCGCCGTGGGGATCGCGCTTCCCTCGTTCGCGGCGGGCGTTCTGGCGCTGAGCCTGAACGCGGCGGCCTACACG
>CAXUKB010000340.1:0-5269 GCA_964251345.1 uncultured Fimbriimonas sp. | reverse complement strand
AGATAGCTGTAAGAGCCGTGAAGGACGCCGGGCGAGCCGAGCGTGAGGGGCGCGGCGTGGTCGTTGCCGTCGAGCCCCTTGCCGCCTGCCTCGATGCCGAGGAGCCGGACGTCCGTGTCGTCCACGAACCCGGCGAAGAAGCCGATCGCGTTCGAGCCGCCGCCCACGCAGGCGATGCCCACGTCCGGCAGGCGGCCGTATCGCTCCAGGTACTGCGCCCGCGGCGGTGCCGATGATGTAATGGGTGTCCGCGACGTTCGCGACCCAGTCGCGCATCGCCTCGTTCATGGCGTCCTTGAGGGTGCGGGTTCCGCTATGCACGGGCACGACCTCGGCGCCCAAGAGCTTCATCCGGAACACGTTCAACTCCTGCCGAACGGTGTCTTCGACGCCCATGTAGACCACGCATCGCAGGCCGAAGAGGGCGCAGACGGTGGCGGTGGCCACGCCGTGCTGCCCCGCGCCGGTCTCCGCGATGATGCGCTTCTTGCCCATGCGCAGGGCGAGAAGGCATTGGCCGAGGGCGTTGTTGATCTTGTGCGCGCCGGTGTGGTTGAGGTCCTCGCGTTTGACCACGACGTGGAGCCCCGTCTCTTCGCTCAGCCGCCGCGCCTCGGTGATCGGCGTCGGCCGCCCCACGTACTCCTCGAGGTAGCGCCGGAACTCGCGGTGGAACTCGGGCTCGGCCCAGGCTTTGTCGAACTCGGCGCTAAGCTCCTCGAGGGCGGGCATCAGCGTTTCGGGCACATACCGTCCTCCGTAGTCTCCGAATCGTCCGCGGGCATCTGGCTTGGTGGGCACGGTGTCTATAGTCTACGCCCGAACGCGCTCCGCCTCTTCAACGCCTTCCGGCAGAACGATGCCGGAACGAAGCGGCATGAACATGCGGATGCCGCTGCCGCTGCCGTCCGGCGCCACGCAAAAGCCCAGCGCAAGCTTGAGGCGGACATTTTCTCGACGTTCGTACGAGGTGTGAGACGCGAGCTGATGGCAGCCTAGAGCGCGGGCCCGTTCGATCGCCCTCCGCTGGAGGGCCGTTCCGATTCCCTGACGGCGAGCCTCGGGATGCACCGCGAAGGCATGAATCTTCGCTTCGGAAACTCCCATCGCGGGAGCCCCTTCCTCCGACCCGATCGCTTGAATCCCGAAACGTAGAAAGCCGACTACCCGCCCTTCGATCTCAGCGATCAGGAGGGTGCAGGGCAGGTGCCGCGCGTAGTCGCCTAAGACGAACGACGACTGTTCCGGCGCGACCTCGTTAAGACATGCAACGAACTCCGGCCAACGTGGATTCGCCTCCTTCCAAATCTCGATCCGGAACGTCGTCGTTTCCATCGCTCGATTGTAGCGGGACGCTAGCCGGGGCGGGCGTCGCCGACGCCTTTCGATCAGTCGACCGCTTAGACCGTTGAAGGTCGGGCGAGCTTGGTCCGAGCGCCTTTTGCCCAAGCTTCGATCCGGAGAAGACGTCGAAATCGAACCGCTCCGACGGCGGCAACGAAACCCCCGACCGCCAGCCCCAGGAGCATCAAGCCAAGTCTTCCCTCGGCTCCCGAACTGACGAGCGCGCCGCCAAAATTCAGGACGGGCCAGATCATCGCGCCGGCCATGCTCCACGCCTGCCATCGGGCGAACTCGCGGGGATGGACTCGGGCAGGCGGGAAGGTCGGTTCGCCTTCGATCAGGGTGGGCCGACAGCGCCACCGTTCTAGCACGATTCGTGCCGGGTCGCCGATGCCCGAGAGGCGAATCTCGCTGCCGTCGACGTGCTTGGTCCAACCTTTACGATCCGAGGCCGTCGCCATTTCGCGAACGTCCTGCCGCCGGAGAGCGAAGTGCGAACGGACCCCCTCGGCGTAGAGCCAGCCCTCCACAACCACCAGCGCCATCTCGTCCGATCCCGTCGTGAGCCCACGGCGCCGGAAACACACGCTGGCCCGAACCTGCCCCGGAGGCGCGGGATCGGGAAGAAGCGGCCCGAGAAGATCGGGCGTCCATTTACGGCGCAGCCACGTCGCCGCGATGACCGCCCACATGGGCAGCATCACGAAGAGAGGATGGTTCCAGATGGGCGCGAACGAAACTGGGATGAGCAGAATGTAAAAGGGCCAGCCCGCCTCGACCACGCCCCGCCACCACCAGCCGAAAAGCCCGATCGGATCGTCCGCCCGCCGCCGCCACTCGGCCCGCCTCATAGCCCCATTATGAGGCACCTCTTCTGCCCGGTAGACGCTTTGGCGGGTTATCCCGAGAGCATGTCTTGGACCGCCCCGACAACGGGCAATGGATCGCAGGAGTAGACATCGGAGCAGGAGAATGAATTGAGTTCCACGACGGAGAGCCTGCCGCCTTCCTCACGTGCCACGTCCAGCATGTAGGCTAGAGCGGGCGGTTCGATATTAGACGCGATAGTCTGGGCAAAGGAGAGGACTTCAGCGGGTGCCAGGGGGGCTACGTCCCGCGTTCCGCCACTCTTATAGCGACTTTCTGCCACGACTTTCCCGTCCACCACCACCGTCCGCCACTCCTGCTCGATCCGCCTTAGTGGGGCAACCACCACCAGTTCGTTCGGGTCCATCGCCTCCAAGTAGAGCCGCTCGCGCGCCTCGAAGCGTTCAAGGTCCGCCACCACCTGGCCCGTGAACGCCTTCGCGCCCGAATCGGGACGCAAGAACAGAGCATCGCCGTGCCGCGCTCGGAGATCGACCCAACGCGAGCGCAGCTCGTTTAGTGGCAGGAACTCGTGCTCGACGTTCAACAGGAGGTGGTCTAGAGCGGGGTAGTACGAGGAGCATCTAAGCGTTTTCGCCTCACCGATCACGCCAGGGATGGCGTCGGGTCGCTTGCTTCGGAATGACTCAGCGGCCTCGAACGAGCCGCGGAACACAACAACATCGCCCTCCTCCCACCTGCCGTAGCGGCCGCGGAACTCGTCGTCCACGGAGAGCCAGCGGAGTTCGCCGCCCTTCCTACGCACGGCGTCCTCGAACGCGTCGGAGCCCGTGCGGAACGCTCCTACCTCCACGATCCAAATTACTTTGCCTATCATTGTTCCTAAGACAATGGCGCACATCGCCGTCCGTGCGGGCTTCTACTGGACGCGGTGGGTGATCCACATAGCCCTATTGTAACGACGGGTTCGATCAGCCGTCGCATGGTTTGTGCCGAGGGAATCGCGGAAATTCTTCGGCACTAGATGAACCCTGGCCGCGCCTATTTCGCGCCGGAGCAGGCGACGTCCGGATGCAGGCACGGCGAGTAGACCGACGTGTAGTTCGCGTTCGCGGGCACCGTCGCGGGGGCGGTGGCGGGCTTGTAGTAGGACTCGATCCGCTTGGCGGTGGCGTGCGAGTCGCACCAAAGGACCGTCGTCACCCCGTTGTGGCGGGCGTAGGGGCCGCCGTAGGCGTACGTCTTGTGCGAACTGCTGCCGCTGAGCACCAACGTCACCTCCGTCGAGTCGACGAGAAGCCAGGGCCGGTAGGTCCCCACCGAGGTCGCCAGCAGCGGGGTCCACTTATCGGGGGGGACCGCCTTGTTCGCGGCCGTCCCGGGGTCCACGCCGCCTTCGGTGATCAGCACGGTGTCGGCGGGACCGACCATCGCCGAGACGTTGACGTTCATGCCGGGAATCGAGGTGTACGAGTAGCTGCCGCCGATGTAGAAGTTGTAGGCATAGTTCACCGGAAACGACATCGACTTCGGGTGGCCCGTGGCGACGGACTCGGCGGGGCAACGGTACACGTCCTTGTTCTTCATGTACGGCTCGGTAAGGTCGACCCAGGTGTTGTTGCCCGCGTTGGGATCGTTCGGATCCGACGAGGAGATCGTCGAACCGAAATAGGAGATCGGGTAGCAGTCGTCTGCGTCCTGAGCGTAGAGCGCGGTCATGATCCCGAGCTGCTTCTGGTTTGAGAGGCAGACCGTCTTCTTCGCCGCGGCTTTAGCCTGGGCGAACACCGGGAAGAGAATCGCCGCCAAGATCGCGATGATCGCGATGACGACGAGGAGCTCGATAAGGGTGAAGGCTCGCTTCATAGGTCTGGGTCCAGAGCGGCCCCTCATCGGCGAATGAGCCGCCTCTACGTTACTAGGAGCTTGCCGGAGAATGCCCAACTCGAACCAAAAATCCGAACTTTGCAAGCCGTAACGCCAGACAAGATCTCCCTCGAGCTTTCTTCGTGCCTCATCTCCGAACGGCCGCAACTCCATCGTGGGCGGCGGGGGGGGGGGGGCTGATCGCTTCGCGACGCGGGCAAGAACCCTCCTGCGGCTACGGGTCTCTTGGCGATCGTATCGGCGACGAGGCGTCGCCGATAACCCGCGAATGAACCTTGACAGCGTGCTAGAAGTAGTAGCAGTACACCTGGACGGTCGGATACTTTGCCGCGAAGTCGTTGACGAATCCCTGCAACCGGACGAGTTCGGACGCGGCCGTATCGGCGGAACCCACCTCTTCAATGTACTCGTCGACCCGGGCCGTGTTGCTCAAGACATCGCCGAACACGGTCGTAAAGCTCGTCTCGTCCTGACTGTAGTTATTGAACATGACGCCATTGGCATCGGTGAGGACCGGGCTGAAGTTCTTGGCCCCGGCCGGCGGAGTGAAGGCGACCCCCAAGATCGCATCGACGGTAATCAGTCCGACCGAGGACTCGTGTCCGGTCACTCCCGTCTTTCCGTAACGGACGTACGTTCCCGGAACGATGACGGTCGAGGTCGCATTGGCATCGATCGTCGCCGTCGCCGTGGCGGTGCCAAACGACGCGCCGGTGGTCTTGTCGAAGGCCTCGACGGCGATGGTGTAAACGGCCCCGTCCACGTCGGAGGGGGTGGTGACGAGGTCGACGTTCGTTCCCGTGGTGTCGAGCGTCTGTCCGGCGGCGGTGCCGCCGTCGTCGCTGAGGGTTCCGTTGCCCCCGCCGCTCAGCTTCCAGTGGAACCGGTAGTTCGAGACCGAAGCGCCCGCGGTGGCGGCGGAAAGGGTGAGCCGCGCGCCCGGTTTCACCTTCGAGCTCACGGGGTTAATCCCCACACTCGGCTTCAGGAGCGAATCGCTCCAGAGCGCCGCCTTGTCCGACTGCAGGAGGTCCTTGTACGAAAAGCCCAAATCCGCGAGCGCCAGGAGCGTGCCCGCCGCCGCGAGCGTGCCCACGACGAGCGCCGCGACGCCCGCGATCGCCGCGAGGGTCTCCGCCCCGACCGCCGCCGCCGAGGCGCCTTCCGCCTCGAGCACCACCTGCGCGAGCGCCCGCTGCACCGAGAGCGC
>CAXUKB010000339.1:0-5295 GCA_964251345.1 uncultured Fimbriimonas sp. | reverse complement strand
TACCGCATTCTCACCAACTGCTTCCTCGACATGCGCAAAAAGTCGAGCAGTCGCCCGACGGTCAGCCTGGATGCTTCGCTCCAGACCGAGGATGGCGCCCTAGAGCGACAGCTCGAAGCCGACGGCAAGACGCCCCACGAAGAGGCCGAGCGGGCCGAGCGCGGCCGTGCCGTTGCCTCCGCCGTTGAGAATCTGCCCGAGTACCAGAAGCAGATGATCACGATGTTCCACGTCGACATGCTCTCCTACGAGGAGATCGCCGACCAGATGAACCTGCCGATCGGAACGGTAAAGAGCCGCCTCAACCGCGCTCGACTCGGTCTGCGCCACCAACTTGAAGCCGATCGCGAGCTGTTCGGCACCGAGAACTACGCTTACACCGCGTAAGATCGACGCACAATCGCGTAATCCCCCGCGGGGTCCGTTCACAGAACGGACCCCTTCTTTTTTGTCCTTCCGTCCGCAAGAAGATGGGGCATACTAAACGCAGCCCTTAGGGGCGACCGGAGGGATGACGGCCATTCGACACGTGCTGGTGGTGGAAGACGACGCGAACGACGCGCGCCTGACGACGCGATTCTTGAGTCGCTGGCGGCAACCTCTCGAGGTTCACGTCGCGACCACTTTAGACGGTGCGCTGGAATACTTGAACACCGCGCCTCAGGTCTCGCTGGTCCTGCTCGACCATCAGATGCCCGGCGGTTCGGGGCTCGATCTGCTTCAAACGCTCCGCAAGAACGGCGCGATGTCCATGGTGCCCGTGGTGGTGCTAACCGGCAATTCCGACGGCCGAGTGGTGGAGCGCGCTCGCGAGGCGGGCGCCAACTCGTGCGTCCTGAAGCCCGTCGACCCCGAGGATTACGAGCGCAACGTGGCCGCGATCGCGGAGTTCTGGCTTGGCACGAACCTCACGGTTCGGCGGGCCGACGACCGAGCCGTCGTTCTCTAATCGGTGTACCGATCGGAAGTGCCGCCCGAAGCGTTGCGGGACGGATTCTCCTCGCTCGCCCGTTGGACTCCCGAATTCCCCGGAGAGCCGGTGCTTCTCACCGCCGACCCAGGATTCGAGATCGTCTGGTCGCCGATGTCCCTTCCGCGGCTCCAGCCCGCTTGTCGGACGAGTCGCCTCACCGCAGGTGCCAATCGGGACCCTTTGACGCTGCTTCGGCTTCGTCCCGAGGCGGTCGGAGCGTGGTTCGGATCGGATGCGTTAGCTTGGACCGACGGACCTTCCGTTCCGCTCGATGCCTTAGGCCCCGGATGGCGAAGGGTTTCGCGGGCCGAAAGTGAGGCCGAGCTTTTGCAGTCTCTCGCCCGGATATCGAGAGCCCCTTTCGACCCGATGGTTCGACGCTCGATCACGCGCCTTGGCACCGTCCGACCGCCTTCGTTCGTCGATATCGCCGCGTCGGAAGGCTACTCCTACGAGCAGTGGCTTCGGCGAATGAAGAGGTCCACCGGCGTTTCGCCCCGTTTTCTCGTCGGGTACCGAGGTCTGCGTCGCGCGACCCGGCTCGCTCGGTCGCGTCCCGCGATGAGCATGGCGGAGGTCGCGTTCCGAACGGGATTCGCGAGCGATTCGGCGCTTGCGTCCGCCGCGACGCGCCTCGGCGGACGGACGTTCCGGACCCTCGTGGCCGACTTCAACTTGCCAGAATAACGAAATCGAATCGGGCTTGGGGAGGCTCACACTGGACCTTGTGCTTCCCGTTCTTTCGATCCTCGCGGCGCCGATCCTGTCGATGGGTGGCGTTGGCCTCGATGCCGGACGGGATGCCACCGTCCTTGAAGGCGCTCCCTTGCGCCTCCGAATCGACGGGCTGCCGAAGGGCACGACGGCGATCGTTCACTCGTTTCGGATCTTGCCCAAGTACACCGACAAGGGATCTGTGGATGTGGCAATGCACGGCTGGGCGGAGTTTAGGGCCGGACGGAACGGGATCGACGTGGATGCGGCCACGCCCCGGCGCGGCTCCTACCGACGGGCGAGCGGCCTTGCCTTGCTCTGGTCGCAATACCCGGCCGACGATCCCGCGATTCCGGTCTACGCGCGGCAGGTCGCCTTTACGCCGCCGAAGGGCAGCCTCGGACGAACGTTCCTCGTCCTTGAGGAACAGGGGCGAGCGGTCGCTTCGGGTTCCTTCCGGGTCGTCGCCTCGCCCGACGTCGCCTACCTGGCCGTTCACGAGGTTGGACTCGACGGCGTCTTTGCCTGCCCCAAAGGGGCGAGCCGGCGACCGGTGGTGATCTCGCTCCACGGCAGCGAGGGAGGCTCCGCCGAGAGCGCCCATCAGCGAGCCGAAGAGTTCGCCGAGGCGGGCTTCGCCACCTTTGCGGTGAACTACTTCGCCTATCCCGGCCGGGCGATTCCCGGGGTGCCGACCTCGCACGCCGACATTCCCGTCGAGACGATCGTCCGCGCCCGAGATTGGCTTGCCGGGCGTCCCGAGGCGAACATCGACCGGCTGGGTCTCTACGGCGTGTCGAAGGGCGCGGAGTTTGCGGTGCTCGCCGCGTCGACGTACGACTGGGTCGAGGCGGTCGTCGCCGTCGTGCCGTCGGACGCTGTTTGGGAGGGCTATCGCGGGGAGGGCGGCGAGGCCGGAACTTCGTCGTGGAGCCTAGGCGGGAAATCGCTACCTTACATTCCGCTCTACCCGCTTGAGGTTGGGCGTTACCGGGTGAACACCGAACGCTACGAGCGCTCCCGCCGCGATCATCCGGCGGAGGCCAAGGCGGCCGAGATTCCTATCGGACGTTCAAAGGCCCGCTTTCTCCTTCTCGGGAGCGATCGCGACGAAACGTGGGCTTCGGGAGCCCAGATCCGGCGGCTCGTCGGCCGGATGGCGAAGGCCGGACGGAAGGATCGGGTCGAGGCGGTCGTCTTTCCAACGGCGGGCCATCAGATCTCCGGCCCGGGCGACTTTCCGCCGCGCCTCTATGGGATCGTTTCAGGCGACCCCAAGGCGAAGGATCTCACCGATGAAGGTGCGGCGGCGGAAGAGTCCTGGCGCCGCACGGTGGATTTCCTCAAGAAGAATCTCTAGCGTGGCGAGACTCTCCCGAGTCTCGCCGAACGAAAAGAGGGCGAGACCCAGGAGAGTCTGGCCACGTCAGAGAAGGCCCTTCGCTTTCTCGACGACGGCCTCGGCGTTGATACCGAACTCCTTCATAACCTCGTCGCCGGGACCCGAGAGGCCGAAGCGGTCGATGCCAACCTGGGCGTCGCTGTAGCGCGGCCACGCGAGGGTTGAGCCCGCCTCGGCAGAGACCTTCGGGGTGCCCTTGGGAAGCACCGAGTCCTGGTACTCCTGCGGCTGTAGCGCGAAGAGGAACCAAGAGGGCATCGAGACGACGCGCGTGGCGATGCCCTCGGCTTCGAGGGTCTCACGCGCCTTGACGCAGTGCTGGAGTTCGCTGCCGGTGCCGATGAGGATGACCTTGGCGTCGGGCGAGTCCTGAAGCACGTACGCGCCCTTCTGGAGCGGATGGTTCAGAACGTCGTCGGGCGTCAGCGCGGGCAGGGCTTGGCGCGAAAGCGCCATAAGGGTGGGCGTCTCGTGCGACTGCACCGCCCACTTCCAAGCGGCGGCCGTCTCGTAGCCGTCGGCGGGACGGATGACGTTGAGGTTCGGAATCGCGCGGAGCGAGGTGATCTGCTCGATCGGCTCGTGAGTCGGGCCGTCCTCGCCCACGCCGATCGAGTCGTGGGTGAACACGAAGATCGAGGGCGTCTCGCCGAGGGCGGCGAGGCGGATCGCGGCGCGGCAGTAATCGCTGAACACCAGGAACGACGCTCCGTAGCCACGGGTCGCGCCGTGGAAGTTGATGCCGTTCACCGCGCACATCATGGCGAACTCGCGGACGCCGAAGTTGATGTTCTTGCCGCTCGGGGTCGCCTTTTGGAAGTCGACGAAGCCCTTCTGATGGGTGAGGTTGCTCTCCGTAAGGTCGGCGGAGCCACCGATGAGGCAGGGAAGGTCCTTGGCGATTCCGTTGATGACGGTCTCGCTCGCCTTGCGGGTCGCGACCTTGTCCGCCACCTTGGGAAGATCCTTCAGCCAGTCGTCGCCGTACTCGCCCGCGATCATCCCGCGGAGGAGCTTCGCGTCCTCGGGGAAGCCGCCCGCGTAATCGTGCATCGCCTTTTGCCACTTGGCGTGCGCCTCGGCACCCTTCTTGCCGAACGACTCGTACTCGGCTTTGACGTCGGCATCGATGTTGAACGTCGGTTCGAGCGGAATGCCGAGGTTCTCCTTCGTCGCCTTGAGCTCGTCCGGCCCAAAGGGATTGGAATGGGCTTTACTCGTGCCCGCGAGCTTGGGCGAGCCGTAGCCGATCACCGTCTTGCAGATAATGAGGGTGGGCTTCGACGTCTCGGCCTTCGCCTCGGTGATCGCGCGGTCGACCTCCTCCACGTCCTCGCCGTCGCGAACCCGAAGAACGTGCCACTCGTAGCCCCGGAAGCGAGTTTCGACGCTCTCGGTGAAGGCGATGTCCGTCGAGCCGTCGATCGAGATGCCATTGTCGTCGTAGAGCCAGATGAGCTTGCCCAGCCCAAGGTGGCCCGCCAGCGAGGCCGCCTCGCCGGAAACGCCTTCCATCATGTCGCCGTCCGAGCAGATGGCGTAGGTGTGGTGGTCGATGACGGTGTGACCCGGTTGGTTGTAGGTCGCGCCAAGGTAGGCCTCCGCGATCGCGAAGCCCACGCTCGTCGCCACGCCTTGGCCGAGAGGGCCGGTGGGCATCTCGACCCCGGGGGTGAGAACGTTCTCAGGATGGCCCGGTGTCTTGGAGTGGAGCTGCCGGAATCGCTTGAGCTCGCTCAGAGGCAGGTCGTAGCCCGTGAGGTGAAGAAGCGAGTAGAGGAGCATCGAGCCGTGGCCCGCGCTGAGGATGAACCGGTCGCGGTCGATCCACTTGGGGTCGCTCGGGTCGAACTTGAGGTGCTTGGACCAGAGCGCGTACGCGGCGGCGGCCATCCCGAGGGGAAGTCCCGCGTGGCCGCTCTTCGCGGCCTCGACGGCGTCGAGGGAAAGCCCTCGGATGGTGTTGATGCTACGCGTGCGCAGGTCGGACATCGTGTCCTAAGGCTACCTGCGGCGGCGGAGGGTTCCCCTCCGGAGATGGCGGGTGGGTGATGTTTGGTGGGTGAGGCCCTCATCCTCACCCACCAAACATCACCCTGTTCACGTTACTGCGTCCCGGCTTGCTGCTTGACCTCTTCGAGGATGTGCAGGCCGCCCTTCTGCCAGTCGCTGGTGAACTGCTCCAGGCCGTTCTTGGTCAGCGGGT
>CAXUKB010000338.1:0-5360 GCA_964251345.1 uncultured Fimbriimonas sp. | reverse complement strand
GCAACGAACTGGATAGAAGAGAGACGACTTCTCGCGCCACGGTCAACTCCCTTGTCAATTTTCTCGGGTGAGTCTTTATAGCGTCCAAGCCGATAAGTCGCGTGAAAACGACGAAGCGGACGAGGCGTGGACTGCCAGACGGACGTATGTATAAGAGGTATCCTTTAGGTTCCAGAAGGACCTGGATAACCGCGCAACCATGGCAGACAACCTTCCCGAGAACAACGATCAACTCGAGCATATCGACGCGATCTCCAGCAAGGTCGAGGGCGATTACAACGCCTCGCAAATCCAGGTCCTGGAGGGGCTTGAGGCGGTTCGTAAGCGGCCCGGAATGTACGTGGGCGACAACGGCAAACGCGGCCTCCACCAGCTTTTCCGCGAGGTGCTCGACAACTCCGTGGACGAGGCGCTCGCGGGTCATTGCGACACCATCGACGTGGTGCTGCACGCGGACAACTCCCTGAGCGTGCGCGACAACGGCCGCGGTATTCCCGTCGACAAGCACGAGAAGATGGGCGTGTCCGCGCTCCAGGTCGTTATGACCGTGCTTCACGCGGGCGGCAAGTTCGGCGGCGAGTCGTCCGGCTATAAGACCTCGGGCGGCCTCCACGGCGTCGGCGTCTCGTGTACCAACGCGCTTTCGTCGTGGATGGAGTCCACCGTCCGCCGCAATGGCAAGGTCTACCGGATCCGCTTTGAGCGGGGTATTCCCGTGAGCGACGTGACGGAGATCGGCACGGTGCCCCTCGAAGAGACCGGGACCGCCCAGCGGTGGCTGGCGGACGACACCGTCCTCTCCACGACGGAGTACGACGTGCCAATCCTCAAGACGCGCATGAAGGAGTTGGCCTACCTCAACGCGAAGGTTCGGTTCACCTTCACGGACGAGCAGACGCCCGACAACGACGAGGTGTACTACTTCGAGCGCGGCATCCCTCAGCTCGTCGAGGACCTGAACGACTCCAAGGAGACGCTCACCCCCATCATCTACTTCCGCCGCGTGCGGGAGAACACCGAGGTCGAGATCGCGTTTCAGTACAACGAGGGCTTCGGTACGACGGTCCTCGCGTTCTCGAACAACATCCATAACCCCGACGGCGGGACGCACGTGTCGGGATTCCAGATGGCCCTGACACGCGTCATCAACGCCTACGCCAAACGGATGAACTTCCTCAAGGAGAAGGACACGAACCTCTCCTCGGACGCCATCATGGCGGGCCTCACCGCGGTCATCTCGCTGAAGCTTGAAAATCCAAGCTACAACTCGCAGGACAAGGTCAAGCTCGTAACGCCCGAAGTTCAAGGCCTGACCAATTCACTCGTCGGCGACGGTCTGACCCAGTTCCTCGAAGAGAATCCGAAGCCGGCCAAATACATCATCGAAAAGGGCATTCAGGAGCAGCGTGCCCGTGAGGCGATGCGCAAAGCGGCGGAGAACATTCGGCGCGGCAACGCGATGGACTCGTTCGGCCTGCCCGGCAAGCTCACGGACTGCATCTCCAAGAATCGCGACGACTGTGAGCTGTTCCTCGTCGAGGGCGACTCGGCCGGCGGATCCGCGAAGGGTGCCCGCGACCGCCAGACCCAGGCCGTCCTGCCGCTCCGCGGCAAGATCCTTAACGTCGAGCGCGCCCGCCTCGACAAGGCGCTAGACAACGAGGAGATCAAGTCGCTTATCGCCGCCCTCGGCGTCGGGATCGATCTCTCGATGGGCAAATCCTCGGCGGTGCGCGCCGAGGAGGAGGACGCGGACTCCGAAGCGTTCGAGATGGTCGTGACCGAGTCGCCGAAAAAGCCGCTTAACGGGAGCAATGGCGGTTACGGACGCGCCACGAAGGAGAAGGACGAGCCGATCTTCGACATCACGAAGCTTCGTTACGCGAAGATCATCATCATGACCGACGCGGACGTGGACGGCGAGCACATTCGAACGCTGCTTCTGACGTTCTTCTACCGCTACATGAAGCCTCTCATGGACGCGGGCAACATCTACCTCGCGCAACCGCCGCTGTTCGTCGTCAAGGTGGGCAACAACGAGCGCTACTATGCCTCAAGCGTCGAGGAGCGGGACGCGCTCATCAAGCAGCACCGCAAGAAGAAGGACCCGACCGTCACCCGGTTCAAGGGACTCGGCGAGATGAATGCCGACGAGTTGGAGGAGACGACCATGAACCCGGCCAACCGCAAGCTCGTACAGATCAAGATGGACCCCGAGCTTGAAATGGAGATCGAGCAGATGTTCTCCCGACTCATGGGCGACAAAGTCGAGCCGCGGCGAAACTACATCGAAGCCCAGGCAAAGAAAGTCACGAACGTCGACTGGCACTACTAAGTGTCAGGTAGCCCTCGGATCCTACAGATCTGAGGGTCACACGGAAGGAAACGAACGCATGACTCCCGAAGAGGCTCGGAGATTCCAAGACGAGTGGCTGGCGGCCCGACCAAAATGGGGTGAGCAGGATGAGAATGGTATCGATCTTGCCCACCTCCGCGCAAACCTTAGATTGTCTCCGACGGAAAGAATAGAAAAACTCCAGCGACACCTTGAGGTAGTAATGGAGGTGAGACGTGCCGCGTACAACGCCGGACTTCGCTCTACTCCTTAGGCTCATGGTCGATGCCGAAGCCGACTTTGTTCTCGTCGGCGGCTTAGCCATGACGGCTCACGGCTCCGATCACGTGACCACGGACATCGATTTTGCGATTTCGCGCACGAAAGACAATGCGAGAAGAATAGCGCAGGCTCTCGCTGAAGAGCATCCTCGTCCTGAAGAATGGCCCCAGGATCTTCCGTACCTTTGGGACGCGGAAACGGTTAGCCGAGCGACGATTCTGACGCTACTCACCGATCATGGCTCGCTCGATCTGCTCGGCGAAACTCCGGGCGTCGAGTCATACGCGATCCTCAAGGAGCGAGGCATCGACATCGAGCTCTTCGGTCATCCTATCCGAGTAGCATCGATCGACGACCTCATCCGCATGAAGCGAGCCGCCAATCGTCCTAAGGATCAGAACCACATCTTAGAACTTCTCGCGCTCAAGAAGTTGACTGAGGGGTCTGAATAGAGATCGCGTCGAGATTTCCCAATCGTGTCGCCCTTTCCTCGGCCCGAAGCGCGAGCTCCATCGCGAGGAAGGTCCGCTCCTGCGGCGTATGTGTCCACGTCCGATGCTGCACGTCGTGGACGATCTGGCGGCCGTAGGGCAGGTCCATTCCCGCACAATCGACGTAGCGCTCCCCATCCTTGTCGACGAGGAACAGGTGGTCGCCCCGCCTTTGCCGTGCAACGTCGACATACTTTCGAAGTTCAAGATAACCCTCCGTTCCCAGGATCGTTAAGCGTCCGTCACCCCAGGTGGAGAGACCATCCGGGGTGTACCAGTCGAGCCGAACGTAGCCATGGCCGCCGTCGCCGCAGAGGGTCATCTCGCCGAAATCCTCCAGGTCGGGAAACTGCGGGTAGCGGTAGTTCGCGACCGTCGAGGAGACGACCTCCGCTTCGATCGAATCGGTGAAGAAGAGAAACTGCTCCGCTTGGTGCGATCCGATGTCGGTCAGAATGCCGCCGTAACGTGCGCGATCGAAAAACCACTCGGGCCGCCCCGCCGGGTTCGTCCGATGGGGACCGAGGCCAAGGGTTTGCACGACTTGGCCGATGGCTCCGGCTTTAACCAACCGTCCCGCTTCGACGGTGCAGGCGCTGTCGTAATGCTCGGAGAAGCAGATCGAGTAAATTCGGCCTGTCTCGGCCTGCACGCGCCGGACCTCCTCAAGTTGAGCAAGGCTCGTCATCCCTGGCTTGTCGGCGATGAAATCTTTGCCGTGACGCATCGCGCGTACGCCCAGCGGCGCCCGGTCGGAAGCGATCGACGCGGAGAGGATGAGATCGATCGAGTCGTCCTCCAGGATTTGCGCTTCGCCGTCGGCGCCCGGCATTCCATCGAACCGGGAGCCGAACGCGGCGGCAAGCTCCGGCTCCGGGGCGTACCACGTGGCGAATTCGGCGCCGGCGCGCAAGAGATGGCCGACCATGCCGTCGATGTGGCCGTGATTGACGCCGATCACCGCGAAGCGTACGCTCACGCGCGCACCGGCCTTCCGGTGCGCGCGGATTCGTAAATCGACTCGATCACGGCCATCGTCGCGCGGGCGTCCTCCAGAGTCACGAAGGGCGATCGATTCTCGCGGATAGCGTCGATGAAGTCGGAGATCTGAAGGGCATGGGCGCCGGCGAGCGTTGCCGGGTCGGGGTGTGCGTCATCTGCGGCGGGAGGCGCTTCGATATCGGCGCGGTTGGTGTCGCCGGGCAGACCGTAGGGACCGGTGGTCTCTCCCAGGGCCGCGGCGTGGAAGTAGGCGAGTCGGTCGGCGTCGACCGTCGCACTCCCGCGATCCCCCGACACTTCGATTCGTGCGGAGAGGCCCGGGTAGGCGACGATGCTCGCTTCCAGAAGGCCGAGCGCCCCGCTTCGGAACTTGACCGTCGCGACCAGTTGGTCCTCCACTTCGATGTGCTCGTGCGAGAGGGTCGCGGAATAGGCGAACACCTCCTCCACGTCGCCCATCAGCCACACCATCAGATCGAGGGTGTGGATGCTCTGAGACATGAGCGCGCCGCCACCGGTCACCGCCAGGCTTCCGCGCCAAGGCACCGCGTCGAAGTACTCTTGCGGCCGCCACCATCGCACTTGGGCGGCAACGCGGGTGAGCTTCCCCAGGCGTCCATCGTCGATGGCCTTCTTCACGACGAGGGTTGCGGGATCGAAGCGATGCTGGGAGACGACGGTCGCCTTTCGCCCGGTTTCCCGCGCTGCGGCGATGATCCGGTCGGTCGCCGCCACGCTAACGTCGGCGGGCTTCTCGACGATCACGTCGCATCCCGCGCGCATCGCCTTGACCGCGCCTGAGGCGTGAACGTCGGGCGGCGTACAGAGGTCGACGACGTCCAGCCATTCCGCCGCGAGCATCGCCTCAAGGGAGTCGTAGGCCTTCGCTCCGACTGCTCCGGCGAGAGTTTGCGCGGCCTCAGGCCGAATGTCCGCGACGGCAATGCATTCCGCTTTGTCCGCCAAGCTGCGTAAGGCTCGCACATGGGCACCCGAAATCGCGCCCGCGCCGACGATCCCGAAGCGGAGAGGATTCATCGTTAAATTAGACCTTGTCGGCGAGTTCTTTAGGAAGAGGGTTGGAGCAAGTCGACGCCCGCGCGCCAATCGATGCCGAGCCAGGCGGCGACCGTCGTCGCAATGGCGTCGAATCCATCGGTGTCCCCAAGCGGCTGTGCCGAAAGGCCAGGGGTCCAGAGGACGATCGGCACGTCTTCGCGCGTGTGGTCGGTGCTGGCGTCGGTCGGATC
>CAXUKB010000337.1:0-5409 GCA_964251345.1 uncultured Fimbriimonas sp. | reverse complement strand
CCCTTGCCGCGCGCCACCACCTCCGCGCCCACGACGTCGCGGTAGAAGGCGTTGCTGCGATCCCAATCCGAAACGTGGACGACGCAGTGGTCGAGGCTCGTCTTCACAGCTCGCCGAGCGCGCGCAGGACGCGTTGTCCGTCGTAATACTCCGTCATCCGCGAGATGCGGCCGCCTTCGACGGTCATATAGAGGATGTACTCTTGGGCGTAGGGAAGGCCCGACTCCTTGAAGGTCGACGAACCCTCGTACCGCGCGATCAAGCCATCGGGCGTTTCGACCACCGACGGCTCGCCAAGCCGGAAATCGTCGGCGAACGTCTTGATCTTGCCGAAGTACGCGAGGATCGCGTCCCGTCCGTCCAGCCGCCGCGTGTGGCCCTCGGGGGCGAAGGGAAACTCCATCGTCACCCCGTCGGCGTACATCGCCGCCGCTTCCTCGGGCGAGGGCGTCGCCGACGCGATCGTCAGGTGTTTGGCGAGGAGTTCCTGGGGGGACATACGGAGAGTATGCCTTTTGGTGGTTGGTGGTTGGGCTCTCTGCGAGTCCTCAGCGTCTCCGCGCCTCTACGGTGTGTTGAACGCTTAGCGGCGATCCGTCTTCTTGGGACCCACAGGGCAGGAAGAAGGAAAGAGGTTCGCGGAGGTTTGGCCGACCTCGCACCTCGCACGTTTTAGCCCCTCGGTTCCCCCTGGCCCGTGCCTCGCCAAGGGGAACCCTTCCTCGAATTACAGCGCCAGCGAGCGAACCTCGGTGAAGGTGTCCGCGCTGTTCGTCGTCGCGTCGGCGGTGCGGGCGCCGACCACGAGATAGTAGTAGGTGTGGCCCGAGGGGACGGCCGTCGCGTCGAGGGTCGTGCTGGTGCCCGACGTGGTGATCGTCGCCACGGGAGCGGTTGCGGAGTCCACCGTCGGGTAGTCGCCGTAGACGTACACGGTGTAGGACGTCGCGCCCAACACGGCGGTCCAGCTCAGGGTGCGCCCGTTCGAGTCGTTGAGGAACAGGTCGTCCAGCGGGACCGCCGACACGGCGGCGCTGGCGGCGCTTCGGCCCACCGCGGTGTCCGCGGCAAAGCCCGTGCTCACCGCGACGAGTTGGTACGTGTACGTCGTGCCGACGAGCAGGTTGACGTCGCTGTCGGAGAACAGAGAGGCCTGAGGGTCGGACAAGAGGTAGCCGTTGCCAAGGGCGGGCGTCTCGTTTCGGTAGACGATAAAGCCGTTCGGACGCACCGCCGGGTCGAGCGGATACTCGTTCCAGGTCAGATCGATCGAGATCGGGCTGCCGGAGCTCGTGTCGCGGGCCTTGAGCGTCGTCTTCCGCGCCGCGCGCTTGGGGTCGCGCAGGCGGCGCACGCCTTCGTACACCGCCGAACGCGCGGCGGCGGTGCCCTTCGACTTCGCGGAAAAGTCGCCGGGGGTGGTGTACGCCAGGGCGAAGAGGCCGGTCGGCACGTCCGGCGCGGCGGTCGTGAGGTTCTTCGCCACGAAGTCCTGGCTGCGGTCGTCCGTCGTCGTGAACGTCACGACCGCGCTGTCGTCGCCGTAGCCCTGGGCGCTGGCGACGACCTTGTACTCGACGTTCTCCGCGAGTCCGTCGAGGGTGTAGAAACCGTCGCTTCCGGTCACCGCGCTCGCGCCCGTCCGGAGGCCGGTGTTCGTGGGACGGGCGGTGACGACGACGTTGCTCAGGACGTGGCCGCCGCTGTCGCGGACCTGACCGGTCAGGCGCACGATCTGGCTCGAAGGATAGAGCGCGACGATCACGTTCGGCGTGCTTTCGTCCCGGTACACGCGGCCGAGGTTCTGGCCGTAATACTTCGTGCCGGCGATGGTGGCCTGCGCCTTAACGTTGACGTCCTCGGCGGCGACGTCGCCCAGCACGTAGCGCCCCGCGGAGTCGCTCACCGTCTGGCGACTGCCGACGGCGACGGTCGCGTCCCGCACGGGATTGCCGTCGCCGTCCACGACGAGCCCGGTGACCTCCCCGCGGCCCACCGAGCCGCCGCCGTGGCCGCCCCCGCCGCAACCGGCCAGAAGGAGGAGCAGGGCCGTCATGGCCCCGAAATGGTGTGTGGTCCTCACGACTGAAATACGTGCCAGGACGGCGTAGGTTACGCGATAAACGCCAATCGATACGAACCATCGCCGAGAAGGGCGGGAGCGGATCGAAAGAAAAAGGCGCTCGGCGGGCATTGGGTGGGCTGCGCCGACAAGGGGTCTTTTCCTCTCGAGAGGCTCCCGCAGGACAAGCCTCAGCGTCACTCGGTTTTCGGAGAAGCCGGCCTCGTTGCCGAGGGGATGGGGAATCGAGAGTCCGGGAGGTGTGGAGTGGCGAACGGGGAGTGGGAGTTTCCGGAAGAGCCTTCACTTCGCACTCGAAACTTCCCACGGGGTTGGCTCTCGATCCCCTCCCCCTGAGGCACGACGCCAGACGAGGATCGCGGCGCTTTTGCGTCGTGCCCCTCGGCGGACCCTTCGCTCCGGCGAGACGGAGCGAGAAGAAGGGGTGACGTCCCACCCTCTCCCCAGTCTCCAATTCCACATGCGATCCCTAAACCACGGAAGGAGAGAGATTGGGGCAAGCCCTGCCGCACGATCTCATTTCTAGACACGCTCTCTTAGAGCTTGTCGAAAGATGAACCGTAGCGGCAGGGCTTGCCCTGCGAAAGGCTCGCGACACGCCGCTTGCGAGCGAAAGACAGCATCCTCCGGCAGGGCAAGCCCTGCCGCACCAACGCCGAAAGATCGTTTCTCTACACCCTCCTAGGTCTTTGGGAGACTCTCGCCACTCGACGCCTTCTCCGTAGAAACTCCTGCCCTTGCGGAAGGCGGATCGCGGAAATAGACCCTCGTGGAGGTGCGTCTTTCGATCGAGCGTGAGCGCTACGTCCGTCGTCTCGTGGACGGCGGACATTACGTCTCGGCGTCCGAGCTGATCGAGGCCGCCTTGCGGCAGTTCGAGGCCCGCGAGGCGGCCTGTCCGCTCCGGCGGGCGGTGGCGCTCGGGGTGGAAGAAGCCTTAGCCGGACGCAGCGTCGTCGTGACTCCGGAGGACATCGTCCGTCAGGCGAGCCGCCGAGGGGCATGGCGATGATCCGCCTCGTCCACACCCCGGCGGCCCAGACCGATCTCTTGGAGTACCTTGACGAAGCGACGGCGAGGCTGGGCGAGTCGCTCGCCGTCGGGTGCCTGGAAACCCTCCTCGAGCGATGCGAGGATCTTGCCCGGTTTCCCGACATGGGCCGCCGCCGCCCCGACCTCGACACGATGGGCGTCCACGTCCGTGCCGTCAGCCACGACGGCCGTCTCATCGCGTACGTGAAGCGCGGCAACGCCCTTCATGTCGTTCGGGTGCTCAAGGAAGCGTAGCCGCCCGCCCGAGAGGTCGTCCCACACGCTCCTTGAGGTACCGATCGAACGCCTCGGGATCGAACCGAGTGGCGGCGAGGCCGATGTAGCCGTCGGGGCGAACGAGAAGCGCGAGCGCGCCCTGCGGAATCGTCCGAAGTTCGATTTCCCGCGCCTCGCACCAAGCGGAGGCCCCTTCCGGCGCTTCCGGGGCGACCACGAGGCGCCAGCGGTCGGGCCGCGCGCCATCGCCGGAGTAGGGCGGCAATCGATCGCCGGCCCGGATCCGGCCGAGGTCCCCTTGGGCGAGCGGCCCCTTACGATAGTTGAGCCGCGTCTGCGACACGGTTTGAAACGCGAGGCGACGCAGGGCCGGGGATCGCAAGGCGGAGGAGAGGAGCACGGGCAGCACACGCGTCCGACCGAAGCGTGCGAGGGGCGACGGGCTCACCGAGACCTCGAACACGCGGTCGGTGGTCCGCACGAGCGAGAGGGCGAACGGGCGGCGTTCGGCTTCGTAGGTGTCGAGCAGGCGTTCGTCCGCTCCGTGGCGAAGCACTTCCACGAGTTTCCAGGCGAGGTTCGCCGCGTCGCCGAGGCCCGTGTTCATCCCTTGCCCGCCCACGGGGCTGTGGACGTGCGCCGCGTCGCCCACGAGGAAAAGCGGCCCTTTGCGAAAGTGTTCGACCACCCGGTGGTGGACCCGATAAACGGAGAACCAGCGCGTCCGGTCGATTCGGGCGCCCATGCGCCGCTCGACTTCTGGCCGGACGGCGTCGATCGTCGCCGTCTCCGGGTCGACGCCCGGGGGAAGAAGCCCGACGATGCGGTAGCGATTCTCGTCTTTGAGCGGAAAGAACCCGAGGAACTGGCGCTCCGAAAGCGCGATGTTGATCTCGTCCGCCACCACTCCGCCCGAGGCGTCGACGTCGGCGACGAAGAAGCGACCCTCGTAGGTGCCGCCTGGAAATCCGAAGCCCGTCGCCTTGCGCACGGCGCTGCTCGCGCCGTCGCAGCCGAGAACGAAGCGGAACTCGGCCGTCTCGCCGGCCATCGTGACACGGTTTCCCTCGACGGCGTCCACCCGGACGCCCCACTCGACCCTGCCCCCGAGTTCTAGAAGACGTTCGTAGAGCAGAGCCTCCGTGTCGCTCTGAGGCAAGATAAGCACGAACGGGAAGGGGCTGAGGCCCGCGCCGATCTTGCCCAGCGGAATGCGCGTCGCGACCCGGCGGCCGACCCAAAGGTCCAGTGCCTCGGCCCGCCGGCCGCGCGCCAACGCCCGGTCGGCGATCCCCAGCGTCGCCCAGAGCTCGAGCGTCCGCGCCTGCACGGCCACCGCCCGCGTCTCCGGCGTGGGACCCGGCTTTGGGTCGACGACCCGCGCCCGAATCCCGTTCGCCGCGAGCCACACGGCCGCCATCAGACCCGTCGGCCCCGCGCCCACGATGAGGATCTCCTCCATGGTCCGGTTAGATGGCGCCGGACGGGCGAAGGTGCCCGGGCCGGTATTGCGGCTCTCTTGCGCACAAATACGTTTTAGTCGAACGATCGACAGAGTTCGTGCGTTAATGTACTTACTATGCGGGACATGTCGGATCTGTTCTCGAGCGATCGACGCGACGACGCAAGACTTGGGGCCCCTCTCGACGACGGAGGGTTTGGCTTCGGTCAAGCGTCCGCGACGATCGGGCATCCTTTCGAGGAAGATCGGCTGGCGGCGCTTCTTGAACTTGAGCCGTTCGTTCGCGAGAACGACGCGCCGATGGCGAGCCTCGCCCGCCAGGCGGCGTTCATGTCCGGCGCGCCGATCGGGTTGGTGTCGCTGATCGACGAGTTCGATCAGCGTGTCATCGGCGGCTTTGGGATCAAAATCGACCGGGTCGACCGCCGCGAGTCGATCTGTGCCCACACGATTCTCCAGCCCGACGTCCTGGTGGTCGAGGACACGTGTCTCGATCCACGCTTCCGAGACTTGCCCGGCGTGGTGGGCGAGCCCTACGTTCGGTTCTATGCGGGCGCTCCGATCTTCGATCCGACGGGGTTGCCGCTGGGCACCG
>CAXUKB010000336.1:0-5448 GCA_964251345.1 uncultured Fimbriimonas sp. | reverse complement strand
TGGCGAAGGTTGGCGGGATCGTGCTGATAGCTCGCCCGATCGCCAAAGGTGGGCGCGGAATCGGCGGCGTCGCGGAAAGGCCCGTAAAAGGCCGACGCGAATTTGGAGGAGTACGCCATGACGATGGTCTCCGACGAGACCGCGGCCCGAAGGGCGGCCACCTGCCGGTCCATCATCGCGCTCGGGGCGACCACGTCGGCTCCCGCTTCGGCGTGCGACGCGGCCTGGGCGGCGAGCAGCTCCAGCGAAAGATCGTTGTCGATCTCCTGGCCCCGGAGCACCCCGCAGTGGCCATGCGGGGTGTAGGCGCACACGCAAACGTCGGTCATCACGACGAACTCCGGCGCGGCGTCTTTCGCCTCGCGAATGGCGTTCTGCACGATGCCGTCCTTTCGGGCGGACGAGCGCGCGTCGTCGTGCTTTTCGCCCGGAAGGCCGAAGATCAGCACCGCGCCGACCCCCAGGTCCCGGATCTCCCGCACTTTCGCCCCGACCGCACTCAGCGGAAGCCGCGACTGTCCGGGCATCGAAGCGATCGGCTCCGGCTCCCGTGCGGACTCGTTGACGAAGATGGGATAGATGAGGTCGCTCGCCCGCACCCGCGTCTCTTGAAGGAGGGTGCGAAGCGAGGCGGTGCGGCGCGTTCGGCGCAATCGATCAGGCATAAAGAATCTCCTCTCCTCTCTCCTCCGGGAGAGAGGAGTTAGGGGTGAGGGGATCGGAACCGCGCGCGTCCCGAACCAACGCCTCCACCAATCCGGGAATCGTGTACCGCTCCGCCATCAGCCCAACCTCGTACCCAAGGTCGCGCACCGTCGCGGCGGTGACCGGCCCAATGCAGGCCAGTTGAGCGCGGCGCATCCAGTCGCCCTTGCCCTGTGCGATCAAGGCGTCGCGCGTCCCGTAGACTGCGCTCGACGAGGTGAGGACGATCGTGTCCGGGCAGTGCTCGGGCAGGGTGAACGCTCCGTCGGGCCGCACGATCCGGTAGGCCGTGACCTCCTCGACGTTCCCGCCTCGTTCGCGAAGGATCTCGGGAAGCTCCTTCCGTGCGATGTCTGCCCGCGCGAGCAGAATCCATTGCCCCCGCACCTCTCCCATCGCGTCGGCGACCGCGTCGGAGACGTACGCCTCGGGCATTGCGTCCGGCTCGTAGAACGCCTCGCGCACCGCCGAGGCCGTGGTCGGCCCGACCGCCGCGATCCTCTTCCGGCCTTTCGCGCGGCGGTTCAGCCCCAGCGCATCCATGCGAGCGCGGACGGCCTCGACGCCGTTGACGCTCGTGAAGACGAGCCAGTCGAAGCGATCTACGTCGTAAAGCGCGGCATCGAGCTCTTCAAAGCTTTCCGGCGGCACGATCGCGATCGCCGGGAGCGCGAACACCGTCGCCCCCAACGCCTCCAGCGGCTCGGTTAAACCCACCGCCTGCCCCGCTGGGCGCGTCACAAGAATTGTACGTCCTTCGAGCTCCCTTCTCCCCTCTGCGGGAGAGGGGTCGGGGGTAAAAGGATTAGCGCCCTCTTCGGCTGCCATCAATGTTCCCCGCCTCCGTCTCGGTCGTGAATCACCTTCCGAACGATCTCGAACGCGCCCCGTGAACCGAGTTCGGCGGCAAGGGCCTCGCCATCGGCACCGGTTCCGCGCAACACTGTCTTGCCATCCGGTGAGGCGACCAGGCCCACCAGCCCCTTGCCGTCCGCAAGCGCCGCGACCGGGACGGAACAGCCGCCGCCGAACGCATGGAGAAAAATCCGTTCCATATCGGACGCCGCCTGCGTCGATTCGTGGTGCAACGTCCGCACCGCGTCGATCGACGCCGCGTCGTCCGACCGCGTCTCCAAGACCAATACCGCCTGCCCCGGCGCGGGCAGCATCTCGGCGGGCGCCAGCGGATGCACGACGAGGGACCGGTACTCTGATTCGGCCCATGCGTCGAGCACGCCGAGCCGCTTCAGGCCCGCGATCGCGAGCACGATGGCGTCGTACTCACCCGCCATGAGCTTACGCATCCGGGTGTCCACGTTGCCCATGAGGGGCCGAAACTGCAAGTCGGGTCGAGCAGCGGCCAGCTGGGAGGTTCGCCGGAGCGAGCCGGTACCGACGGTCGCGCCTTCGGGGAGTTCGCTCAACGTCGGTCCCCGCGAGATCAGGGTGTCACGCGGGTCTTCCCGTTCCAAGTAGGCGCTGAGTGCGAGTCCCGGCACCGGCCGCGTGGGAAGATCCTTGAGACAGTGGAGCGCGACGTCCACTTCGTTCCGAAGCAGCGCCTCTTGGATCTCCTTCACGAACGCGCCGAGCACCTCGCGGTGCCCTTGATCGCCGCTCGTTCGCACGGTCACGATCTCGACGTCATGGCCGGCGTCCTTGAGCGTAGCTTCCAGCGCATGGGCCTGGGCCATCGCGAGCCGACTTCCTCGGGTGCCGAGACGAAGCCTCACCGAGCGCTCCGGAAGAGAGAGGCCTGGCCCTTACCGACCATCGAGCCGAGCGCCGGCAGCGACCAACCGGCGGCTACTCTGCTTCCCGAAGGCCTAACGACCCGCCTCCAGCCCGAACAGCTGTTCCACGACGTGACGGTGCTCCCGCGCCGACAGTTCGCCTTTCAGTCCGTCGATCGGCGCTTCGAGGAGCCCGATGGTGAGCCGCCGCGCCATCTCTTCGACCACGCGCATCTCCTTCTCGGAAAGGCCGGAAAGCCGCTCGCGCGCCCACTCCACGTTCCGCGCGCGAATCTCGTCGCCCCGTTGCACCAGGGCCCGGATCGTCGGGGCCGCCGTGCGGGCCGCGAGCGCCGCGTGGAACCGCGCAAGCTCCTCGTCGAGAATCGTCAGGGCGGGCGCGAGGGCGGAGAGCCGAACGCCTTCCGCCTCCGCCGTCCGCGCGGTGAGCGCGTCGATATCGATCGCGTTCGGCACGCCCGTCTCGACGTTCGGAGGCACGCCCATGTCGACCACGGGGAGCGGCCAACCGCCGCGCCGCGCCGAGGCCCGCGCCATCAGGTCGCGGGTGAGCAGAGGAGCCGCGACCGTCGCCGCCGCGAACACCGCATCGGCACGCGAAACCTCGACCTCCAAAAACTCGAGCGGATACGCCTCCGCGCCGCCGCCCGAGAGGGTGGCGAGATCCTCGGCCCGCGAGACGGTCCGGTTGACGATCGCCACCTCCGCGCCCGCGTCGCGGAGCTCCAGAACGAGCCGTCGGGCGATCTGCCCCGCGCCCAGAACCACGGCCCGCCGCCCCGCGAGGCCGCCGAGCCGTTCCCGAACCGTCCGCACCGCGAGGGAGGCGGTGGAGGTCACGGCGCGGCAAAGCTCCGTCTCGGTGCGGACGCGCTTGCTGGCCTCCAGCGCGCGAGTCACGAGCAGGTCCAGCATCGGTCCGACCATGCCCTCGTCACGGGCCTCGGCCCAAGCGGCCTTAACCTGAGCCACGATCTCGGTTTCGCCGAGTACCGCGGAGTCCATGCCGGAGGCGACCCGGAAGACGTGGCACGCCGCACAGCCGCACGCTTTCTCATAGAGGTGTTCGCCTAGCACGACCGACTCCATGCCGGCCGCCTCGGCGAGCATCGCGACCACCGTCGAGACCGCGCCGCCCGCAAAGTAGACCTCGAGCCGGTTGCACGTGGCGAGCACCACGCACTCCTTCAGCCCTCGGTTTCGAGCCTCTCGCACGAACGCGCGTCCGTCGATCGCAAACCGGCCTCGTATTTCGAGCGGCGCGGTTCGGAAGCTCAGGCCGACCATCCCGAACGGCGCGCTCGCGCGTTCCGGAGCGTCGGCCATCAGCAGCGGCAAAATCCCACGGGGCTCCGTCTGCGAAGGGCAGTGGGCGGGACAAGGAAGGGGCTCGGCGAGGGTGGTGGGCGTCACCACCGATAATTTTCCCCTATCTTAGGTTCGCCGCACTTGACGATTCTGACGATCCTCCCTCAGAAACGACGTCCTCGCCCTAGGCGACCGGCGTCGTTCGGTGAGTGGGCACAGGACGCGGGTTTGCCCGCCGTAGCGCCGAGGGAAAGCGAGACGTCGCCATCATGCCCCAGAGCAGAAACGCGCATAGTCCCACGTAGGCGACGCCCGCCGTCACCCGCTGCCCCGGCGTCGTGCGTTTCCGGCTGTCCATCGTGCCACGGCGAAGTCCCGACCAGATGTTTGGCAACGCCATGATGATGAGAAGCCAGATAAAGGGGTTTGTCACAAAGCCGGTGAGGGTCATCGCCAGCATTCCGACGAGCCCCGCGATCCAGATATAGGGCGACACCGCCGCCGTGATCCGTCCGCCGTCGAGGGGATAGATCGGCGTCATGTTGAACAGGTTCATCAAGAACGCGGTGAAGGCGAGCCCGAGGAACAACGCGTTGCCGGTCAGGCCGAAGATCCCCCAGCACGCGAGTCCCGCGAGGGTTCCGAATAGCGGGCCGCCGTAGCCCACGATCGCCCCTTCCCAGGCCGAGTCTCCCGCTCTTTTGCCGAGGATGAGCGCCCCGAAGCCGGGGATAAAGATGGGCGCGGACACGGGGATGCCGACGCGCCAGGCCGCGAAGACGTGGCCGAGTTCGTGGATCAGAATGCAAACGACGAACCCCGCGCCGAACTGCCAGCCGAAGAATCGCGAGTAGTACCAAACGCTGAGCAGCATCGTGCCCATCGTCAGCAGGATCTTCGCGCCCTTCGCGAGCTTGATCACCGGATAGACGAACTTCCAGGTCGCCGCGACGAAGGCCACGAACGCGCCCCACGCCCGCTGAAAGGCGTTCTTCGGTTTCGCGGGGAGCCCTTCGATCACGGGCGGCGACATGACCGGCGGTGCGTCGGCGATCGGCGGCGGGGCGGGGATCTCGTCCATCGAGACGCCTAGGATACGCCAAAGGGCCTAATCGCGAGGGCCCTTCCGGCTCTACACTACGAAACGTGACTTCCGCTCCGCGCGGCGTTCCTATCGAACCCTCCGTCGCCCTTCTGTTCTTCGCCGCGGCCGTCGCGGCTTGGCGTTGGCTCCAGGCGGGCGAAGCTCCACCCGACGACGCGCAGACTCGCGGCGACGCGGCTCGCAAGCGGGAGGCGCCGCCGGCCGCGCCTTTCCGTCGCCATCGGTCGCCGACCGCGCGTTTCGCGCCGCCGCGGTTCACACCTTCCCGCGACGCGATGCACTCCGAAACCCTAACGACGGTCACGCCCCCACCGATCGTCGCCGGAAGGGAGTAGAGGCTTGGCCCCAAGCCGGTCCGACAGCGGTGGGAGCAAAGGTTTTTCTACCGAAAACCCTTTTAAACCTTAATTGCTAGCCCACCACGCTGTCTAGCCCAGCGTGAAAGCACGGGGCATCGGGCCCTTCGAAACTGGACAGTTTGCCGTCGAGTTCGAATCGGCCGAAAAGAGTCTCTATGCGTCGGCGGTTAGCCGGGGGGCGCCGACTTAATTGGATGCCCCTCCAGGTGGGAGGCCT
>CAXUKB010000335.1:5056-5460 GCA_964251345.1 uncultured Fimbriimonas sp. | reverse complement strand
ATGTCTCGCAGTCCAGGCACGCCCATGCCGGAGATCGTACGCACCGGACCGGGCGAGACGGTGTTCACCCGAATGCCGCGGTCGCCGAGATCGATCGCCAAGTAGCGCGTCGCCGCTTCGAGCGCCGCCTTCGCCATGCCCATGACCTTATAGCCGCCCATCGCGCGGGTCGATCCGAGATAGGAAAGGGTCACGACGCTCGCATCGTCGTTGAGGAACGGCTCCATCGTCTTGCAGAGCCGGACGAACGAGTAGGCCGAGGCGTTCATCGCCGTCTGGAAGTCGGCGAGCGTCGTGTCGATAAACCGGCCTTCGAGCGCCTCTTTGGGGGCATAGCCCACAGCGTGAACGAGGAAGTCGAGCTTGCCGTACTTCGACTCGACTTGCTTGGCCAAAAGGTCGTA
>CAXUKB010000335.1:0-5046 GCA_964251345.1 uncultured Fimbriimonas sp. | reverse complement strand
CTGCTCTTCGAAGGAGAAGTCGGCGATGAGCGTGTCGAGCCGCTCCCGACCCGCGACGAGCTTCTGGACGCCTTCCAAAAGTCGCTCGTTCTGTGCGCCGACGCCGACGGTGGCACCCTCCTGGACGGCCCGGTCCGCGATGGCCCAGCCGATCGAGTTCTTGTTCGTGACGTTCAGCACGACGCCTTTCTTGCCTTCCAGCAGCATAAGGGCGAGGGTCCCCGGCAGGGGAAACGAAGCCCTTTCACTTTCGACTCTCCCGGTGGGGAACTCTTCGGATGGAGTACGATTCAAATCCGCAATGCCGTACGTCGTCACCGAACCCTGCATCGGAGTCAAGGACAAGTCCTGCATGACCGTTTGTCCCGTGGACTGCATCTATGAGACGGACGAGATGGTGGTCATCAACCCCGACGAGTGCATCGACTGTGGTCTTTGCGAGCCCGAGTGTCCGGTCAACGCCATCTTCGTCGACTCCGACGTTCCAAAGGACTGGAAAAGCTTTATCGAACGAAACGCCGTCGAAGGCCGCAAGCTCGCGGACGCCTAACGAAAAGGCCCCGGCGGGAGGCCGGGCCGACGCTTAAGGGTGCCGCCTGGAAGGCGGCACCACGGCTTAGTGGATCGGGTACCGCGAGGTTAGAACGCGGACGTCCGAGCGAACCGACAGCGGATCTTCCCGGTCGATCACCCTCGAGATCGCGTCCGCGATTCGATCCATCTCCGCAACGCCCATGCCGCGGGTGGTCACGGCGGGGGTTCCCAGGCGAATGCCGCTCGTGATCAGCGGCGACTTGTCGTCGAAGGGAACGGCGTTCTTGTTGCAGGTGATTCCCGCCTCGTCCAGGGCGGCCTGTGCCGCCTTGCCGGTCCAGTCCTTGTTGCGCAGGTCGAGGAGCATCAGGTGGTTGTCCGTGCCGCCGGACACGATCTTGAAGCCGCGCGCCACGAGCGCCGCCGAGAGTGCCCGCGCGTTCTCGATGATCCGGGCCGCGTAGTCGCCGAAGTCCGGCGTGAGGTTCTCCCCGAATCCCACTGCCTTGGCCGCGACGACGTGCATGAGCGCGCCGCCCTGGATGCCAGGAATGACCGTCTTGTCGAGCAGTTCGCTCATCATGAACGTGCGTCCGCTCTTCGCCGCCTTCTGGCCAAACGGGTTCTCGAAGTCTTTGCCCATCAGGATCAGACCGCCGCGCGGCCCGCGCAGGGTCTTGTGGGTCGTGGTGGTCACCACGTGGGCGTGCGGGAGAGGCGAGGGAAGGAGCCCCTTCGCGATGAGGCCCGCCGGATGCGCGATGTCCGCGAAGAGAAACGCGCCGACCGTGTCGGCGATCTCGCGGAACCGGGCGAAGTCGATCGCGCGCGAGTAGGCGCTCGCCCCCACCGTGATCATCTTCGGACGCACTTCGAGAACCTGCTGGGCGATCGCGTCGTAATTCAGCAGTTCCGTCTCGGGATCGATGCCGTAAGGCACGAAGTGGTAGAGCTGGCCCGAGAAGTTCACCGGCGAACCGTGAGTAAGGTGGCCGCCGTGCGAGAGGTTCATCCCCATGACGGTGTCGCCGGGCTTGAGAAAGGTGAAATAAACTGCGGTGTTCGCCTGACTTCCGCTATGGGGCTGGACATTCGCGTACTCCGCGCCGAACAGCGCCTTCGCCCGGTCGCGGGCAAGATTCTCGACCACGTCGACCACCTCGCAGCCACCGTAGTACCGCGCGCCGGGATACCCTTCCGCGTACTTGTCGGTGAGCACGCTCTCCATCGCCTGGCGAACCGCCAGCGACGCGATGTTCTCGCTGGCGATGAGCTCGAGGTTCGCGTTCTGCCTGGCCTCTTCGTCCCGAATGAGGCCAAAGATCGTCGGGTCGGCCTCGGCGAGCGCGGTGCGATGCGGATTTGCGGCGAGGGTCACGGAAGAATTATGAGGGAAAAGGGAAAGGGAAAAAGAGACTCCCTCCTCTGCGCTTTACCTTTTCCTCACGACGGGATTCGCCTCGACCCGGACCGGATCGGGCAGGCTCGCGAGCATCTCGGACGTCGTGACGAAGCGATAGCCCTGGGCGCGGGCCTGCGCGACGATCTCCGGCAGGGCGGCGAGGGTCACCGGATTGTCATGGAGCAGGACGATCGTGCCGGGCTTGAACTGACGCTCGACCTTCGCGGCGATCGCCTCGGGCAGAAGCCCGTACGCTTCCGCCTCCTCGGGCGTGAGGTCGCTCACCCCGCCGTTAGGCGGGTAGTCGCCCGCGACGTTGTTCACGTCGACCGTCACGTACCCGAGAAACCGCGCGACGTTGAGAACGGTCGGGGTGAACCGCATTCCAGGCGGCCGCATGAACGCCATCGAGTGGCCGGTCGCCCGTCGGACATCGGTCTCGCATCCCCGCAACTCTGCCACGATCCTTTCGGGGGGCAGTTGGTGGAGGCGAAGGTGATCCTCGGTGTGGTTGCCCACCTCATGACCCTCGGCGAGCATCCGGCGAACGAGATCGGGCCGTGCTTTAACCCGCGCGCCGACGACGAAAAAGGTCGCTTTTACGTCGAGTTCTCGAAGCTTGTCGAGGAGCGCCTCGCCGCAGCCGGGATGGGGGCCATCGTCGAAGGTTAGGGCGAGGGTCCGCTCGTCGTGGGGACCGCGCTTAAAGAGGCCGTCCACCGGATCGTAAAGCCCGGCGTCGGGGCTCGCGCCCTTGTGCCTCGGAGCGGTGTCGGCTTTCTTGTGGTGCGCGAGGCCGATCGAGGTGAGCGCGGCACCGAAAGCGGATGCGGCGAGGAGGATCGGAAGGCGCATCTTCGAGAGCTTGCTGATAAATGACAATTGGCGACCGACCTCGCGTCGATCGCCAATTGTAGACCGCCGGAGCGGTGCTTACTTCTTCTGGTTGCCGTAGCGCCGCATGAACTTCTCCACGCGACCCGCGGTGTCCACAAGCCGCTTCTGGCCCGTGTAGAAGGGGTGGGTGAACGACGAAATTTCGACGTTGACGACGCCGTACTCGACGCCATCGACGACCTTGGTGTTCGCCGGCTTGGTGGTCGAGATGCCCGTCCACTGATGCTCGCCGTCGACGAACAGCACCGGATAGTTTTTAGGGTGGATGCCTTCCTTCATGGGGGTGTTAGGCGCAATTATGACAGATCGGGGGCATCCATTGCCTACAATCTGGATTCCGAGCCAATATTTGGAGAGATGAGACGAGGGGAGCCGTCGCCAGAAATCGCGGACGAGTGCATAGAAATCGCATTCTCCGAAAATTTCTCGCACGAGTTGGAAGCCGAGGAAAGACGTTTCGAGCGATGGTTCCCATTCGAGACGCGCTGCCGAAAGGGTGGCGAGTGGACCGTTTCGGTGGTAGACGCCCGCCTTGTCGCGCAAATGGGCATGAGCTTGGGTCTGGTGCTTGGCCGTTACGACGCGGCGGTGGGGGCGGGCGACCGACTGTTCGCCCATCCGGACATCGAGTCTCTCGACGCCGCCGACCTTCTCGAAGCCTCGTTCTGGTACGGCGGCGCGCAACTCAGCGTGGGGCAGATCGATGCCGGAGTCGCCTCCTTGAACCGCATTCTGGCAGCGAAAGGGTACGGAAAGACCTCGCGCGCACGGCGAGTTCTCGACGCGATTGCCGCCTACGCCCAGACGATGGAGCCTACCATGGCCATTCCCGAACCGGTCCGCGAACTTGCATCGGCCGCGTTAAAGGATCTCAGAAACACGGTTTCCCTTCGCAAGGAACTCGCCGAATTGGCAACGATGGGCGAGCTTTTCGCTTGGATGGACAATTGTCTTAAGAGAATAGCCGGAAGGTCGAAGACCTCCGGAAACGAAGGTCTATTTAGGCTCGACCCCGAAGGTGGTCGCACCTTATCTTTGATCACCTTCGGGATCGACGGGAACCATGCGCTATAACCAGGGGTCTGCGACGCTCTGGCTATTCTCTTGGACCTCTTCGAGGTCGATCTGCCGAGGTGGGCAGCAAGTTTGCGGAGGCTGGGTGTCTAAAGCCAATGCCTAAGGCTTACCTCGTCTGCGTCACTTTGCTCAAATGCCTCGCCACGTCGGGGTCGAGTCCCTTGGCGCGGGCGGTGTGAAGGGCAACCCACTGAGCGAACACGACGTCCCACAGCGGGCGCAACTCCTCGGGGACGTCCTCCGGCTCGGGAGCGACCACGATCTCACACCCCTGCTCCGCCAAGCCCGGACGCTCGCCCGCGAACGAGAGCGCCGCACTGCCGTGACCCGCGAGCGCCTTGGGGCCGTGCTCGAAATCGGCGGTGGAGTAGGCCTTGCAGGGCACGAGCGCGCACTCCATCAGCTTAAGGGCCGACTCCTCGGCGGTCGCGAAGCCGTAGCCCCGGCCGAGGGCGAACGTCGGGGCGCTTCGAAGCAGCGCGCCACTCGCGGGTCGTGCCGCTTCTTCGCAACGATCGACCCAGGCGTCGTCGGGAAGCGGCCACGCCGGCAGGTCCGCTCCGAGGGCACGAACGAGCTCGACCATCGCGAGCAGGGAAGCGGCGTAGGTCTTCGTCGCCGCGACGGAATTCTCTCGCCCCACGCCGAGCAGGAGCGGAACCTCGACTGAAGTCGCGAGTCGCGAACCCGCGGTGTTCGTGATCCCCACGGTGGCGTGGCGCTCCGCGCGGAGCGTCTCGAGCACCTCGGCGATGTCCGGCGCGGCTCCCGACTGGGAGATGCCGACGCCGAGGCAGTTCGGGTAGCGAACGTGCCGGCCATAGCGGGTAAGCACGGACGGAGCCGCAAGGCTGACCGGGATGCCGAGATGGATCTCGATGAGGTAACGCCCGAACAGCGCGGCATGATCGCTCGAACCGCGTGCCGCGAGCAGGATCATGTCGAACGACCGCCCCTTCAGCGGCGCGAAGGCCGTCGCGTAGTCCGCCGCGCGCAGCGCCGAAGGCTGCTCCCGGATCTCTCGTTCCATGTGCTCGCCGAGCATGGCGAATAGGTTACAGGGAAAAGGGAAGAAGGAAGAGGCAGGTCTGAAAGTGTTCTTTTCGCTCTTGCCCTTTCCCTCGTATCTTCACTCC
>CAXUKB010000334.1:0-5472 GCA_964251345.1 uncultured Fimbriimonas sp. | reverse complement strand
GCAACGCCGCCGGCGACAGGAGCCGAATCGTCGACAAGATGCCGACGAACTTCGACCACATCGGCCTGATGAGCGTGACGTTTCCGAAAGCGAAGTTCATCCATATTCGGCGCAGTCCGCTCGACACCTGCCTTTCCGTGTACACGACCTTTCTCGGAAGGGATACCCAGTTCGCCTACGACAAGGCGAACATCGTTCACTACTACCGCGAGTATCTTCGCACGATGGAGGATTGGCGCTCGGTAGTTCCTTCCGACCGCATGATCGAGATCGACTATGAGGATCTGGTCACCGACAAGGAGCCCGTTCTGCGCGAACTCGTCGAGTTTTGCGGACTGGAATGGGACGACGCTCTTCTGCGCCACGAGCGGAACGAATCTTCGGTCAGCACGCCCAGCCTTTGGGCCGCAAGGCAGCCCGTCAACACGGCCTCGGTCCAGCGTTGGCGACGATACGAGCCGTGGCTCGGCCATCTTCTCGATCTCAAGGACGTCACGCACCCGCGCCCGGTCCGATCTTAGAGGCTGAGTTGAATCGATCGTCCATTCACTCCTTGGGAACGCTTCAGGCGTGCCGGCGACTCGTCGCGGACGGCGGCCTTGCCGCGGCGGAGCCCCGTCTCGTCGCTTATCTTAAGAACGATCCCCAAAGCGCCGAGGCTTCGACGCTCCTCGGAATCGCGCTCGCAAAGCAGGGTCGATTCCGAGAAGCCGAGGAACGGCTGGATCTCGCGTTACAGGTCGAGCCCGACCACCTCGAAGCCCTCACCTGGGCGGCGGCGGTCCGAAAGGCGCAGGGGCGGTTCGAGGACGCGATTCCTCTCGCTCGAACGATCCTCGGCCGCCGCGAAGACGACGTCGAGGTCCTCGGCCTTCTCGGAAGCTGCTTACTCGCGCTGGGCAGAGCGTTGGAAGCGGAGGCGTCGTTCCGGACCTTGGTCTCCCTCGCGCCCGACTCTCCGGCGGCCCACTCGAACCTTGGCATGGCGCTCCGCCTTCGGGGGAGCGGTTTAGAGGCCCTCGCGGCCTTTCGAACGGCGCTCGAACTGGATCGGGGAAAGCCGTCCCACTTTCTTCAGCTCTTCAAGCAGCTTCAGCGGCTTTCCCGTTGGGACGAGGCCATCGAGATTCTTCAAGAAGGACGGTCGAGGCATCCCGGATCGATTGCCCTGGCCGAGGCGTTGGCGCTCGCCTATGGACGCCTCAACCGGCTTGAGGAGGCGGAGGCGATTTTCCAAACGATCTCGGGGACGAACGTCGCGGCCACGAACAGCCACGCAAGCTGGCTTCAAGAGGAGGGTCGGTTCGAAGACTCGGCGAGGGCGTTGCGCGTTTCCCTGCGCCTTGAGCCACTCCAAGGGGAGCCTTACCGAAATCTCGTCGAAGCCGGGCGATTCGACCTCGATGGAACGCCGATTCTCGAGACGGCAGTCGGGCTCATCGGGGATCCGCGAATCGACGACGCGACGCGAATGCATCTGTCCTTCGCCTTGGGAAAGCTTTACGAGGCGGAGAACGACTTCGAGTCCGCGATGCGCTCGTTCGATGAGGCGAACGAGGCCGCGTACCGGGTCTATCCGAGTTGTCGAACGTTCGATCTCGCTTGGACCGCTCGCGAGCCGGAGCTGATCTCCGACCTGTATTCCCCTGCGTTTTTGGACCGTGTCCGCCCGTTCGGCTCTCCGGACGCTCGGCCGATCTTTATCGTGGGCATGATCCGTTCGGGGACGACGCTCCTCGACCAAATCGTTTCGTCGCACCCAAACGTCGTTTCGGTCGGCGAGGGCGCCTTCTGGAACGCGGAGGCCGACGCGATCCACCCTCGATGGTCGCGGCAAGATCCGGACGAGTCCGAGATCGCCGCTCTCGCCGAGCGTTACCTCACGGCCTTTCGGGTGTCGGAAGCCCAGTCCCTCCGCTTCACGGATAAGATGCCGCTGAACTACCGGCACCTCGGGCTGATCCACGCCGTGTTTCCCGAAGCCCGGTTCCTGCACATCCGGAGAAGCCCGCTCGACACCTGTCTCTCGATCTACTCGACGTTCCTGGGAGGGGCGGCGAACTTCGTCTACAAGAGGGAGAATATCGTCTCCTTCTACCAGGCCTACCTCGGTTTCATGGATCACTGGCGGACGAGCCTGCCGAGCGACCGGCTTTTCGAACTCGACTACGAGACGCTGGTGAGCGATCCCGGTCCTTTAACCCGCGAGATCGTCGATTTTATGGGACTGCCCTGGGACGAAGCATGTCTTCGGCACGAACGGAATCGAGGCACGATCAGCACCCCAAGCCGCTGGCAGGCACGTCGGCCGGTGTATCGCTCGTCGGTCGCGCGATGGCGTCGCTACGAGCCTTGGCTCGGCTCGTTTCTCAGCCTTCAAGGCGTCGACCATCCTCCGGTTCGCCGGAAGACGTGATCTCCTTACGACCTTTATCGATGCATCGACGGCATCTCGAACGGACATCGCCCCGACGGTCCCCACGCGGGCTTTGTGATACGATCAGGAGGGTGACATGGCGACACTGCGCGATGTGGCCACACGGGCGGGAGTCGACGTTTCGACGGCTTCCAAGGTGCTCGGTGGAGGCAATATCCGGGTGGCCGAGTCCACGCGCAAGAGGATCGAGGCGGCCGCCCGCGCCCTCGACTACACCCCCAACGCCTACGCCCGCGGGCTCCGGCTTCAGCGCAAAGGCGCCATCGCGATGGCGGTTCGGCACACGACCAACTACGTGTTTCCCGAGATCGTCGAGGGAGCCGAAGAGGCGGCGGAACGGCGAGGCACGAGCCTCTTTCTCGTGAAGCAGCCCGAAGGCAGCCACGCCGACCGGCTCCTCTCCGTCATTCGGCAAGGCCGGATGGACGGCTGGATCTTCGCCGACGAAGCGCCTTGCGAAGGGTTCTTCGAAGAGCTGATGGCGCTTCGGGTGCCCTTCGTGACGCTCAACCGGTTCGGTAAGGGTCCCGGACCCCATGTGTGTCTGGACGACGAGGCGGGCTTTCGGGTCCAGGCCGAGCAGATCGTCGCGCAAGGCCACCGGAAAGTCGCGTTCGTCGAAGTCCAGCCGGAATCGTATATCAGCCGCCTTTGTCGGCACAGCTTCCTCCGGCGGATGTCGGGCCTTTTTCTTCCCTTGCCGCCGAGTCACGTCGTGGGCGGGAGCTTCGAAGGAGAAGACGCGGAGCGGGTCGCCGAAGCGATCTTGGAGTTGCGGCCACGCCCGACCGCCGTCGCGTGCGGAAGCATGCAGGCGGCGGCTCGCCTGATCGAGGCGCTCGCCGCGCGGGGGATCCGGGTGCCGGAAGAGATCGGCGTGGTGGGCTATCACGATCCACCCACCGCGATCGTGTCCCGACCGCCCCTCTCCACGGTTCGGATGCCCTCCCGCGCCCAAGGGCGGCTCGCGGTCGAGCGCCTCTTGGAGATCGTGGACGGCAGCCTCAAGGAGTTCCAGGGCGAGGTCGTCGGCGAGGCGCCCGAATTCGTCTCGCGCCGAAGCCTCGTCCCTTTGGTTTAGGTGCCATGCGCCGAATTCAACGGTCTTTGAAGACGAGGACCGACGACCATCGACGAAAGATCTGACGTTGGTTTGGCTCTCCCGTAGCCGAGTGCTTTAGCGCTCGTTCCGAGGCTCTCGCGAGGTCTAAAGCCCTCGGCCACGAAGGGAAATCCAGGTCTGCATCCCCCCCTAATTCCGGCCGCCGGTCGTCGCGATGCCCTGGATAAAGCTCTTTTGGGCGGAGAAGAACACGACCACCACAGGGATGACGAACAGGGTCGATCCCGCCATCAGAAGCGTCCATTGCGTGCCATTCTTCGCCATAAACTGCTGGAGGCCGTAGGCCACCGTGTACTGGCTTGGATCGTTGAGATAGATGAGCGGCCCGAGAAAGTCGTTCCAGGTCCCGACGAACTGAAACAGCGCGCAGGTCGCCAGCGCGGGCTTGGCGAGCGGCAGCATGACCCGCCAAAACGTCGACCATTCTCCCGCCCCGTCGAGCCGGGCCGCTTCCGCCAACTCTTCGGGAAGAGCGCGAAAGAACTGGGTGAGCAGGAAAATGTAGAGGGAAGCCCCAAACAGGGACGGGACGGTCAACGGCAGAATGGTTCCGTACCAGCCCAGCGCCCGAAACAGGGCGAAGCGGGGCACCATCGTGACCTGCGGCGGCACCGCCATCGTCGCGAGCATCAATCCGAACAAGAATCCCTTGCCGACGAGACGCAACCGGGCGAAGCCGTAGGCCACGACGGCCGAGGAGAACACCGCAAACACGACGTTGAGGACGCAGAGCACCGCCGTGTTTCGGAAATAGACGCGGAACGGCACCTTGTGCACCGCATCCGCGTAGTTCGCCCATCGCGCGGGATGCGGAATCATCGCCCCCAAGCTAAACGGAGCCGCCGCCTGACCACCCACGGGGAAGATCTGCGCGTCCGTCTTGAGGCTCGTCGAGACCATCCAAACGATCGGCAGCACGGCGGGAATCGCGAGCAGCAGGAGCACGACGAAGACCATCGACCGGGAGAGGCGAACGCTCACGCGCCACCCTCTCCCCTTACGGAGAAGCCGGACAAAAGATCGGGAGATCGAGAGCCGCCCATTCGGAACACTGTCCTCCCGGCCCCCTCTCTCGCAAGCGAAAGAGGGGGAGCGCTAACG
Source organism: uncultured Fimbriimonas sp. (assembly GCA_964251345.1). Lineage (GTDB taxonomy): Bacteria > Armatimonadota > Fimbriimonadia > Fimbriimonadales > Fimbriimonadaceae > Fimbriimonas. The sequence goes on along the minus strand of CAXUKB010000334.1, from coordinate 811 downwards.
CACATTCCCCAACCTCCGTTGCCGCGCGATCTCGTCGCCGACCGTTCGGTCGAGACCCTGGAGCGCTTGATCCGGACCGAGCGTGCCCCGTCCCGTCGCCTCCTCCGCCTTGCCGACCTCCGTCGAGACGAAGCTCTGAAGCGAGGTGACGGGAAATCGCTGGAGGTTCGGACTCGCGACCAGATCGAGGAACGTCTGGTACCGCGGGAAGCGGTGGAGGTATTTCCGATAGCCTTTCGAATGGGCGATGCGATCGCAGTAGGGCAGCCAGCCCATGTCGGACGTGTTGCGCCCGCCGGCCTCGGCGTCGTCCATCCCGATCCAGTACTTTATAAACGCCCAAGCGCCCTTCGGGCAGCTCGACGCGCGGGGGATCATCAGGTAGTTGGGGTCGGTCATGCTGGCGAAGGGTCGCCCACCCTTGGGGGGCGGCACGGGTCCGACGGCGTAATCGAGCTTGGGAGCGAACCGCGCCGTCTGCTCCACCCGCCACTGGCCATCGAGGAGCATGGAGAAGTTGCCCGCGATCAGGGGCTGGGTCATGCCGGTGTCGGCGGCCTGCGAGGCCATGAAGCGGCTCACGTTCTCGAACCCGAGCCGCTTCTGGTTCGCGACCACGAACTCCGCCGCCCGGCGGTTGGCGGGAGTGTCGAACGTCATCCGCGCCCCCGTGCCGAAGTCGCCGCCGAAGCTCGGCACGAGCGTTTTCCAGGAGGCGGGCAGGAAGCCGATGCGCCGCAGCTTCCCCGAGGCGTCGCGACGATCCAGCCGCTGGGCAAGCGCCATCAGCTCCTCCATCGTCTTGGGGAGA
>CAXUKB010000333.1:0-5477 GCA_964251345.1 uncultured Fimbriimonas sp. | reverse complement strand
TTCGCGGACGGGGGTAACGGGATTTAGCGGTTTGATCTGACTTCCCACGACATCGCGACGCTCGCCCCGGTGTTGCCGGGCATTCTCGCCTTCAACCAGAACGTCACCAAGATGGCGATCTACAACGGCCTGAGCCTGCGGGTCGTGGATGTTCGGCCCGGCCTGAGCCCCGTGGGTGGCAACGTCGACCTCAGCGACGTCACCGCCGTCATCAACCCTCGCGCCGAGTGGCGTGAGATCTTCTGGGAGTCGTGGCGATGGTATCGCGACAACTACTACGACGCGACCCTGCGCGGCTTGGACTGGAAAGCGATCGGCGAGCGTTACGCGAAGTACCTGCCGTACGTCGACCACCGTAGCGACCTCAACGAGGTGATCGGCCGAATGATCGCCGAACTGGGCACCGGCCACTCGTACGTAACGGGCGGAGACTACGGCGTGACCACGCCCACCATCCCGACCGGGCTCCTCGGCGCCGACTACGACGTGGCGAACGGCAAAGTGCGCTTCGCTAAGATCTATCGCGGCGACGACGCCGACGAAAGCCGTCGCGGGCCGCTTGCCGAGGTCGGCGACGCGATCAAAGACGGCGACTATCTCCTGGCGATCGACGGACGCCCCGTCGACGCGCAGAACTCGCCTTCGTCCCGGCTCGTAAATCGCGTCGGGCGCTACGTCACCCTGACCGTAAGCCGCACCGGGAGCACGGCGGACGCGAAGACGGTTCGCGTGATGCCTATGCGCGACGAATCGGCGCTACGGTACGCCGACTGGGTCGAGGGCAACCGTCGCCGCGTCGCCGAACTAAGCGGCGGACGCCTCGCCTACATTCATGTGCCCGACACGGGTGAGGGCGGAGCGCGGGAATTCGCCCGCGGTTTCCGGGCCCAGACGGACAAGGAGGCCCTCATCGTCGACGAGCGAGACAACGCGGGCGGCAACCTCCCGACGTTCTTTATCGACCGTCTTCAGCAGACGGCGGTGACCCGCATTCAGCAGCGCAACGGCATCGACGCGCCCGGGGGCGTCGTCTCCGTGCCGGGGCCGCGCGTCATGCTCATCAATCAGAATTCGGGCTCGGGCGGCGACATGTTCCCATACCTGTTCCGGAAGGCGAACCTCGGACCTCTGGTTGGACTGCGCACGTGGGGCGGCCTCGTCGGCATCGCGGACAGCGCGCCCCTGGTCGACGGCGGCTCGCTCGAGGTGCCGGAATTCAGCATCTACGACCCGGAGACGAATACCATCGTTGCGGAGAACCGGGGCGTCGATCCCGATATCGAGGTCGACAACCGACCGGATCTCGTGGCGCAGGGCCACGATCCCCAGTTGGAGAAGGCCGTCCAGGTCTTGCTCGATAAGCTCAAGGCCATGCCCGCCCGTCCGCCCCGCAAGGTCCTCCCATCGGTGGGAGAGCAAGGAAAAGTGAAGCCGCAGTAGAAGCGCATCAGGTCTGGTCGATGCTTTTCCTGTAACCTTAGATCTTGCAAAGCGTCAAGAGGATGCGATGAAGACGTCGTTTCTCCTCTTGCTTCTCCTCCCGGCGACCTTGGCTTCCGCGCAACGGCGCGATGACCCCGTACGGGGTGAGCCTGGTCGAAGTGACCTTTCTCGCGTCGAGGGCCGCTACGAGGCCCTCCAGCGGGACGGTTCGCTTCGACGTACCTTGCGCTTGGAGCGTGATGGCACCGCCGAGGTCGTGACCGAGGCGAAGGACGCGCGTCGGGATCGACGCGGATGGGGCAGGGAGGACACGAAACGATACGGGCAGACCGGAATCACCGCCATGCAGGACCATCCGGTTCGGCACACGGGGCGGTGGCGCTGGCAGGGTGACGACGTCGTCGTTCAGTTCCGAGACCTTCAACTTGGGGAGGAGCGCTGGGACGCCTTCGAGATGAAGCTCAAGCGTGATGAGGATGGCCTCATCTTCGATCGCGACTCCAAGGCATACGGAACCTACCGGGTGGTTTTCCGTCGCGAGGGCGACCGCTTTTCCAACGGAGCGCGGCTTGGCTTTCTACGCTTCGATCGGGATTCGCTCGCGATCGAAAGCGTGGATCTCGTTTACGGCCGCCGCGGGACGGGGCGGCTTCGGATCCGTGCGGGGGGGCGAACGATCGAACTCCAAGGCGACGCCTTGCGCGACGGCAACGACGTCGTGACCTTCCGACTGCCGGATGGCGCGGGCGAGTACCGCCTCACGATGCGTGACCTCAAGGTCGATCGAATCTCGGGGCGAGGCGACTTCGATCGTCACCACATCGAGTTTTCGGACCGAGCCGACCGAGGCTAGGGATGAAAAGGCGAGGAAACGAAAGGAAAGAAGCGGCCATGCTCGTTCCTTTTTGCCTCGCCCTTTTCCCTTTCTCGTCCCTCCCGGTACACTCTTAGGGTCCGGGCTTGTAGCTCAGTGGCAGAGCAGCGGCCTTTTAAGCCGTTAGTCGAGGGTTCGAATCCCTCCGGGCCCACCAAGACTATCCTCGCCGTCCCGGCGAGGACCCGCGTTCCACGCGTTCGTCCCGCCAAGCGGTCCGTGGCCGAGGCGGTAACCTTTCCCCATGGCCGACGCACCGCTCACCTACGCCTCTTCCGGGGTCGACATCGATGAGGCGGGCCGCGTCTTAAGGGCGGTAACGGGCGACATTCGCTCGACGCACACGGCGGCGGTGCTGGGCGGCGTCGGCGGCTTCGGAGGACTCTTCCGCGCCGCCTTCCCCGGCATGGACGAGCCCGTCCTTGTGAGCAGCATCGACGGCGTGGGCACGAAAACCAAGATCGCGGCGATGGTTGGGCGGTACGACGGCCTGGGTCACGACATCGTCAACCATTGCGCGAACGACATCCTGTGCCAAGGCGCCCGCCCACTCTTTTTTCTCGACTATTTCGGTTGCTCCCGTCTGAGCGGAACGCAGTTCGAGCCCGCGCTGCAGGGCATGGCGGCGGCCTGCCGCGAAATCGGCGCGTCGATCGTCGGCGGTGAGACGGCGGAGATGCCGGGCGTCTACCACGAGGACGAGATCGACGTGGTCGGCGCGATTGTGGGCGTGGTGGACGAGAGTCAACGCCAACCGCGCGGAGGGCTCGCTCCGGGCGACGCCGTGATCGGTATCGCGAGCAGCGGACTTCACACCAACGGTTACAGCCTCGCCCGACGCGCGCTGTTCGAGATGGGGGGGCTGAGCGTCCGCGATCTGGTCCCGGGTCTCAACTCAACGATCGGTGAGGAACTCGTGCGGCCGCATCGCTGCTACGTCAACGCGGTGTTGCCGATCCTCGAGAACTTCGAAGGCGTTCGCGCCTTGGCGCACATCACGGGGGGCGGGCTCTACGACAACATTCCCCGCGTCCTCTCCGATGGAGTCCGTGTGATCGTCGAGCGCCGGACCTGGACTCCCTTGCCGATCTTCGATTTGATTCAGCAGACCGGCGGCGTGCCCGACGCGGAGATGTACCGCGCCTTCAACATGGGGATCGGCATGGTGCTGCTCGTGGCCCGCGAATCGGCGGCGGGTATCGTCCAGCGCCTCAACGCTTCCGGTGAGGCAGCGGCCGTGATCGGCGAGGTTCAGGCCGGCGCGAAAGAAGTTCAACTCGTGTGAGTGAAAGAGGGAACGGGAGTTAGGCTATCCTGACTTCCTTCTTCCTCGATTTACTCACTTCCCGACGATGCTCGAAACTCCGCTGTACGGCAAGCTTGCGAACGAGGACCGACTCGTCGTGTTCTCGGCGGCGCCGGAGTACCACGTGCTCGTTCGGATGTGCGTGGTCGGCGGCGGCTTGGCGGCGATCTATGGCGCGCTAGGATTCGTCGGGGTAACGAACCCTCCGATCGGCACCCTCTGGTGGTTTCTCACGAGCCTCGCGGTATGCCTCGCGGGCGTGTTCGCCGCCTATTCACTCGTCATGATTAGGGTCGATATGAAGGCCGGGCAATATCGGCGTCGTGAGGGGTCGAGCGCGTTTGGATCGACGACTGGGGGGCCGGTCGCGAACCTCGACGCTTTGGTACTGATCGCGGAGCCGAATCCCCTCCGGATGCCCGGTGGGGTCACCTACCATCTCGTTCTCCACTGGAAAGGCGGGATGGAGCCGCCGATGGTGGTCCAGCAGGACACGCGGGCGCTTCAGCCCGGGGCGCCGCGCAACGGAGCGGCCGGTCCCCGCCGAGAGCGCGGCCTTCGCTACGCCCAAGCGCTGAAGATCCCGTTCTTCGATAACGCCCACTTCGCTTCGCCGAATCCCATGCGGTTCGTTCGATAGAGAAGGTCGTCTCCTCTTCAACCCAAGAGAAGAGGAGACGGCGTCGAGAGCTACGAACGCAGCGTCTTCAGCGCTCCCGCCCACCTAGCGAGTTCGCGAAGGGTGAGGCGGAGAGCGTCGTCGTTGGCTTCGTTGCTCTTGAACGCGCCACCCTCGATCTGCTTGCCGAAGAACGGAAGCACGACGCCCTCAGGAATCGGCATCACCTTGACGGTGGTCAGCATCGTCTTAGCATTCTCCACCGCGCGCAGGCCGCCCGAGATGCCGCCGTAGCTCACGAATCCGGCAGGCTTGTAGAGCCATTCCGTCACGAGGTAGGTCACCGCGTTGACGAACGGCACCGGCGCGGCATGGTCGTACTCGGGCATCACGAACAGGAAGGCGTCGGCTCCGGCGACGATCGCCGACCAACGCTTTGTGTGCTCGTGTTCGTACTGCCCGAGTATCGGATGGTTCGCCTCGTCGAACAGGGGCAGGGCCAGTTCGGCGAGATCCACGGTTTCGATCTCAAACGAGCCCTCCGCCCGCGACGCGTCGGCGGCCCAGACGGCGACCGCTGGGCCTTGGCGGCCCGGCCGGGTGCTGCAGGTCACCACGAGGAGCTTCATTGGTCTTTGGTGGCCTCGACCGAAAGCTTGATCGTCGCCTCGTCGCCTATGGCGAGGGCGCCGTTCATCTTGTCGGCGCCGCCGACGCCGTAGGCAAGCCGGCTGATCTTAAGAGGCTCTGAGACGATGCCGACGCGCGTGCCGAACTGGCCGCCGACGACCGCCGGGCCGTGCGCCTCGAACGGAATCTCGACGCTCTTAGTCACGCCGTGGATTGTGAGGTCGCCCGCCGCGACGTAGCCCTTGCCCCGCTTGCGGATGCTCTTGCTGACGAACGTGATCTCGGGGTAAGTCGCCACGTCGAAGTAGTTTTTTGAGCGCAGGTCGGCGTCGCGCGGCGCCACGTTGGTGTCGATCGAATCGGTCTGGATCGTGAAGGTGACGGAGCTCTTGTCGACGTTCTTCGGATCGACCATGAACTTGCCCGCGATCTTGTCGAAGCGGCCCTGGACCTTCGAGAGGCCGAGATGCTCGATCTCGAAGCCGACGGAGGTGTGCATCGGATCGACGCTGTAATTTCCGGCGAGGTCGGTCTGCGGGAGCCTCGCGAGCGGCGTGACTGGGAAGGGAATGCCGGGGTGGAGGGCGATGGCCGAGCGCAGCGCG
>CAXUKB010000332.1:0-5500 GCA_964251345.1 uncultured Fimbriimonas sp. | reverse complement strand
GTCCTTGGGTGACCGCCTCCCATCGGTTTCCAAGTTCGTAGCCGATGGCGCCGAACAGGACGATCCAAACCAGTTGGCCAAGGAGGGACGCGGTCAAGAACTTGGCGACCGGATAGCGGCTGCTCCCGGCGATGTAGGTCGTCGGTAAGCTGATCGGCGTTAAGAGCCAGCGCGCCAAAAACAAGGTTAGCATGGCGTTGCGCTCAAACCGGGTCACCGCCTTGTGCCAAGACGGCTTTCCTCGCCGCTTCTCCATCCAGCGACCGAGTCCCCTTCGAGCGATGGAGTAGCTGACAAAATCCCCCACCGCCGCGCAGCTTAGGCCCACGAGGAGAGCCGTAAAAGGAGAAACTTTGCCGTGACGTACGAGCGCTCCGGTCGCGACGATCGCGATCGTCGCCGGACCCGGCACCCCGAGGCCGCCTAGGAACAGCACGATCCCGAGCGCCAGGAGTTCGTTGCTCTGCCAGAGGTCGAGAGCCCAGCCCACGTAAAGGACAGGCTACCCGGCGGGAAGGGCACAACCGACCACGGTCGTTCGCGCCGGACTCACCGGCTTTCCTGCGAGCGTCGCGTCGAGCGCGAGCCGCAGATCGCGCCGCCGCACCTCGCGTTGAACGCCGAGGGCGGGGTAGCGATCGTCGATTCGGCCGACGTAAGCGATCGTTCCATCCGCGCCCACGATCGCCGCGGTGGGGGCCGCCACCGCGCCGAGAAGCTTCCTAAGGTGCCGGTCGGCACGGGCGGCGGGGAAGGGAAGACCGAACTCGCGCATCTGCGCCTGCCATGCCTTCGGCTCCCCGTCGGCAAAGGCCATGATGAAGCGCACCCCCCGGGAGCCGTAATCCTTCGACAAACGAATGAGCTCGGGGCTGTACTGCCTGGCGACAGGGCACTCTGCGAGTACGACGACGACGACCGTCGCCCGCCGGTCCCGCGCCGGATAGAGCGTCTCCGTGAACCCGGACGCCGTCTTCAAGGTAAGCGGCGCGGGAGCCAAGGTCAACAGGGGAAGCACGAACATCGGTTGCTAAGGACGAATACGTCCTATAATGCCGCCCTAGAGCATGAAAAGGCCGCTTCCGCTCCACGTCAAGATTCTCGTCGGCCTCCTCCTGGGCGGCATCGGCGGTATCGTCGCTCGGGCGGCGCTCGGCGGCGACAGCCCTATCCTGAAAGCCTTACTCGGCGACGTTACGAAGCCCATCGGCGACGTGTTCCTCGCGTTGCTGTTCATGATCGTGGTGCCGCTTGTGTTCAGCGCCCTTGTGATGGGAATGCAGGAGCTTGGTCAGGCCAAGAAGTTCGGCAAGGTCGGCGGTCTGTCGCTCCTCATGACCGTCGTCTTGAGCCTCATCGCCTGCGGGATTGCGTTGACCGGCGTCAACCTGATCCAGCCTGGTAAGGCGATTCCACCGGCCCAGAGCCGCGCCCTCATCGCGAAGTACGAGGATCGCAAAAAGGTCGATGCGAGCCTCGCCGCCGCCGATGCGACGCCCGAGGATCCACCCGTCCTCGGCATCGTTCCGCGCAATCCCTTCAAGGAGATGGATCGCGCCCTTCAAGGCGGGCTCTTGCCCCTGATGTTCTTTGCGCTGGTGTTCGGCGCGGCCCTTGCCGGCGTGCCTGAGGAGAAGGCGAAGCCCCTCCGCGACTTCTTTGAGAGTCTCTTCGAAACGAGTCAAAGGGTGATCGGCTTCGCCATGGCGATCGCCCCCTACGCGGTGTTCTTTCTCGTGTTCCAGTCGATGGCGGAGCTTGGCACGGATCTCCTTAGGCCCTTGGCCGCGTACGTTCTGACCGTCCTTGGCCTGCTCGCCTTACACCTCTTCGGCGTCTACAGCCTCGCGCTTCGCTTCATCGCCCGGCGCAGCCCCGTCCAATTCTTTCGGCAGATGAGGACGACGATGCTGACCGCCTTCGCGACCTCGTCCAGCAACGCCACCCTTCCCACCGCTCTTAAGGCGGCGACGGAAGAGGTCGGGCTTCATGGCGAGATTTCGAACTTCGTGCTGACCGTCGGGGCGACCGCCAACCAGAACGGCACCGCGCTCTACGAGGGTGTGACGATTCTCTTTCTCGCTCAGCTTTTTGGGCGTGACCTTAACCTCGCCGAGCAGGCTCGGGTTCTGGGCCTCACCATCGTCGCCAGCATCGGCACGGCGGGGATCCCTTCGGCTTCGCTGCCGTTTATCGCCGTCGTCCTGAAGAGCCTGGGCCTGCCGGCCGAGTCGATCGGCCTGATCCTAGGCATCGACCGCATCCTCGACATGAGCCGCACCGTGCTTAACGTCACCGGCGACATGACGATCGCCGCCTGCGTCGACCGGCTCGTCGAGTTGCCCAAAACGCTCTCTACCGTCGAATAGAAGAGAGGCTTCGACTCGTTCGTTCTCAGGAGCGGAGAGAGTTCGTTCCGATCGGGGTAAACACCCCCTGTGCTCTCCATGCTCTGCCTCGCAACGACGCTCATGCAGAAGGACGACTTCAGGAAGTGGGGCCTCGACATCGCCGCCCAGATTCGCCGCGATTACAAGCTTCCGACCCGCGCCCTCTACGCCGACGCTCTCGACAACGGGCAGAAGGGCGGCCCCGCCTTCTGCTGGGGTGTGGGCGTGTGGATGACCGCCCTCGTCTCCGCCGCCAAGGCCGACCCGGCGTGGAAGGCCGATCTCCGAACGTACGTCGACGCCACCCGCGTGTACTGGAACGACAAGGGACCCGTGCCTGGCTACGACGTTCTTCCCGGACCGAAGTCCGTCGATCGCTACTACGACGACAACCAGTGGATGGTCATGGCCCTGTGCGACGCCGCCGACGTCCTGCGGGATAAGCAGGTGCTGGTCTACGCCCAAGAGACCCTGAAATACGTGTTGAGCGGGGAGGACGACAAACTCGGAGGGGGGATCTATTGGCACGAGCCGAAGAAGGAGTCGAAGAACACCTGCTCGAATGCGCCCGCCGCCGCCGCCTGCCTAGCGGTTTACGAGCGGACGAAAAATCTGACCTATCTCAATCAGGCAAAAGCGCTCTACGCTTGGACGCGAAAAAACCTTCAGGATCCCGCCGACGGGCTGTTCTGGGACAGCATCAATCTCTCGGGCAAGATTCAGAAGACGAAGTGGTCCTACAACACCGCGCTTATGATTCGGACCGCCGCCGAACTTGGCCGGATTACCGGCGAACAGGCCTACAAAGACGAGGCAGAGCGCATGGCCTCTGCAAGCGAAAAGCGCTGGGTCGATCCGGAGACCGGCGCGATCAAAGACGGCGGGCGTTTCGCTCATCTCCTCTTGGAGTCGTGGACCTACGTTCCGACGCCCGCTCGGAAAGAGGAAGCCCGACGCGCGCTCGTTTGGGTGCATGCGAACGTGCGCAATGGCAGCGGTCTTTACGGACCGCAGTTCGACAAAGCGCCAAAGCCGGGCGTCGCCAAATTCGAACTCATCGACCAGGCCAGCGCCGCTCGGGCATTTTTCATGGCGCCGTAAACTCGGTTGCGACTTCGCGAACGTCCGATTCGACGTCGTAGGGAGCTTCCGCGAGAAACGGCGGCGGGATCGTTCCATGCTGGGCCATCCATCGGAAGGCCGAGCCGCGACAAAGGGAGCAGGGGCTGTGCTCAAAGATCCATTCGGCGTGCGGCTGCCAAAGTCTGGACGGATACTTGAACATGAGCGCAATCGTATCGAGGATCGGACCGTGCCGCGTGCTGTTGTCTTTGTCGGCGACGCTGCGAAGCGCGGAGAGGATCAGGGTTTCGTCGCCGGAACGAAAGCTTGCTTCAATCGCATCGAGTGCGTTCCACGGCAGCGGTCGCCGCCGAAGCAACCCCAGGGCAAATCGTCGGACGGCCGGCGTGTGCAGGGTGCCCAGAATCTCCAAAATCACTGCTCCCCGTTCCGGGTGATCGGCATAGCGAAAGAGAAGCCCGGCGGCAAGGGGGAAAGGGCGTTCCCGAAAAGCCTGGGCAAGCGTTCGCAGAGGACGTCGGCGTCGTTCGCGAAGGAGCCGCTCGGCGGCTCTTCGCCACTGCCGGGGATTCGCCTGTCGCGCAAAGGCGACCGCATCCACAAACAACGCCGTATTGGTTTGAACTCCACCCAAGAAAGTCGTGGGGTTTAGCTTTACCTCGGGGCGACTCTTTCTTCGCTCCTCGCGTTGGATGGTCTGGCAAAGGGCACGGAGGCGATGCTGGACCGGCAGCGTATCGCTCTCCTCATCGTGGGGCAGCCAATCGAAGATTCTCCAACGCCCTTCTTCGGAAAACGAGAGCACAACGTGGGCTTCGAGCCACTCTAATCCCGATTGTCCGGTCTCCGCAAGGTCGCCTTGAGCCCGCTCATCGCCGGTGGCGGCCAGATCGAGCAAACGCTCCCACGCCCTGGCGTCTCCCTCGGATGCCAGGGCTCCGAGAAGGTCGATCATCCAGTCTCGGTCCCACCCTTCTTCCGCATTCGGCAAAGCCGAGAGGATAGTCTCGCGGGCCCGTTCTTCCAAATCCGCCCATTTAAGCAGCCTCAGCAGGTACGGGGCACGGTGATCCTCGCATTGCCGGTCGAACTGGAGGTTCTCGACGCAGGCGGCGAGAAGAGCGTCGGCGTAGCGGGATGTGTCTCCCTCCTGGAGAGCGAGGAAGGTAAGACCACGTCCTTCGGCGACGGCGTTCTTGAAGGCCTCGGGAGATCGATCGTAGTTCTGGACGAGCCTATTCTACGCTCCCTCCGGCTGGAAGCCGGAGGGACTAAGGGGAGGCCTCCTGGAAGGAGGCATCCCATAAGGCGGCACTGAGGCTACTCCTTCGGACGGACGGTGCCGATCGGCGCGGTGGGGTTGGACTGGGCTTGAACGAAGGCCGCGAGGTCCGTGTGCAGTTGGCGGCGCGAGGCCTGATCGAGATAGATCATGTGGCCTGCGGCGTAACGCTTGCGCACGACGTTGCCCTTAAGCCGGGGGTCCAACTCCATCTTGTCGAGGATCTGGTCGACCGTGCCCATTGGGCAGGCAAGATCGTAGTAACCCATCGCGACCATAACCTTGGTGTAAGGATTGGCGGTGAGCGCCTGGCGAAGCGACTCGCTTTCGTCCAGGATGCCTTGCGGGTACTTCCAGGGCGCGCCGATGCCCTCTCCAAGAATGTAGTAACGGTCCTTCGTTCGGTAGCCCAACTCGTTGGGTAGGTAATCGTTCGCCGTCGAGGTGAAGACCGGACCGACTTGATCGTACGAAGGGTCGGAGTCGGGGCCTTCGGTGTTCCAGACACGGTCGATGCCGACGAAGCGGGCGTCGTAGCGGCCGACGGTGTAGCGGTCTCGCCGTCGAAGCTCCTTGAACCACTGGTAGTCGCTTACCCGAAGGTTCGTGTCGTCGAGGTAGGTCTCCGAGAGGCCGGTGAGGTGGTGGAGCTTCGCGATCAGGGTCTTGCGACGGTCGGCGGAGAGGTTGTCTCCACGCTCGAGCGCGGGAAGGTAATCGTCGTACACGAAGACCAGCGCCTCGC
>CAXUKB010000331.1:235-5534 GCA_964251345.1 uncultured Fimbriimonas sp. | reverse complement strand
GGAGACCCGTGTCCTGGATGCGATCTGCGAGGGCCGCATCGCCGAGGCTCCGAGCGGCGGCGGCGGCTTTGGTTACGACCCGATTTTCTTCCTGCCCGAACAGGGCCGCACGATGGCCGACCTCACGGCGGCGGAGAAGCACGCGATCAGCCATCGCGGCAAGGTGCTGCGGGCGTTTGGGGATCTCTGGGAACGTTTAGGCTCCGTAGCCTAAACAGGAACGCCTAATCGTCCGGCTCCCGTCACGGCTTCTCCGTCCGCCCTTCACAATAACCCCGTGCCGCCCGCCCCTGAGATCGCCGCCCTCGCCGAAAGAGAGATGGATCGGCTTTGCGCGACTTTCCCCCTGGGTTACCGGCCCGCGCTCGAGTGGCGCCCCTTCCGAACGACGGCGGGCATGGCCTACTTCCGACGACGAGCGATCGGGCTTGGCGCGGCGGTGCTCACGACGCCCGAGCGGCTTCTCGACACGCTGATCCACGAATACGCCCATTTGCTCGCCTTTGCGCGTCACGGACGGGCCGGCACCGGGCACGGGCCGGCGTGGCGACAGGCGATGACCGACCTCGGCGTCGCGCCGACGGTGCGGCACACCTACGAAGTGGCCCGAAACGGCTCGCGCCAACGGGTGGTGTACCGCTGTCTGCGGTGCGGCGACGCCATCGAGCGTCGAAGAAGGCTTCCCCAAGGACGAACGTACGTCCACGCGCGATGTGGCGGCAGCCTTCGGCTCCACGAAGTGAAGCGGGAACCAGGCTAGAAGGGACAAGGAAAGAGGGGAAAAGGAGAGAGGAGACAGGGAAGGAGGGGGCGGGGAGTAGCTTTGTCCTTTGTCCCCTTAACTCCTGGTTCTTTTCCCAGTTTCCTCGTCCTTTTTCGTTCGCCCCGTGGGGTTTCGCCCCATGGCGTTCCGATGATCTAGTTAGCCGGGAACAAGAGGTTCGCGGCGAAGGGAGAGGCAGGAAGCCGTTCCCAGAAATGGAGTCAAAGGAATGATTGCCCTCGTCGAAAAGCCCGGTGTCCAGGAAGACGCCGAATCCCTCGTCTCGCGGTACCTCGCGTACCCCCGTCCCGAACTCAAGGACCAGATCATGGTCCAATACACTCCGCTCGTCGAGCGGGCCGCCCGCAAGTTTAAGGGCCTCGAACCGACCGAGGACCTCGTCCAGGTGGGTTACATGGGCCTGCTGAACGCCCTGACCAAGTTCGATCCCGACGCGGGGGTGCGCTTCAACACCTATGCGACCTACCTCGTGCAAGGCGAAATCAAGCACTATCTGCGCGACCGCGCCCAGACGATCCGCCAGCCGGCTTGGCTCCAAGAGCTGCGCTCGAAATGCGTCAAGGCCGAAGGCGGACTTCGCATCGAACTCGGCCGCGAGGCGACCCACCGCGAGATCGCGGAGCGGATCGGCGCCCAGGAGTCGCAGGTTCGGGACGCGCTCGTCGCCGCCGACCTCATGAAGGTCGGCTCGCTCGACGCCCCGACGGGCACGGACGAGGACGGCGGCGAGATCGAGCGCCTCGACGCGGGCGACTTCTGCCCCGAGCAACTCTCCATCGAGGATCGCCTCGTGCTCGAGCACGCCATGTCGCAGCTCCGCGACCTTGAGCGGCAGGTGCTCGTCCTGTTCCACTTCGAGTGCCGCCCCCAGGCGGAGATCGCCGAGCGGCTCGGCATCTCGGCGAACTACGTGAGCCACATCCTGCGCGCTTCGCTCACAAAGCTGCGCAAGATCCTCGCCGCCGAGGAGGAGCAGGATCGGCTCCTGCGCCGCCAGGCCGAGGAGATCGACTACGACGCGATCGACCCCGCCACCGGCGCGTACACCGAAGGATTCCTTCGGCACCGTCTGGAGGAGGAGGCTCACCGCGCCAGCGCCGAGGGCGGCAGCGTCGCCCTCGTGCGAGTCTCCTTCGAGGGGTTGGACGGAATGCGCAAGTTCTACGGCGAGGCGGCGGTTCGCGACTTCCTCGCCGACGCGGCCGACTTCCTCAAGCGCAACGTGCGCCGACTGGACGTCGTCGCCCGCGACGGCGAGACGGGCTTCGCCATCCTGCTGCCCTTCACCGGCGGCACGGTGGAAGTGGTGCGCGAGCGCCTTATGAAGGCCGCCGCGCAGTTCACGCCGGGCCGCATGGGTCCGCGCGGCGAGCTCGTCGTCCGCACCGGCGTCGCTTCGCTGCCCGAAGCGGGACGTTGGGCGAAGGATCTGATGACCGCCGCGACGCCTCGCTGACGATCGCGTACCCTCGCTGACAATGGCGGACGGTTGCCCGGGAAGGGTGGCCGTCCGTTCTTTTATGCCGAAGGCGTGTAGCCGCCCCCTCCGATGGGGGCGCTTGCGAGAGCCACGACTTCAAAATTGTCTGGCGCTTCCAGGCTATGTTGGCCTCTCCTCCGCCGAGGCGTAGAATGATAGAGGGCTCTCGATGACCATTCCCGACGAACTGCGAACCGTTCTGCGCGCCGACCCGGAGGTTATGGGGGGGCACTTTGCTTCGTCGGTACGCGCATTCCGGTATCGATCCTGTTCGACAATCGGCGGGCGGGAGTCTCACTGGCGGAGTTTCGAGATGCCTATCCGGATCTCACCCTCGAGCAAATCCAGGCAGTCGTCGACTGGGAAGATCGCCAGGCCCGAAACGCGCTTGGGCTGGCACTGGTCGCTTGAGGGTCCTGCTCGACCACTGCATCCTGCGTCCATTCGAGCGACTCCTTCCGGGGCATGACGTTCAGCACACGAGTCGACTTGGATGGGGAGACCTCGTTAACGGGCGGCTTCTGAATGCGGCTGAGTCGGAGGGCTTCGATGTGCTCGTGACGATCGACCAAGGTTTGCGCTACCAGCAAAACCTGATTGGGCGGCGACTTGCGCTTGTGGTGCTCCAGAGTCAGAGAAACGACATCCCAACGCTCATGCCGATGGCGGGCCTTGTTATGGTCGTCCTTGAGTCCGCAGTAGCGGGAACCGCGACGGTTGTGGCCCACCCGGATCCACCCCGAAAGGGCGAACGCAATGCCCAATAGGGGTTTCAACCCTCACTTTTCGTAGTCGCGGGATGCGCTTGTGCCCGCGCGTGCAGGGCCGTAATGAATGGGCAGATGCGCGATTGCATCCCACGGGCGCAGGCTGTTCGGGCAATCGTTCGCCATCGTCCTTAACCGTCCCTCCGGTACCCTAAGGCCCATATGTCCGTCCCCATCGAGGAGCTGACGCCGCGACAGATCGTCGCCGAGCTGGACCGCTACATCGTGGGCCAGACGGCGGCCAAGAAGGCCGTCGCCGTCGCCCTGCGCAACCGCTATCGAAGGCAGCAGCTCCCCGAGGCCGAGCGCGCCGACGTGATGCCGAAGAACATCCTCATGATCGGCCCGACGGGCGTCGGCAAGACGGAGATCGCCCGCCGTCTCGCGCAGCTCGCGCGCGCGCCGTTCGTGAAGGTCGAGGCGACGAAATTCACCGAGGTGGGCTACGTCGGCCGCGACGTCGAGAGCATCATTCGCGATCTCGTCGCAAATGCGGTGCGGCTCGTGGAGGTCGAGCGGAGCGAAGCGGTTCGTGAGGAGGCCGAGCGGAAGGCCGAAGACCGAATCGTGGAGCTTCTGGACGAAGCGGAGAACGGGCCGATGCCCTACTACTTCGACGAGACGAACGAGGAGGAGCGGAAGGAGCGCGAGGGCAAGCGCGACGCGATTCGAACGCGGCTGAAGGCGGGCGAACTGGAGAACGCCGAGGTCTCGTTCGAGAGCGACGAGGCCGCGCCGTCGTTCCTGCAGGTCTTCACTCCCGGCGGAATGGAGGAGATGGGCATCGACTCGAACGCCCTCGGTGGCGCATTCGGACAGACTCGGCGCGTCTCGCGCCGCGCGACCGTCTCGGAGGCGCGTACCGCGCTCGTCGAAGAGTCGGCGAAGGAGCTTCTCGACAAGGCCAGCCTCCACCGCGAGGCCGTCGAGCGGGCGGAGCAGACCGGCATCGTGTTTCTCGACGAGATCGACAAGGTGGCCGGACGCTCCGGCGGCTCCGGTCCCGACGTGTCCCGCGAAGGCGTTCAGCGCGACCTTCTGCCGATCATCGAGGGCAGCACGGTGCAGACGAAGTTCGGACCGGTGAACACGGACCACGTGCTGTTCATCGCGGCGGGCGCGTTCCACATGAGCAAGCCCAGCGATCTGATCCCCGAACTCCAGGGCCGAATGCCGATCCGGGTCGAACTGGAGCCGCTCGCCGAGGGCGACTTCCGGCGCATCCTCCTCGAGCCGCGCAATGCGCTGGTGAAGCAGTACACGAAGCTTCTCGCCGTCGACGGCGTGAGCCTCACGATTACCGACGACGGGATCGCGGAGATCGCACGCCTCGCGACGGAGGTCAACCATCGCACCGAGAACATCGGCGCGCGACGCCTCCATACGATGCTCGAACGCCTCCTCGAAGAGGTGCTCTTCGATGCCCCCGACGGCGACGAGAAAACGATCCGCTTCGACGGCCCGCGCGTTAAGGAGCGCCTCGGTCCCATGGTCGACAACCGCGAGCGTTCACGCGCGGTTCTTTAGAGCCCTTCACAAAACTCCGATGTAGAGCGCGGTGGCCCGCCACCGCTTTCTAAAGCGAGCCTGCGAGCGCTAATCACGGGTGCCTGGGGGAGCACTCACGGTTTTGTTAGACATTCCTAGGACGATCGGGTGCCCCCGAGTGCGCGGCACCCGTCGAGCAGGGCGCGTCGGTAGGGGTGAACGTCGTCCAACGTCCTGCTAAGGCCCCAAGGGTGGGATGAGCCGTCGACGTCGGATGCTCTCGTGTCGACGCGCCGAGTTCTCCATCGCCACCGCGGCGGGGCGGCTTCGGCTCGACGAGAGGGGAGATCAGGTGAGGTTCGTCGGTGCCGGTCGTCGCTGGATCGGGCATCTTTAGGACGACGCCCGAAGACGAGGAGGGGCCGGTATCTCCCATACTCGTCGCGATGCGTGCATCGCGGCACCTTTACGTCCAGGTTCTCTTCGCCGTCCTGCTGGGGGTGATCGTCGGGGCCGTTTGGCCTCATATGGGCGAGGCGATGAAGCCGCTTGGAGACGGCTTCGTTCGGCTGATCAAGGCGGTGGTCGGCCCCGTGGTGTTTCTTACCGTCGCGAGTGGCGTCGCCCACGCGGGCGACCTGCGCCGGTTCGGACGCGTGGGGGGCAAGGCGCTTCTCTACTTCGAGGTGGTCTCGACCTTTGCCTTGGCGCTGGGTCTCGGCGTCGGCCTTCTCGTCGGGCCGGATCGAGCCCCGCTCGGTCATCGCCATCCTGGGCAAG
>CAXUKB010000331.1:0-225 GCA_964251345.1 uncultured Fimbriimonas sp. | reverse complement strand
CGGACCCTCGATCCGATGCTCGCCGAGTACGTCAAGACGGCCCAAGGCGACACGCTCGCGAAGCACCTGCTGGGCGCGATCCCCGAGTCGTTCGTCGGCGCCTTCACCGGCGGCGACCTCTTGCCGGTGGTGGTGCTCGCGGTGCTCGTCGGCTTCGCCCTTATCCGCATGGGCGAGAGGGGACGTCCCGTTCTGGGCTTCTTCGAGGCGGCCTCGGATCTGGCG
>CAXUKB010000330.1:792-5556 GCA_964251345.1 uncultured Fimbriimonas sp. | reverse complement strand
ATTCAAATACATCCCGAGTCTTCCGATGGCGTCGGTCCCGAGTTTGACGAACTCGTTCGCTCGCCCATCCGTTCGGACGACCCTCTTGATGTGCTTCAGTGTCCGCTCGAGAAACTCGCTGTCGGCGGACCAATCCACATAGTCCACCACCTCATAGGGTTCGCGGCCTGGAATGACGTATTGGATTCCATCCACTGACGAGCCAGCGGCGGCGTCGGGATGGTATTGCAGGACGGCGAGATCGTCGGGCCGGGTGAAACCAGCTCGAAGGAGTCCAGTCGACGCATCGTAGGACATCGTCGTCTTGATGCA
Source organism: uncultured Fimbriimonas sp. (assembly GCA_964251345.1). Lineage (GTDB taxonomy): Bacteria > Armatimonadota > Fimbriimonadia > Fimbriimonadales > Fimbriimonadaceae > Fimbriimonas. The sequence continues at coordinate 5,244 of CAXUKB010000330.1, read as the reverse complement.
GACGTCGCCCCGCAATCGAACTATCGCCTCGCCGGGTCGTGCACGAGACGACGGCAATCCGATTTCGAGCAGTTCTCGACGCACATCGTCGAGGGTAACGCTCGAGAAGTCGATCATCTGTAATGCGGGTTTCAGCCCTCTGGCGAGCAGTCGATCACCCCAACGTCCGGCTTCGTATCGCGTATTCGCCTCGGTCGTGAAAGACCAATAGCTACCCACGCCGTGATTGAAAACAGCGTGTTCAATGCCGAAGACCTTACCGGAATCGGGGAACATCGAATTGGAATCCGAGACGGGTTCCCAGCCGCCTTCCGTCCACACTAAGCCCGGCTCGAAACGGCAATAGTTCGGCTGTGCGACCGAGCACCTCCCGAGGACGATGCGTTGGGAGGGGTCGGTGAAGGACATTTATCCGCCCCTCCCCGTTGCCGACCGGGTCGTCCGGGGGTCGACGATGCCGCCTCGCCAGGCGAGTCGGGGCGTCGAACTGCGATGACGTGCACGACAGATCGCCAGCAGACCGTCATCGCGATCACGAGGCACCGGCGCGTCGATCGCCGCTCCGAACCACCCGCGGAGCACCGCCACATCGTGGCGATCGGCGGGATAGCAGAACGACCGGCGCCCATTCGGATCGACGAAGAGACCCGCGTTGATCAGATGCGTCAGACGCAATTTTTGCCCAATGGGCTCGGGGAGATGGCCGTCGGACGCCATGCGGCGTAATCGGGAGCCATCGAATTCGAAGAGGGGTGAGCCTGCCGCGCGGTGGGCCTCCATGACGGCGGAAGCCCTGGACGTGAACGACATCGGAGCCAGGCCCGGTGCTTCAACGATGTAGACGTCCCTCTCGTCCCCTCGGGCGCGACGGTAGCGGCCGAGAGAGACGCCCTTCGGCGGCTCTTCTGCCTCGGTCCGGAACGCATTGGCCTGCCACGACCAGTTGCTCACCAATTCCCTGTGAGTGGCAGATCGCCTCTCCCTTGGCCAAGCCGTAGGCGCGGGCGATGTCGCGACGTCGGCCCCATTCTCGACGGACAAACCCAAGGCTTCTGCCAAGGCTGCCGGATCGGCTCCCTGTACGGCCAAAACGGGCGGGCTCCAAACGCCAATCGGAACACCGGCGACGTCCCGAGCACCGAGTGAGGCGGCCACGGCCCGAAACCGCTCACGGACGACGAGTGGGTACGCCCCATCTAGCACCGTCACGGCGCTGGCGCCTTCTCCGAGCACGACGAGGGAGAGAGGCCTCAGGAACCACCGCCGGCCGCGCCAGGTCGTCTGCTGCCTTGGCACGATCCAACCCGAGACCTGGAGGATGCGGAGCATGTCCCAGGGTCGCGGACCGTCCGATAATCCAATCACGCGGCGCATCAGGTCGACGATGTCGCTCTCGGACAATCCGACCCGGCCGCGGGCGTAGATTGCTTCCATCAAGTCCGTGAGACGGTCGTCCACTTCCGTCCCCGCCGTGGGGGTCAATCCGCTCCGCGGCTTGAGGGCCTCTCCACGCTGGAATATTAGCTCGACTTCTGGTTCCCATTTGGTGGGGTCCCGATCGGGATCGCCGAGCGTCGCATGTTCGACGGCGCGATCGTCGAATGCGATGTTCTGCTCGAACTCCATGCGGCCGAGACCGGGAGCTGCGTCCTCGCTCGCTGTGATCCTCCAAGTGCCAGCGAGCGGCGCCGTGGCGACGAGCGACCAGGTGTCGCTGTCCAAAGGCTCCAGCGAGGGATCGCCGCGTGTATCGCCGATGGCCTCAATCGAAAGGCTTGAAGCGGCCGTCGCGCGGATCGATGGGAGCGTCCGAGGACGACCGAGCAGGACGTCGCCTGTCTTGATGCCGCCAACGATCTTCAACGTGACGAGGTCCTCGTCGAGGACGGGCGACCGTCGCTCGAGGCCTAGAAAGAGCCTCTCCAGTTCGCCGAGATTGCGAATGTCACCGAAAACCCAGTCGCGACCGGCCGGTCGCCATTCGATTGACCGGAGATCGGGTCGAGCCGCTATATGGTCCCGCACGACGGCGATGATGCCCGCACGCCCGATTTCGGATCGCTTCTTCAGCGTCCATCGGCCCCATCGTTCCTCATCGAGGAGCAGGACGCAACTCGCGATCGTCTGCCGCACCCACTCGGGGACCCAGCGAGCTGCAACGGGCGACGATATCAAATCCTCGAGAACGGCCGGCACCGTTCCCTCGGTGCGAAAGACCTCAGTCTGGTCAGCGTCCGTTCCCGATGCGACGACGAACGCCATCGACATATCAGCGTCGTCGATGCCGAACGAGAGTGTCAGTCGCGCCCGATCTCTCAGCGGCCCAGTCCGCGCTCGACTCTCGAGGGTGGAGACCACATCACGGATCAATCGCCAGAAGCGGTGTTGTGTCAGAAGGCGCTCGCCGCTCTGAAAGCGAGTATAGAAGTCGGCGAAGGCGTCCTGCATCGACGTCGAGTACGTTCCGAACTCAATGTGATGCTTCAAATGGCCGATGACTGCTCTCGGCCGATCGAAACGTCCGACACCAACCCGATCCATCTCCTGTGTCAAGCGGTCGCGATCGCGCCAAGACGGAAACGCCAAGCGGATCGAATAGCCGATGAGCCGCATGTGGCCGCGCTCGGGCAAGTCGACGCGTCGGAAGGGTCGTGCCTCCGCGCGCAGGTCCTCGCACCATTTTGCGAGAGACTTCCACAATCTCGGGAGACCTCCGACGTCCGAGAGTTGTCCACCGAGTTCTAGGAGGGCCCCGAGCCGCACGCGAAAATCGTTGCTGTTCGTCTCTTCCGGCGCGAGGGCTGGAACGAGCGCACTGAGGATCAAATAGCGAAAATATCCGGGTGTCTCCTCGGAGACCGGCTTCGGGACACGACCTCCGCGAAACACATCGCGCGTGACGTATTCGTTCGAGAACGTAGATAGAAAACTCGTCTTTGCCACCTCGGGATCGATTCCCTCGATGCGCGTGGCGCGTGCCAGCTCGATCGGTGTGGCATCGATCCATCGCAGTGGTGCCGTGCCGAACGGGCCATCGGTGCGCAGATAATGGAGGACGAGCAATCGCTCCCAAGCTTCCGTATTCTTCGGTGTGGCACTGGGCGCCCTCACGGCCTTTCTCCATGCGAACCAGGTGCGAGGGCAGCCGCCACGCACGCGACGGCCTCGTCCAGCGACTGATGCTCCCAGATGCGGAGAACCGTCCAACCCCCAGCACTCAAGCGCTGATCGGTATTACGATCGCGTTGCCTATTGGCCTCGATCTTGTTGCGCCACCATTCGGCGTTCGTCTTCGGCCAGGATGCATGGATGGGGCACCCGTGCCAAAAGCATCCGTCCAAGAAGATAGCCAGCCGCGCTCGTGGGAAGACGATGTCCACCGTCCGTGTCGAGCCCGGCAGGAGACGCAGATGGATCCGGAAACGAAGACCGCGACGATGGAGTATTGATCGTAATGCGACCTCCCTCGCATTGTCGCGCTGACGGGTTCGCGACATTCTCCGCTGGGTCGCCGGGTCGAGAGCTTTCGGTAGAGGAACGCCCGTCATGACATCCTCAACCCGGTATATTCGCGGTGCTCGCGTCGACTCTTCGAAAGGCAGGGAGAAGGCTTCGGATCGTACCCTGTGAAAGGACGATAGCGTGGGGAGCGGGGATCAAGGACGTGGCGATCGGCGTCATTTTGCAGCCCGTTTCATCGGCCGACTTGCGGGAGGCGGCTTTCCCGCAGGGCCTTCGGTAGCCGGTCGCGGCGCTGCATCGGGCGGCGCGAAATCATCGATCGCTTCGAAGACACCCCACAGCTTGTCGACCTTGATGTGCGCGTCGAGAAAGTCCGCGTAGGCTTGTTGCGCATTCGTCAGGAGCTCGTCATAGAAGACGAGGCGAGCGTCGACTGCGTTCAGTGTCTTGATGACCCCTTCACGACCGGTGCCGCCGCTATCATTCCATTCGGGAGGCGCGCGGCCAACCAGGCAAATGATTTCGATCGGCCAATCCTTGTAAGTGGTCTTCGCCAAAATGCGCTTGGCGCCGTCCCTGTATTTCCTGACCTGCTTGACGAGGTCGTCGACGGGGACCGCGATGGACGCGCGCTTCAGCTCGACGATCACGTGTTTCCCGGTCGTCGTCCGATATCCGATGTCGATCCGGGAGCGCTTCTCTGCGCCCCTCAGCTGTGCAGTATTGCTCTCGAGAAAGCTGTCGACGAGCGTTTCGGCGTGCTCGGTTCCTTTGGTTCGTTCCCAGGCCGGGTCGAGGAGCCAAAGATGATCGAAGATGTAATCGCGTAGCACCAACTCCTTGTCGTTCTCCTTCAGCTTCTCTTGCAGAGTTCGAATGACGCCAACACGCATCTTGACAATCTGGCCATAATAACTCAGCTCCAGGTCGTCGATGCTCTTGAAGATTTCGAGCACCTGATCGACCGTCTCATCGCGGAGTGCCTCGAGC
>CAXUKB010000330.1:0-782 GCA_964251345.1 uncultured Fimbriimonas sp. | reverse complement strand
GCTCCTGCTTCCTGCGATAGCTCTCGAAGGCCAAGATGGAGGCTTTCAGGAGTTCCTTCTTGTCGTCGCCCGCGGAACGAATCGTGTTGAGCCTACCGATCCAGCGCTCGGCTTTCTTCTTCGTCTCGCCGCTCAGGCCGTCGAGCCATTTCGAGACCGCTGGTATGACGGCCGCGGCTCTCGCGCCGTCCTTGCGTCGCAAGTCGCTCCACCGATTGGCGATGTGCCGTAGCTCCGTCAGCACGATCGCTCGCAAGGTCTTGAATCGCGGATCATCCTCTTGCAGCGCCTGTCGACTACTCGTCGCTATGTCGCCCTGATCGTCGAGATCGAGCTCCTCGCAGTGCAGCTCGCCTATGATGTAGTCGGCGTATATTTCCTTCTGTGCGAAATCGTCGAGAATATCTTCTTGCGCGAGCTTTCCGCGCATGAACACGGCCAGCCGATTCAAATTCTCGCCTTCGTCGTCCTTGAGTTGACTCGGACTCGAAACTGTACCGATCCATCCCGTGAGGCTTATGCCGGCGCGCGTGAGGTCACCTCTTACGGCTGCGAGACGGTCCTCCGATGGCCGCGCGAGATGTTTGCACATCTTGGAAAAACCACTCGGATCGCCATACGTCCAAAGGTATTCCACGGCATTGTGATATCCGCGATCTTCTGGCCCGATCTCGACGCCATTGACGGTCACACGGAATTCGAATTTGGGGCCGATGATGGAGAAGCGCCGCGCGACGCGCCTCTTCAAACCTTGTACGGTGATCTCCGACAAACTCTTGGAC
>CAXUKB010000329.1:0-5569 GCA_964251345.1 uncultured Fimbriimonas sp. | reverse complement strand
TTCGGGGGCACGGGCGTCGCCCCGGGCGAGGCGCGCATGGCCTCGGCCCTGCGCGTGGTGCAGGCCAAGGAGCAGGGTTACAGCCCCGTGGTCGTCGTCAGTGCCATCGGTCGCCGGGGCGCCCCTTACGCGACGGATACCCTTCTCGGCTTGCTGCGCGAGATCGACCCGGGCGTCGAGCCCGAGGCACGGGAGTCCGACATGATGATCGCTTGCGGCGAGATCCTCTCTTCGGTCATCTTCGCCCACACGCTTAAGACGCTCGGCCATGCCGCGTCGGCCTTCCGCGGTGGACAGGCAGGCATCCGGACGGACGGGGTGTATGGCAACGCCCGCATCGTTAGCATTAAGCCTGCGGCCCTTCTCAAGACCTGTGAAGCCGGCGCGATCCCGGTGGTCTGCGGGTTCCAAGGCACCTTTGCGCAAGAGGGGATGCCCGGCGCGGAGTTGACGACGCTGGGTCGCGGCGGCAGCGACACCACCGGAAGTGCGCTGGGCGTTGCGCTCGGCGCGGAAGCGGTCGAGATTTACACCGATGTGGATGGAATCAAGACCGCCGATCCCGACGCGGTCCCTCACGCCCCGACCCTTCGCAAAGTGACCTACGACGAAGTCGCGGAGATCGCGCATTTGGGGGCGAAGGTGGTTCACCCCCGCGCGGCGGAGATCGCGATGGCCTCGAAGATCCCTCTCTGGGTGAAGAACACCTTCACCGACGACGAGGGCACGGTCATCGTGCCGCGCGAGCAGCACCCCGGCCGTCGTGCGACCGGCGTGACCCACACGGGCAAGCTGGTCTATCTCCAGTTCGATCTCTCGGGCCTCGCGGCCCCCGAGCGCGTGGCGCTGGAAGCGCGGGTCTACGAGACGATGGCGCGCTACGACGTGAACCTGTTTATGCTAAACATCAGCCCGAACAGCACCGGCTTCGCGGTCCCTCGGGATCAATATCCTCTCGTTCGGGACGTCCTCGACGGCCTTGTGATTCCGTTGGAGGGCACGATCGGAATGTTTCAGATTGGGGGCGCGAGCCGCGAAGTCGAAACGCAAGCCCAACTCCTCGCGCCCCTCGGAACGGTGCGGCGGATCGTCGCCTCGCTCACCGAAGGCTGCACGATGGTGTCCCTCGTCGGCCATGAGTTTATGCAGCAAGCCGGTCTTTTCCACCGGGTGCTCACCGTGCTTCACGAGGAGAGCATTTCGGTGCTCCAGACGGGCGACAGCGATTACTCCCTCAGCGTGCTCGTTCCCGAGAGCGAGACCAACCGGGCGGTGCGAGTGCTGCACGACCGATTCGGCCTTGCGGAGGTCGTCTAGACCAGGGGCCTCGGCTTCCCTCGCACCGGCGAAGGCCCGTTAGGCGTACTCTACTGTCGTGCCGGTCGACCCTACCGAACTCCTCGATGAAAACCCCGAAGACGGGCCGAGCTCGCCGCGGCCGCCCAGCACGGACCTTGAGAAGGCGCAGGAGCAGTTCATCCTGGAATGGGGCCGGATGTCCTCCAACTGGGGGATCAACCGCACCATGGCCCAGATCCATGCCTTGCTTTTCGTGAGCGGCGTGCCCCTCGAAGTGAACGAGATCATGGACCGGCTGCAGATCTCGCGAGGCAACGCGAGCATGAACCTTCGCGAACTCATGGACTGGGGCATCGTTCGACGGTTCCGTCAGCCGGGCGACCGCAAAGACGTCTACATCAGCGACACCGACCCTTATCAGATGATCCTGCGGGTCGTTCGGGAGCGGAAACGCCGGGAACTCGATCCCACCGCCGACGCCATCCGCGAGGTGCTGGCGATGCTTCCCGAAAAGGACGAGACCCAGGAAGCTCGGGTCCTTCGCGTACGGTTGGAGTCGTTGCTCGAGATCTTCGGGCTCATCGACATGGGTTTCAAGCATGTCCTCAAGACCGACATGACCCTGGACGAGATCACGGGGATGCTCAAGCTGAAGGAACTCGGCATCGAAGGCATGTAGGCCGCCGTGCTTCTCGACAAGGCGAGGCGAGGCGAGGTGAGGCGAGGCATTCTAAATCGCTCGCGACGAGAGGAAAGGCTACAGGATGGAGCCGTCGTTTAGTAGATGGCGCGGTACGCCACCTGGCAAAAACGAGAGGCCTTCCAAAGACTCTTGGGCGCGGCGTAGCGCCGCGAGAGAAGGGGCGTGGGGGACACGCTGTAGTTCCTTGTCCAAATCCCATAATCCCATGCGGGCCCACTCGCCCGGCTCATGCCACTCCGGCATCCCTAGCACCGGATAGAGGCACACGCCGCGAAGAGGAATGCCCTCGTCAAGCGCGCACACCGCTTCGTCGGCCACCCTTTCGAGCCAAGGCGCGCGTCCGTCGTCGATGTGCGCGGTCTCCGTGAGCACAAGGTCGCATCCGTATCGCTCGTACGCCGTCCGTAATAGGTCGCACACCGACCACGCGCGCGGATCTTCGGGCCCGAGCGGGTGACCCGCCCAGCCGATCTCCCACTGGTTCGTCCAATAGTAGTTCAGGCCCACGACGTCGAGGTGGCGCATCGAGCCACCAAGCTCCGGATGGAGGCGGCCGGCGATCATATCGAGGCTCTCGAAAACGACCGTCTCATTGTAAAAGCGAGCCTCCTCCTCGAGGTCGGCCCGTCCCTCGGGCGCGACGACATGGCAGATCGGATCGACGTTGACGATTCGGGCGTCGGGAAGGGCGCACCGAATTGCGTCGATCCCCATGATCGCGCACCGGGCGAGCGCCACCTTGAGCTCGTAAGATCGTTCCCTAGCATGGGGCGCGAACAGCGCCGCGTCGCCTCCCGCCCAAGCAAGGTAACTCGGCTCGTTCACGGGCGTGAAGACGTGCGGCCCGTCGGTGTAGGTCCCGACGTACTCCGCCGACGCGCGACAGTAATCGGCGAAGCGGAGGGCGAAGTCGGAATGGAACGGGTCGGCGTTCTCCGGATATCCGTAGTGGAAGAGGTCGAAGACGAGTTGAACGCCCAGTCGCTCGGCGGCGGTGAGCATCGGATCTAGGGAAGAGAAATCGTATCGACCGTGGCCCCGGTCGACGAGGGGCCAGCGCACGGCTTCGCGCGCGACGCGAAGGCCCGCTTTCCGAAGAAGGCCATAGTCCTCGTCGACGCGCATGTCGTGGCCGGTGGCGGCGATCATGTCGATCGGTTCGCGGAGGGCGTTGAGCCCCGTGGCGCATTCGAAACCACCCCAAAAAAACGACCGGAACACTTAGCTGCCCTCCTTCAACTCGCCGGGAGAGGGACCTTCGGCATGGGTGCGGTAGGCCGCCACGAGCGGCGTTTCGACTCTTTCGAGCGAAGCGTCGAGGTCGTAGAGACCCATGTGGACGACATGACGGTCGACGGGGTGGTTCGAACCCCGGTAGCTCCAAGCGACTAGCGAGTAAGTGGGCCACCAGGTGTAGCCCACCACGGGCACTCCTTCCTCGCGCAGCTTTCGGCAGCCTTCGACCGAAGCGTTCAACCATGCCGAGCGCCGTTTGAGCGAGCCGGCGGAGGCCGTCTCCGTCACCATAATCGGACGTCGGTACCGCTCCCAGTAGGCGCGGCCGATGTCCTCCACTAAAGCGGAGGTTCCGGTGTAAGGCATTCGAAAGCGAACGCGCGCGCCGGGAACGGAGACTTTGCGGGAGAACATCGGATAGAGGTTGATCCCTACCACATCGGGCTCGGCAGGGTGCGCCCTAAACCACGCAAGCTCCTCCTCGGTCGCGCCGTTCTTCATGAGCCACTCGAACAACGGATGCGCCGCATCTACGCGGCCCGTCACAAGATCGAGAGCGAGATAAACGAGCGACTGCCGCCACGTGGCTTCTTCGACGTGATGGAATTCGGAAGGTTCGTACCGATCGGTGGCGTCGACATGGACCGTGACGATCTCGCGATCCACCGCACGCAAGGTCGTTTCGGTGACGACGATCCCTCGGCAGACGTTCAGCATCACGCGGACGAAACCGCTCCATCCGCGTGCATAGGGAGGCCAGTGACCGAGCTTCCCGCAGTACCAAGCGGTGACCCGGGGCTCGTTCAGCGGCGTGTACCACCTCACCCGTCCTTTGTAACGGGAAGCGACCGCCGCCGCGTATTTCGCCACGGCGCGCGGGTATTCGGGAGAAAGAAATCCACCCTCGAGCCACGCGGGCGTGCCGTAATGCACCAGATCGACGATCGGTTCGACGCCACGATCGAGCAATCCCTCGAGCGCCCGGTCGGCGAACGCCCAGTCCCATCGGCCGGGCTCGGGTTGGACGAGGTACCACGGCAACCCGTACCTCGCGCAACTCACGCCAAGGGCGGCGATCCGATCCAAGTCGCCTTCCAACCGATCGTAGTGGCCGGTCAGCGCGTATTCGTCGAGCGCGCGCCCGGTCTTGGCGTGGGGGGTGTCGACGAAGGTGTCTTCGATGCCCGTGGCCCATAAAAAGGCGCTCGGCGCGAGAAGCCGAGACACGTCGGATCGTGGCGGGAGAGCCCCCGCCACCGGTCGGTTGGCCGTGCCGCGCATGTGGCCCTTAGAGAGGCTCGAAGGGGAAGGAGGTTCCGCCCCATGCCATACTTTCCGGTAACCCGATGCCGCTCGCTAAGCCGTTTTCCCGTCTCCCGAAGCACGTCGGTCTCATCCCGGACGGCAACCGCCGGTGGGCACGCGCTCGGGGCCTGCATCCCGGTCTCGGCTACGCGGCGGGTATGGAACGGGGGCTCGTCATGCTCGACGAGTGTCTCGAACTCGGGATCGAGGAGGTCAGCGTCTACGGCTTTACGACCGACAACACGAAGCGGCCCCGTGACCAACGGGAAGCGTTTGCGGCTGCTTGCGTCGGCTTTATCGAGAGTGCTCGTTCGCGGCCGATCGCCCTGCGGGTAATCGGCGACGCGACCTCGCCGGTGTTCCCCAAAGAGTTGGTGCCCTATAGCGAGAACCGCTTGGGGGAAGGGATGCGGGTGAACATGCTCGTGAACTACGGATGGGAATGGGACCTCCGAACCGCGTGCATGAAGGGCGAGAAAGGCCCCATTCACGAACGCTTGGGCTCCTGGGACGTCTCGCGCATCGATCTCATGGTTCGATGGGGCGGAATGCGCCGCCTGAGCGGAATGCTCCCGGTGCAGACGGTGTACAGCGACTTCTACGTCGTCGATGCCCTTTGGCCCGACTACGAGAAAGAGCAGTTCTACGAGGCCCTGCGCTGGTATGCCGTGCAGGACGTCACCCTCGGCGGCTAGGCCCTCCGAACTCCGAGCCGTGGGTGTAGGACAAACCTGCAACCATTCGATACCCGACGTTCGTCTACTGTTTTGCATGGTCGACGGAACGCTTCCCCTCGAACGCCGCGAGCGGCCGTTGCGCAGCCTCTTCCTCGATTTCAACTCGTACTTCGCGAGCATCGAGCAGCAAGAAAACCCCGCGCTTCGAGGCCGTCCGGTGGCGGTGGCGCCGGTCGACGCGGAGACGACCTGCTGCATTGCGGCGAGCTACGAAGCGAGGCGCTTCGGCGTCAAGTGCGGCACTCCGATCGGGGAAGCGCGGCGAATGTGTCCGGACTTGGTCGTGGTG
>CAXUKB010000328.1:0-5607 GCA_964251345.1 uncultured Fimbriimonas sp. | reverse complement strand
CGGTGAGATCGAGCGGATTGACCATCGCGACGCTGGCCGCCACGTCGGTGCGCTCGATGGGCACGGCGAGAAGGCGCATTGCGGTCGCGTGCGGAATGATGCGGCTACACTCGGGCTCGATTTCGACCTGGGCGAGGTCCACGAAGGGCAGGCCCATCCCGATCGCCTCGCATCGGAGCCGTTCTTTCACGGTGATGCGGTTCGTCCGAACGAGGAGGTCGCCCAGAGGTTCGGTCGTGTCCTCGCGGCTCGCGAGGATCGCGTCCAGCTCGACCTTGGTGAAGAAGCCCGATTCGACGAAGATGTCGCTGATCGGGCGGTCGAGGATCACTTGCGCGCCTCGGGCATGACGACCGTCGGGGTTACCGTAAGGATCACCTGTCCCGAGGAATGGGTCGTTTTCCGGTGGCGGAAGAGTTCGCCAAGGAAGGGAATGTTGCCGAGCACGGGCACCTTCTCGATGAGGGTCACGTCCTCGTCGCGAATGAGGCCGCCGAGCACGACGCTCTCACCGGAACCGACGCGGACCGTGGTCTGGGCTTCGCGCGTGGAGATCTGCGGATAGCTTGCGCCGTTCACCTGAAGGTAGCTCGACACCGTCGAGACCTGCGGGTAGAGGCTGAGCGTGACGCTTCCATCGGTGCCGACCGAGGCGGCGACCTGAAGGTAGATGCCCACCCGCTCTTCCTTGATGTCGAAGATCGGGGCGTTGTTCTGGGTGTAGCCGGTGAGCACCGGGAAGTTGATGCGGTCGCCGATGAGCACGAAGCCGCGCTCGCCGTCGAGCATCGAGAGGCTGGGCGAGGCGAGAAGCTTTGCGCCGTTCCGGCTCTCGAGGGCGTGGATCGCGGCGGAGGCGCTCAGTCCGGTGCGCGTGATCTTGCCCACGTTGAAGCCGCTGGGCTTTTCGTCGATAGTGAAGCTCCCAAAGTCCCAGGAGATTCCGAGTTCTTTCAGGGCGTCGTTGGAGAGATCGTGGACGGTGACCGCGATCGCGACCTGGGCGCGGGGCGAGTCCAAGCGGCGGGCGACGGCAAGCGCCTGATCGACGCTCGAGCGAGGTCCCTGGATGAGGATGGTTCGGGCGGTGGTGGTGCTGTCCTGGGCGGCGAGGGTCGTGGACTGGCTGCCCGTCGCCTTCGAGCCGTCCAGGGAGGCGACGGCGGGGCTCGTCGCGGCGGGGCCGGGAACGACCTGGACGTCTTTGAACAGCCCGGTCAGCGACGTGGCGAGCCCCGCGGCGCTGACGAAGCTCGTTCGGTACGTCTCCGTCACCAGGCTGGGGGGCGGTGGGTCGGGGTGACCAGCCTTCCACTCTTGAGGGTAGGCGGCCGCGAGGCGGTCGGGACCGCCCATCACGAACGTATCGCCGACTTTGAGGACGATGAATCCTGTCATGGCGGCGACGTGCTTGAGCACTTCGGTGAGGGGCACATCGCTCAGGCGAAGGGTGATCTTCGCTTCGCTCGAGCCCAGGAGAACGAGGTTGACGCCGGTTTGGCGGCTTAAGAGCCGCAGAACCTTGGTGGGCTCTAGATCCGCCGCGTCGACCGAGCAGTGCGTCGTCTCGGGCAGGGCACGCACGACGGGGGGCGCGACCGCCTTGGCGGGGTCGACTTTCGTCGGTTCCACCTTCGGGTGGGCCGCGGCGACGGCCGCTTTCGTCGCGAAGAGGAAAAGGAGGGGGGTCATAGCGTCTTTCGCTCGCCCACGCCCAAGGTGAGCTTGCCCTTGGGGCTTGTCAGCACGACGGACCCATCTTCCACCCGCAAGACGCGGATCGAGCCTTGGATCCGTTCGTTTGGCCGGAAGGGCCGAGACTCGGCTCCCCCAACGGTGATGAAAGCGACGGAATCGGTAGCGCCCGCGGTGGCGTCCAGACCAACGGTAATACCGGTGGAGGACGGGGCAGGCGCAACGGCTTTTGGGAGGGGATCCGCCTTCGAAATCGTCGGGATCGTCGGCACGAGGGGCGAACGGTCGGCGGAAGGCAGACTGCCCACCATCGAGAAAGTCGGCCGCTTATCGGGGTTCGGAAAAGGGAACGTCGATAGGTTCGAGGCCACCTTCTGCGCTAGGTGCGGGTGCGAGAACGGATCGCGCACGACGCCGAGGGCGACGAAGGGGTGCGACGCCGAGGCGTGAGCCGCAGCCGTCGCGGCGAGAGCCGCCGGCGCCGCCTTGCCGCCCATCCGGGTCACCAGAAAGCCGAGCGCGCCCACCGCCAAGATGGCAAGCACCGCAACTTGTTTAGGATTGCCGGTTTCCAACTAAGCCTCCCCCTTGTAAACGAGCAGTCTCAGCGTGAGCTGAGCGACAACGGTAGCCATACCAGTATTGTCGGTCGATCTTCGGGTTAGCTCTACCGAATCGACTTCGAAAGGCACGTCGAGCGTTCGAAGATCGGCGAGCGAGGTCGCGATCTTCGTCGCCCGGCCGCTAATCGTCGCCCGAATCGGTACCTGCATCCAGCCCGGATCCTTGCTATCCGCGGCGTAGCTGGTGAGGTAGGGCGCTTCTTCGGTCGAGGCGTGGAACTCTTCGACCACACACCCCTTCGCGCCGGTGACCTGCCCGATGGCGGCCCGAAGGCGCGAGACGGCGTGCGAGCGATCAAGGGCGTCCGGCATCGGGACCGGCGCGTCGGTCGCGACCTGACGGTCGTCCGTAAGTCGCGCGCGGCGGGCAGCGACCTGCATCTTGAGGTCGGCCGCCTGCCGTCGGGCGGCGCTCATGCGCCACGCTCCGGCACCGATCGAGAGAAGCGAGAGGGCGACCCCGCCGAGCGCGACTTGGCGAATCCGTTCTCGGAATCTCGGTCCGACCGCGCGCGTCGTCACTGCGACACCCCGATTCGCTTTTCGTAGGTGAAGCCGATGCCTTGCGCCGCGAGAAGGGTGCTGGGATGCGAGCTGGTGATCGCATCGACCTTCGCCCCCTCCTCGCTTACATTCCGGGCGTAGGCGTCGGCCGCGCCGTCTTCTTCCGCGTCGGCGACCACCACCAGATGAGCCTCGCCGCCGGTGATGTCCAGCCGCATCGAGGAGATCGCGGTGCGCGCGTTGCCGGCGCCGAGTGCCCGATTGAGCTGGCCGAGGAACCGGCCGAAGGAGCCCGTGGTCCGGTCGCACATCGTTTTCACGACGAGTGCCGGCTGAGCCGCTTGCCGGGCTCGATCCGCGGTTTTGAGGCTGGCGTCGAACGACGCGATCTGACGCCGAAGATCGGCGCCGTGGCCCGCCTCGGTGGAGGCGGCACTCAGCAAAGGCGGCATCGCGGTCACCACGAGGACGAGCGCCCCGCCGAGCAGCGCGGCGTAGCGGACCACCTCCCGACGAAGCCGCGCCTGCTCGGCGATCCATTCGCTGAGCAGGTTCGCATTGACGTTGATCGAGCGATTCTTAAGCCCCGCGCTTCCAAACGAACTGTCGTTCACTTTCACCCTCCTTTTGACCGGCGGCGCGGTCGAGGCCGGAAAGGGCCAGCCCGAGCGCCACCGTATAGGCTTCTTGATTCAAGGTCAGCCTTCGAAACGCTTCTCCGTCGATGCTCGCGGCCAGTCCCGAAAAGGGGCGGGCCGGTTCGACGCGAAGCTTGAGAAAATCGCTGAGGTACTCCGCGAGGCCCCGAAGGCTCGCCGCGCCGCCGCTCAAGATCATGTGGTCGAGAATGCCCGCGTACGAACGCTCGGGGTGCAGCGAACGGAAGTAGCGCAACAGGCGAAGGCACTCGCGCGTAAGCCGTTCCAGCACGGGGCTGACGTCGACGATCGCGGCGGTGTCGGGCGAGTCGAGTACGAGCCAGCCGTCGGCCCGGAGCCCGGAACCGGGCTGAATGAGCCGCGCTTCGGCCTCGTCCTCGGGAATGCCCAGGGCGGCCGAGACCGCCTCGGTGAGTTGGCGCATTCCGAAACGTACGCTCCGCAGGAACTGCGGCTGCTGGTTTTGAACGACGACCATCTGGGTTCGCTCGGTCCCGATGTCGAGCACGGTGAGGGACGCGTTGCGCCAAACTCGGCTCCGCTCGGTTAAGCGTCGCTCAACGACGCGAAGAATGCCCTGGGTCTCGAGCTCGGCGGCGATTGGAGTGAGCCCTGCGTAGGCGACCGCCTCGGCCCGACGGGCGACTTCCTCACGTTTCACCGCGATCACGAGCGAGGTGGCGATGCCCTCCTCCTCGGATTCCGGTGCGACCGCCTCGACGTAGGCATCCTCGACGGGGAAGGGAAGGTGGCGCTTCACTTTGAACCGCGCCGCCTCCCGCCGTTCGTCGCCGACGACGTTGGGGAGCGTCACCCAGCGCAAGGTCGCCTTGTCGGCCGGAATAGAGAGGACGGTGCGCACGCCCTGAAGGTCGTTCTCGCGAACCCAATGACGGAGGGTGCGGTCGAATCCGGGTCCGAGAGGGAGAACGGTGGCGTGGTGAAGGGTGGTTCGCGCGGCGGTGCCGCCCGCCACGATGATCTTGGCGCCGCGGGTGCCAAAGTCCATCCCGAGGCAGGTATCGCTCAAGCCGCCACCTTTTCCTCTGGCTCCCAGTACTGACGGTAAACGTCGCGGAGCTTGTCGGTCGCGATAAGGTTCTTCAGCGTCTCGACGATAACGGGATCGAACTGCACGCCCGCGCCCTTCGAGAGTTCGGCGACGACCCTCTCGATCGCCATCACGTTTCGGTAGGGACGGAGCGAGGACATGGCGTCGAAAGCGTCGGCGACGCAGACCACCCGGAGCGGCGGCGGCAGCTCGCCGCCCTTGAGACCGTCGGGATAGCCGCTGCCATCGAGCTTCTCGTGGTGGTTGCGGATGATCATCAGGACGCCCTCGGAAAGCATCAGCGGCTTGCAGATGTCGTAGCCGATCACCGGATGGCTCTTCATGATCACGAACTCGTCGTCGGTGAGCCGCCCGTCCTTGTTGAGAATGTTGTCGCGAACGCCGATCTTGCCGATGTCGTGCAGGATGGTGCCGACCCGCAGCTCTTCGAGCGCCTCGGGCGTGAAGCCGAGCGCCTCGCCCAGGAGCAGCGAAACCTCACAGACGCGTTGGGAATGGCCGCGGGTGTACTCGTCGCGCGCTTCAAGGGCGGTGGCGAGACTCTCCAGGGTGCGGAGGAAGGTCGTGCGGCGACGACTCTCCATGCGGGCGTTCGCGACGGCGACCGCCATCGTCGAGCTGATGCTTTGGAGCACCCGGAGGTCGTCGCCGGAGAATCCGTCGCGCCCCTCCGGGCCGATGATGGTCAGGGCGCCGACGATCTGATCGTCGGCGGAGGCCGTGGAACCTTGGTAGGTGCGGGCGAGAAGCGGAAGGCTGACCGCCGCGCGCGAGCCCAGCGCGATGCCGTCGCACTCGCCGCGTCCTTCTCGATTGCCCACCGCAACGAGCTGGCGCATTTGAACGACGTAGCCGCTCAGACCCTCGCCCACCGCGATCGAGCGCGGAAACTCGAACTCTTCGGATCCGATGGCGACCTCGGCCATGAGCGTGATCGAATCGTTCTCGTCGGTGAGGAGGACGTGGCGCGCCGTGCCCGCCGACTCGCGGAGAGCGAGCGTCAGCGAGGTGGAGAGCATCGCGCCAAGGTCGGCACTGCCGGCGAGGCTCTCGA
>CAXUKB010000327.1:0-5608 GCA_964251345.1 uncultured Fimbriimonas sp. | reverse complement strand
ACGGCCATCGCCAGTCCTTCGACGACGCCGCTCCTTACTCAGGGGTGGGGAAAGAAGGTAGTGACGGGCTTGGCCTACACCAACCCGACGATGAGGTGCGATCTGGCGAACGGCACCGCCCCCTGCCGTTTTAATGGCTCGGCCTGGCCGACGGCTCCCGCCTACTCGGGCGCGGGTTCGCAGTGGGTGCGCTACGACGACACCACATCCGTGTGGTCGTTTAAGAGTGGCGTAATCCAGGTTCAGACGGATACCTCCGCGAAGTTTCTGAATCTCGGCCGCGGGTTAGCGAGCGCGACCGATCCATCGGCGGCCAAGTCGAGAGTTTGGTTGGCGAAGTTGACGACGACGGGGGCGATGAACGTGGCGAGCGGAGGCTCGGCGAGCGTGTCATGCACCGACGCGGGAGCGACGGTCTCCTATCACTGTGCGTTCCGCCCGGATTACGAACGATGAAAAAGGCTCTCCTTCTCACGTCGCTCGTTTCTCTTGGACTCGTGGGCTGCGGTGACAGCGGCGATCCTGGATTTCAGACCCCGCCGCCTCTCAAAGACGTCGCTTCGGGAACCGCCGGACCGAAGGTCGGCCCGGCGGAAGGCAGTCCGACCCCGGTCTCGGGGGAAGCTCCTCCCGTCGTGCCCGGCGGCGGCAATGCCTCGGCAGTGGGCGTCGCCGCCGGCGGACGAACTCGATAGGTCCGAGTCCAGCCCGACCGTGGTCCGTCCGGACGGTGAAAGCGGATCGATCTTCCTTCCGTTCTCGAACCCACCATGGCTTCGAGAACGGAAGGGGTAAAATAGTAGACATGTCGCAGTGGGAAGCCGGTCAGAAGGTTCGGGTCGTGACGCGGAAGGTCACCGCCGAGGATCGGGCGAAGAGCCGGTACTTCGAGCACATGGCGGCCGCGGCGGGCGAGATCCAATCGGTGTACGGTGACGGTACGATCGCCGTCCAAGTGGATCCGACGACCCTCGGCGAAACGCCGCGAGGCGTCCACCGCACCGCGACCCTCAAGATGCGCGAGAAGTTCGTATCGAACATCTCTGAGGAGCAACGCAAGGCGCTCACGAAGGAAGAGTTGGAGTTCGAAACTCACTACGTTCTTCTCGTGCGGGCTGAGGATCTCGAAAAGGTCTAAACCGAACGAGGCCTCGAAGAGGGAAGAGAGGCAACGCCTCTCTTCCCTCTTTTCTTTTGCCTTCATAATCTTTAGAAATGGCAACCACGGAATTTAGCTTCGACATCGTCAGCCGCGCCGACAAAATGGAAGTCAAGAACGCGCTTGACCAAGCCGAACGCGACCTTGCCAATCGCTACGACCTCAAAGGCAGCAAGTGCGAGATCGTCGTTGAGAAGGACGACACCACCCTCATCGCCGACGACGAGTTCAAGATGGATCAGCTTAAGGAGATCGTCTTCTCCAAGCTCATCAAGCGTGGGATCGACGGCCGTCAGATCGAGTGGGGCGATCTCGAACCCGGGGCGGGCATCAGCGTGAAGTGCAAGCTTACGCTTAAGACCGGCATCGATCAGGACAAGGCAAAGCCCCTCACAAAGTTGATTCGCGACAATAAAGCGCTGAAAGTCCAATCGCAGATTCAGGGCGATGAGATTCGCGTGACCTCGAAGGACAAAGACGAGCTTCAGAAGACGATGAAATTCGTGAAGAGCCTCGATCTCGACTTCCCGGTCGAGTTCGTCAACATGCGATAAGTCGTAGCCCGGGAGGGCTTTAGCGAGCCCCTCGGCCGTTCGAACCCCAGGGCGCCGCGAACGTCTCTCGCCCTTGGGCATCCGTGGTCGTCAGGCGCGGACGATCCTTGCGAACGGTCGCGCTCACGCTTGCCTTCGCGCCGACGAGCCCGAGTGCCGCGCCGTCCGCGTCGGCACGTAGCGCGGCGGTTCCGGAAGGATCGTCGGGGCGGCCGCCCTGAAGGTTCAGCGACGCGGTGCCGGGCTCGACGGCGAGGCTCGCGCGGCGCTCTCCGTCGCGATCGCGCAGGATCAACTCACCGCCCAAATCGCCTCGGCCGGGAGCGAGCGTCGCCAACGGCACCCCCCGCGCGTCGACGAGTTCGAAGCGACGAGCCCGCACGACGTCGCTCACGGTTTGCGCTCCGAGGAGAAAGAGCGCGCCGACGGTCACCCCCCAGAGGGCGAGAAGACGGCGGTTCGCTCGCTCCAGCCGGAGAACCCGCGCTTCGATTCGATCCATGATCTGTAATGACGAGTCCTGGACCGACGATCGATGATCGAATGTCAGGAGCCCTGCTCGATGTGGCTGGCCGTGCGCCAGGCGAGCGCCATGATGGTGAGCACCGGGTTGAAGCCGCCGTTCGTCACGTGAACCGATCCGTCGGCGACGTAGAGTCCGGGGAAGCCGTGAACCTGCCCTTCGGGATCGACGACGGACGTGCGGGGATCCTCTCCCATGCGGCAGGTGCCTGCCTGATGCTGGCCGGCGCTGAGGCGAAGGGAGGGCTCGCCCGACCACACCGTCTCGCATCCGGCCGCTCGGAGCCACTCCGCGCCCCGAACGTTCATTGCCGCCGCCGTGCGCACGGTCTCGGGGTGCGTCGTTCCGGAGAGTCGCGCAACCGGGCGGCCTAGGGCGTCGGTGACCCAAGCATCCAGCGTCACCCGGCAGTCCGGGCTGGGAATCTCTTGCACCGGACCGACGGCGCTGACGTACCGCGGGTAAGCCCTTCGCATCCACTCGACGAAAGGTGCTCCCCACCCCGGAACGCCGGGCGGACGAGAGCCCTTGGCGAACGAGATCGGCAGCGCGATAAAGTCGTCGGCAAGCATCGCGCCGCCGATCACGCCATCGTTGCCATGATTGAATTGGGTCGTCGCCACCGAGGCGCCCGGGCCGATCCCGTCCCAAACCGGATCGTTGAAAAGGCCGTGCGCGCCGTGATAGTAGTGACCCTGGAGGTGACGTCCGATTGCGTCGTTCTCGATGCCGGAGAGGAGGAGCAGCCGCGCGGTTTCAACTGCGCCGCAGGAGACCACCACGACCGGCGCTCGCACTTCGATCTCCCTCCCCTCATGGACATAGGCGACGCCGCGCTCGCCATCGTCCAAGATCAAGCGTCGGGCAGTGGCCCCGGTCCGCAACGTGAGGTTGCCCGTGGCGAGGGCGCGAGGAATGACCGTGTTCTGCGTTCCGTTCTTCGCATCGACGGGGCACGCGAAGCCGACGCAGTGCTGGCAGTTCACGCACGCCGGCCGACCGTCGCGCGGTACCGAGTTGATTAGGAGCGGTACCCGACGTGCCGACCATCGCAGTTCACCCGCCGCCACGGCCAATCGGCGACCCTTCTCGGGCAGGGCGGTCGGCGGCATCGGCGCGTCCGGCAAGTCGCTTGCAAGCCCGATCTCGTGCTCGACGATCGCGTACCAAGGGTCGAGCTCAGCCCTCCCGAAGGGCCAGTCCGCGAGCGAACTGCCGTCGGGCACGCCATACTCGGTCGCCATCTGAAAGTCGCGCGGATCGAAGCGCCAGCCCTGCGCGCCGTAGACCGGAGTCCCGCCGCCCACCGCCGTCGCGTTGTGGTTGTATCCGGCCTGGTAGCTGCGCACGATGGTGGGAATGCCGCCCGGATCGACGAACACCCGCCGCGCGTCCGGCCCGAGGTCCGTGTTGTCCCCGTACTGACTCAGACGGTGGTTGCGAAGAGGATCCCGGCCTGAGGAGGCGAAATCGACCTTGCCGCCTTGTTCGAGTAACAGAACCCGCGCGCCGCGACTCGCAAGCACGTAAGCGACGACCCCGCCTCCGGCGCCCGCGCCCACGACGATGGCGTCGTACGTCACGCGGTCACCCGGAAGCCGACCGCTTCGTAACCTGCCAGAGAGGTGTAGTAGCCCTCGGCCGCGTGCTGGATGAGGAGGGCGATCGAAGGATGACCCTCGAGTTCGGTCAACGTCCTCGTCTGCTCGGCGTCGTCGAGATCGGAAAAGCCCCGGGACGCGAGAACGAGGAGCCCAGCGCGGTAGAGATCGGGCTGTAGAGCGGCGCGTTCACGGACATAGGCTCGCATCGCGTCACCATCGTCGACGGGCAGAATGCGACCGAGCGCGAGGTCGAGCAGGCGGAGTTCCGAATCGGACAGCATCGTCGGAGCGACGTTACCCTTCACACCGTAGAAGTCATTATGCTTCTCCCGACGCTCGTCCTCGATGCGCCCCACGCCCGCGCCTCCCTGCGCGTCGAAGTCGTCCGGGCAACGGCGGAAAGACCGTTCCTCGCGGCGGTCGAGGTCGACACCGACCCGCACTGGCACGTCTACTGGAGCAATCCCGGCGATTCGGGGATTCCGACGAAGGTCGAGTGGCGGGCCCCGAAGGGGTGGCGCGTCGAGCCGCTCGATTTCCCCGCGCCCCATCGGTTTGCCCCTGGCGGCGTCGCGGCGTACGGTTATGAAGGCAAGGCGCTGTTCCTCGCTCGGGTCACTCCGTCGGCCACGGCCGGAACGCTCTCCGCGAACGTTCGCTGGCTTGTCTGTGCGAACGCCTGCGTTCCCGGTTCGGCTCTCGTCGCGACCAAGGTGGGTGTCGGCTCGCGCATAGAGGCAAGCCGCGACGCCTTGAGTCTGCGCCGCGCGCTGGCGTCGCTTCCGGAGCCCGCAACCGGGTGGACGGTGACGGCGGTTAAGGGGCCGAAAGGGGTCGTCCTCACCGCGACGCCGCCCAAAAACTCGCGCGCGCTGTCGAAGGTCGAGTTCTTTCCCGCGGAATCGGGAGTGATCGACCATGCGAAACCGGCTGTCGCAACTTCGCAGGGCGGTCGCTTCGTATTCAAGATGGATGCCTCGCCATTCCCGGAACCGAGAACCCGATTGAAAGGGCTTCTCGTCATGTCGGGGGCTCGTCGTCAGGCCTTGAGCATCGCGCCGAAGCTCGAAACTGGAAACTAGTTATGATCACGACCCTACTCACCCTCGCCCTGTTGCGTGCCCCCGCCATCGGCGCCCCCGCGCCCGCCTTCGCTCTGCCGTCCGTCGAAGGCAAGACGGTCGCCCTCGGCGACTACAAAGGTAAGTTCGTCGTTCTCGAATGGACGAACAAGGACTGCCCGTTTGTGAAGAAGCACTACGGCAGCGGATCGATGCAGGCCACCCAAGCCGAGGCGAAGAAGATGGGCGCGGTTTGGCTCTCCGTCTGCTCCTCCGCACCCGGCAACCAGGGCTACATGACCGCCGACCAGTACAAGACGTACGTCAAGGAGAAGAAGGTCGCTTCCACCGCCGTTCTCCTGGACCCGGACGGGAAGGTTGGACACCTCTATGGTGCGCGAACCACGCCGCAGATCGTGATCATCGATCCTAAGGGCACCGTCGTCTACGATGGCGCGATCGACGATCAGCCGGATCCCGATCCCGCCACGCTCAAAGGCGCGAAGAACTACGCGCTCGACGCACTGAAGGAAGCGATGGCGGGCAAGGCCGTCGCCGTCGCCACCTCGCGCCCCTACGGCTGCAGCGTCAAGTACAAGGACTGAGGCAATCAGGGAGGCAAGTATTCAGGGAGTTAGGTCTGAAAGCCGATTCCCCTAAGTTCTTAAACGCCGTACTCCCTAGTATCCTCTCCCCATGCCTTACGC
>CAXUKB010000326.1:918-5633 GCA_964251345.1 uncultured Fimbriimonas sp. | reverse complement strand
AAGCCGATGCTCCCCAGCTTCCCCGAGGCCTCCCGACGATCCAGCCGCTGGGCAAGCGCCATCAGCTCCTCCATCGTCTTGGGGAGATGATCCCGGTCCACGCCGACCTCCCGAAGCTGGTCGAGCCGGTAGTAGACCGCGGTCACATCCACGCCCGCGATCATCGCCATGAGCCGTCCCCGATAGGTGGCGTGCGCCTTCATAATCGGGTAGGCCTCCCGTCGGTAGCGCGTCGTTTCCTCGGGGCTCATCACTTCGTCGAGCGGCGTAATGAGGCCCCGGTCGGCCCACGTTCCGAGAACGGGATTCCACTGGCTGACGAGGTCGGGCGCCTTTCCGCCGGAGGCGGAGAGCAAGAACTTCGTCGTCGCGCCTTCGGAGGGGATGTAGAGGGGCACGACCTCGTAGCGCGTCTGGCTCGCGTTGAACCTCTTGGCGATGTTCTCGACCACCGGCTGGTACTCGTTCCCCCACATGTGCCAGAACACCACCTTCTCCCGTTGCGGATAGTGCTGGACCGAAGGCGCGGGCGGCGCGAGAACGACCACGATGGTCACGACGGCCACCCCAAGGAGGAGGCTTCGGATCCCCTTCCCTCTTCCCTCTTGCCCGTTCCCCCTCCCCTCAACGATCATAGTTCACCCACCGCTTTTGGCCGCGGAACAGCATCAGGGTCACCGCCGCGATGGCAAGGAAGAGGACCCACGCCATCGCGCAGGCGTAGCCCATGTCGAGGTTGTCCCAGGCGCGGCGGAAAAGGTAGAGCGCGTAGAACGTCGTGCTTCCGTCGGGACCGCCTTTGGTCATGACGTACGCCTCGGTGAAGGTCTGGAAGGCGCCGATCACCCCCATCACAAGGTTGTAAAAGATCACCGGAGTGAGCATCGGGAGGGTCACCGCTCGCAGTCTTTGCCACGCGCCGGCCCCGTCGAGCGTCGCCGCTTCGTAGAGGGACACCGGCACGTCCTTGAGCCCCGCGAGGTAGATCACCATGCCGCCGCCGACGCCCCAAAGGGAAAGCATCACGAGGGTCCAGGGCGCCCACTTCGCGTCTTGGAGCCACGCCGGGCCCTGGATTCCGATGAGCCGCAGCAGTCCGTTGGCGAGGCCCAGTTCCGGGTTGAGAATCCAGTTGAACAGGACGGCCGTCGCAACCTGCGGCAACACGGACGGCAGATAGAAGAGAGTGCGAAAGATCGCCTGCCCCCGGATTTCCACATTCAGCAGAAGCGCGAGCGCGACTCCCGCGACGACGCTCAGAGGCACCGAGACGATCGCGTAGCGTAGGGTGACCCCCAGCGACTGCCAGAATGCGGGGTCGTCGGAGACGAGGGTGCGGTAGTTCTCGAGCCCCACGTAGCGAGGGGCCGAGACGAGATCGTAGCTCGTCAGCGAGAGCCAAGCGGAGCCGAGAAAGGGCCAGACCTGAAGCAGGAGGAAGCCCACGAGCCACGGGGACACGAACATCAGCCCCGCCCGGTTCTGTCGCCAATGGCGCCGAAGGCTTCCCTCTCCCCTCCGGGGGAGAGGGCTAGGGTGAGAGGTCCCGCGTTCCCCTTGAGCCTCGGCCATCGTCGCCTCGCCCGGCATGTCCCTCACCCCTGCTCCTCTCCCCCGGAGGGGAGAGGAGTGAAACCCATAATCGCGTCCATCGCGCGGGAAGCGTTCGCCACTCGCACCTCCGGATAGTGCCGATAGAGCGGGATCATCTCGGCGACGACGGGGCCGTCGTAACCGATCGCCCCGATCGCCGCCATCACCGCGGGCCAGTCCACGTCCCCCTCCAGAAGGTCGACGAACCCTTCCGCGGTGCCGACCGCGCGGCGGAAATCCTTGAAGTGGATGCCGACGATTCGTGAGCCGAGGATGCGCAGCCACTGCTCGGGATAGCCGAAGGGCAGCACGTTCGCGACGTCGAGGTAGGCGCCGACGGCGGGACTGCCGATGCCGTCGAGAAAGCCCGCCATCTCCGTCGGGGAGAGGAGAAAGCGATTCCAGACGTTCTCGACACCCATGCGGACGCCCGTCGATTCGGCGAGCGGCGCCGCGGCGCGCAGGCCGTCGGCGGCGTTCTTCAGAACCTCGTCATAGGGATGAACCGGTCGCGTGGGGTCGAAGAACACGTCGACCGCGCCGGGAATCGTCAGGAGGGTCTTGGCCCCGAGCCAACCGGTGATGCGGATGAGCCGTTGCAGATCGTCCGCCGCTTGGCCGCGGATCGACGCGTCGGGATCGCCGAGCGAACGGCCCCAATAGGTGCCGCTCGCCACGCTCTCCAGCCGTAGGCCTGCGTCCGCCGCCCGTCCTACGATTTCTCGACATCGCGCCTCCGTCGTCTCCAGCCCCAGTGCTCCGTCGGCCGCGACGCAAAGCTCGAGCGACTCAAAGCCGTACGTCTTCGCCTTCGCGATCGCGTCCTCGGGCGTCAGGCTTCCGTCCAGGCCGCCGGGAAGCGACCAGGCGTTCAGGCCTTTGCGCACCTTCACGCGAGCACCGCCTGGGACAGCGAGACCGCCTCGATCTCCTTCAGGGTCGTGGCGAGGGAGAGGCGCGACGACTCGGGCGTGCAGCGGTCGAGCGGCTCCCCCTTGCGAAGCGCGTCGTAGAAATAGGCGAGTTCGTAGTAGTAGCCGCCGAGGTCGCCGATGTTGCCGCCCGCGTTCTCGGCCGCCATCTTCGGCATCTCGGGGACGCGAACCTCATCGTCGGTGTAGATCGTGAGCGGGCCGCCGTCCATGATCGCCGCGCCTTGCTCGAAGGTGGCCCGAAACGCCATCTTGAAGGGCGTCTTCGCGGGCAGATTCCAACTGCCTTCGGCGTGAACCACCGTTTCTCCAAACTTCATGAGGGTCGAGACGTGGCTGACGCCGCGCGAGTCGCGGTTGCCCAGGGAGGTCGCTTCGTCGGGCGAGCGGCCCATAAGGTCGGTGGCGAAGTCGGTGTCGTGGACGTGAAGGTCCAACGCCGCGCCGCCCGCCCGCCGTTCGTCCGCAAGCCAGTTGTCCGACCCCCAGGACGGAAAGGGGCTGTAGCGGGTGAGCGAGAGCGAGAGCAAGCGTCCCAGCTCGCCCGACTCGACGAGCCGGCGCAGCTCCACGTACTCGGGCCAGAAGCGAATGCAGTGGGCGACCATCAGTCGCTTGCCCGCCGCCTCGGCGGCGGCTTTCATCCGGTCGGCCTCGGCGAGGGAGATCGCCATCGGCTTCTCGCAGACGACGTGCTTGCCCATGCCGAGCGCCCGCACCGCGAACTCCGCGTGGAGATCGGTGGGAAGGCAAACGTCGACGACGTCGACGTCGGGAAGACCGTCCAGCGCTGCCGAGGTCGACGCGCCGTGGGGCCCGGCGACGGAGGCGGCGCGGACCGCGTCCTTGTCGACGACGTGGACGAGGTCGACGCCCTCCAGGGCGCCGTAGACCTGGCCGTGCATCCGGCCCATAAAGCCGGCGCCGACGAGGGCGACTCGAATGTTCTGCATGAGGTTGGATTCTATTCCGAAAGCGGGAGGAGCTTTGGTCGAGTTCGCGGTAGCCCAGGGCTAAAGCCCTCGGCTACAGGAACGACGAACTTAGCGCGAGGCGGGCGGCGGCACCGCGTTCGACCGATTTAAAATCGGAGAGCCGTTTTTCGACGACGGCTCGATCTTGCCTCCCCCGTCGCCGCACCCGGCGGCGGCGAGGAGAGCGGCGAGGGCAAGGAGAGCGCTTCTCACTGGAACGAACACGCCCAATTGTCTCCAACTTTCGGAGAAGCGCACCAGGCTTTTCCTCCCTTGGCGGCAAGCGCGGTCGTCTTGATGTAGCTCGCGTGGCCGTCACCCCAACTCACGATCACACCGTTCATGTAGCGGCCGTTCATGATGTCGCCCTTCACCTTGGCCATGTCCGACGACGTGTCGGAGGTCAGGAAGGAGCAGTCGAACGTCGAGTTGGCGGGCTTGCCGCCGGGACATCCGCCGGGAACGTAGTTGAACGCGCCGTAGCCGCCCGGCTGAATCATGTCGTACTGATAGCCCCAGGCATGGCCCATGTTCGTGAGGAGGACTGTGCCCGCGACGTCCTCGAGCTCCGTTTGGCTCGCGGGGCTGGGGTGGGGCGGCGTCGTGTTGTACACGTTCGTCCCCATGAGGTTGAAGTTCGCGCCGTAGTTCGAGAGTCCGGGATTGCCGTTCGTGTTGGGACCCGCGGTGTCCCGGAAGATCGCGATCGACTTGTGGTACGGATACGTAAGCTGCCCCCACGTCCAGAAAATGCTGGTGGGATTGTCGTCGTCCGGATCGCCCGTCCAGGTCCACGCCCCATAGCCGTTCGTCTTGTAGTCGGGCGGTTTCGCGACCGCGATCGGGATCTCGGTGGGCGTAAACGCGAAGGCGTAGTGGTCGTCCGCGTCTCCGGAGTAGAGCAACTGAGCCGTGCCAAGCTGCTTGAGGTTGCTTAGCGAAGCGGTCTTCTTCGCGGCGGCCTTGGCCTGAGCGAACACGGGGAAGAGAATCGCGGCGAGGATCGCGATGATCGCGATCACGACGAGGAGCTCGATGAGGGTGAAGGCTCGTTTCATGGCATTTTCCGATGGGAAAGGGAGAGGGAGGAGACGATGGTCCAGCCGTCGACGGTCGAGAGACGGTTGGCGAAGCGGACGGTGGGCCGATCGACCCAAGGATCGATAAGCCCTACGGCGAGGTGGGTCCCGGCGTAGCTCGTGAGCTTAGGCAAAGG
>CAXUKB010000326.1:0-908 GCA_964251345.1 uncultured Fimbriimonas sp. | reverse complement strand
GCAAAGGCGCTTCGACGAAGAAATTGCCGGGAAGCCAGGTCCGGACGTCGGCCGTGGCCTCCGACGTCGCGAGGACCGCGCCCTTGGCGTCGAGAACGGCGAAGCGCACCGGCCAGCGGTAGTAGAACGGCGCGACGCCCTGATTCACGCCTTCCAAATAGATCCGGCCGTCGTCGATCGCCATGCCGGTCAGGCGGAACTCGTAACCCAGCTTCTGGCTGAGTTCGGCCGCGCGGGCCCGGAACGCGGGGTCCTGCGAATCGACCATCGTCGGCGCGTAAGGTCCGATCCAGCTCAGGTGAGCCTCCCGCACCGCCTCTTGCGTCAGCGGCCACTCCGGTCCCAAATACCGGACCGCCGCGCCGGGAACCATCTCGCCTCCCGTGGGCGCAACCTTCCAGTTGTCGGCGCGCCCCGCGGCCTTGATGCCCGGCCAGAAGTTCCACTTGTCCGTCCCTAGCGTGTCCTGCGGAATCATGTCGTCGTGGTAGCCGAGCCACGCCTGCTTGCCGAGGTCGTCGCTGGCGGTCCGCCCCATGAGCTGCTTGTCCGGGAAAGCGGCGTGCATCGCGTCGATCGTTTCGCGCTGAACCGCCCGCGGCGCCCAGAGGTCGTTGCGAGGATACGTGTGCCACTCGCCCCAATGGCCCAGAAGCCCGAGCTGGACGTAGGCGACCTGCGGGTCGCGGTTCCAGCGAGCCCCCATCGCCCGGATCAGGCGCTGGAGGGCCGAGCGAAAGCGGGGATTCGCGTAGTCGGGCGACTGCCCCTTGCCAATTCCGGCGTCGTCGTAAGGGCTCAGCTTGACGCCTTCGTCGACGAGCCATTGGGGAATGCCCAACGCTTGGTTCGGATAGTCGATCCAGACCCGAAGCACGATCCGCTTGTCCTTGGAGACGGGCGAGTGC
>CAXUKB010000325.1:3916-5634 GCA_964251345.1 uncultured Fimbriimonas sp. | reverse complement strand
CGTCCCGCTGCCCGAACACCTCGCCGATGAATTCGGCATTCATAAAGGGAGCGAAGTCGAGTGGGAGCGCACCGAGGATGGCGCGCTGAAGCTTCGCCCGACGACGACGCGAGAAGAAGCGGTAAACCGCCTTAGCGGCCTGCTTAAGTCCTATCTCAAAGAGCAAGGCGGGGGCGTGGAAGCGTTCTTGAAGTGGCGCGAAGAGGATGCGCGACTCGACGGCAGCCTGTGATCCATCTTTTCGATACTTCGGGAGCCCTTGCGATCCTTCTCGGCGAGCCCGGCGAAGAGCGGGTGAAGGCGATTTTAATGGATCTCGACAATGTCGTGGGCATCTCCACGCTGACTCTCTTCGAAGTCGAGACCGCCGTGTTCCACCGCACCGGTTCGCGACAGGCCGCCGCACAGGCGGTCGCCGCCATTCGGCAGATCGTCATGAAGATCGTTCCCGTTTCGGAAGCGATCGTCGATCTTGCCCGCGAACTTCGCCACCTGGCGACCGCCCGCGTTGCCACGGTCGACGTGCTGATCGCCGCAACGGCGGCTCACCGTAACGCGACCCTCGTTCACCGCGACCCCCATTTCCTGAGCCTCCCGGCCGGAAGGCCGGTGCAGGAACGACTTTCGGATAAAAATAAATAGGCGAAGAGAGATCTAACCTAACCAATGCAACCGCTCACGGACGAGTTGCGTCCGATTGTTGATGCTCAAGGTCTCGCTCGCGGCGTTGATGGTGGCGAGCGCCTACGTGGGCATCTTCTCGGTCTATACGCTTTTGCGCTATAAGGTGAAGGTCTACACGGGCGAATATTCGGAGTACGCGCTGGAGTCCTCGACCTACCGAAGCGGCGTTTTCGGCGGCTCCCGAACCCTCGTGAGCGAAACCAACGAGCCCAAGAGAATTACCTACACACTTACGGGGCTTGTCGTGGAGGCAGTCAAGTCTCTTGCGCTAATTGCAATCGCGGTAGGGCTCGGAACGCGGCTGTTTAACCGTTAGACGGACGAGAACAGACGCAAAAGTGTTTACGCGTGTTTAGCCAGTCTTAGAATCGAACGCGCGTCGACCGATTCTGCTTTGAGAGAGTCTCCTGGCTGGGTTCTCTCTCGCCGCCACCTTACCGGCTTGACCAAGAACGGACGTACGCTTGGTCAAAATGGAATGTCTACCGGAATCGCGCTTCTGGCCTTGGCCGGACTCTCTTTGAACGCTGGAATCCGGCGCACAAGGCGGTGGTGCTGGACGGCAAGAACTGCCGCTGGAGCCGAAAGTGCATCGGCCTCCCATCGGTCGTCAAGGTGAAGGACCGACTGGCGGTTTTTACGATGCGCCCGGCGGCGAGAGCAAAAGCAACATGGGCCGCGACGTCGGCCTCGCATGGCTCCCGCTCCCCTTGCGCGCGCCGGAAACTCGCAAGTAGCCGTGAGAGGGCTTAGGCCCGCGGCGCCGGAATACCGCACGGACGATCCGATGCCAGGACGTGGCATCGGCGTACTCTTGAAGCGTCGAGAAGAGATCGCCGACGATCCTCTCCACGCCTTATCGAGAGTTAACATGACCGCCCACCATCCCACCGTGCCCCTCGACGACTGGCTCGCCGCCGGAAGCGAATTCCTTGTTAAGGAGAAGGAGTTCACGCGAGCGCGCGACGCCTTGAGCGCGGCCCGCCGCGCGCTTCCGTGGATGGAGGTCGAGACTGACTACACGTTTGAGGGCC
>CAXUKB010000325.1:0-3906 GCA_964251345.1 uncultured Fimbriimonas sp. | reverse complement strand
GTGTACCACTTCATGTACGCACCCGGCTGGGACGAAGGATGTTCCGGCTGTTCGTTCGTCAGCGATCACGTCGATGCGGCCCGGCAGCATTTAGAGCATCACGACGTCGCCTTCGTCGCCGTTTCTCGCGCGCCACTCGCCGATTTTCAGGCGTTCAAAAGAAGGATGGGCTGGACGTTCCGGTGGGTTTCGTCGAACGCCAACGGCTTTAATTACGATTTTGGCGTCTCCTTCCGAAAGGAGGATCTCGACACGGGGCCGGTCCTCTACAACTTCACGGCCCAGAAGCTGTCGAGTGAGGAGCAGCCCGGCCTGACCGTGTTCACCAGGGACGCGGCGGGCAAAATCTACCGCACCTATTCGACCTACGAACGAGGGCTCGACCTCCTGATCGGCGCCTATAACTTTTTGGACCTCACGCCCAAAGGCCGCGACGAATCCGGCCCCATGAACTGGATAGCCTTCCACGACCGATATCGAGATTCGATCCCTTCATAGAAGGGCCTAGAACGATTGCCGCACGACGGTCGGCGAGGGATGGGTTGTGCCCGCGGTTCGTGGTTTCGCGAACGTCTCGTAGGCACGAGCCATCCTGCGGCTACGGATCGACGATTTCGCTGTTGGTTTTTCGACATCTCGGCGTTATAATGCGGGCGTGCTCTCGCTTCTTCCCTTCCTCGCCGCCCGTCCGGCGCTCGCGGACATCCGGTACTACTCGCTCTCCCTGAACGGACACCGGACGGGCTACATGAGCTCGGAGGAGCGAACCGACGTTTACGGAGGCCGGCCCGCCCTCCGCACGCAGGTTCACATGGTAAACGTCGGCAACTACGGCGGGACCACGCAGAAGAGCACGATCGACGGGATCACCTGGAGCACGCTCGACAACCGGCCGCTTCGCGAAACCATGACCGCCCAGATGCTCGGCCAATCGGTCAAGGTCGACGCGGTCTACGGTCCGAAATCGGTTGAAATCGACTTCGACATGGCGGGCACGAAAAGCCACAAGTCGGTCGCCCTGCCCGATGGCCCCGTCTACGAAGACGAAGGCCTCGTCGTCCGCGACAAGCTCAAGCCGGGCGCGACGCTCGCCTTCTGGAACAAGGGCGCGACGTCCGACGCCTTCTCGAAATCCGTGCTCAAGTGCGTCGGCCCGGTCGAACTCGACGTGGACGGCAAAAAGGTGGCCGCGATCCTGACGGAGGACACCTCCGACGGCACGACCTCGAAGCTGTACACGAGCCCGGACGGCGTTCTGCTCCGGATGGACGATCCCTCCGGGCAGGTCGTCCAATCGACGACGAAGGCGTTGGCCCTCGCCACCCCCGAAGCACCCACCGCGGACACCGATCTCCTCGCCCTGAGCAGCCTCAAGATCGAAGGGCTCCCCGACGATCCCTCGGACCTGCGAGAACTTAAGCTGCGGGTGGTCGGCGAGGACCTCTCGGATATTCCCTCGGACGAAACGCAGACGGTCACGAAGGAGGGCGACGCCTGGATCGTCGACCTTCATCCGTCGCTCCTGCAGATCGCGTCGGGCGTTCCGGTCGCGGGCACCGGGAAGGGCAAGGAAGCGTGGCTCCAAGGGGCTCATTATCTCCCCGTCGACGATCCTAAGATCCAGGCGGCGGTCAAGGCGTATCGGGATCCGCAGGCCCAGTTCCCCGACGTGGTTCAGGGTGTCCGCGCGTTCGTGGCGAAGCGCATGAAGTACAAGATCGAGATGGGGCCGTGGCGCGATGCCGCCGACATCCTGCGCAAGCCGAACGGAAAATGCACGGAGTACGCGGTCCTGACCACCACGCTCCTGCGCGCCGCCGGCGTTCCCGCCCGCCTCGTGACGGGCCTCGTTCCCGGCGGCGACGGCGCGCTCTACTATCACGCGTGGGCCGAGGCCTGGGACGGCGCGACCTGGTTCGGCGTCGATTCGACGGCGGAAGACGACGCCTTCCCCGCGTACTACATCAAGCTCTCGCAGGGGAATCCCGACGACATCAAAGCGATCTATCCTCCCGACCCGAAGGCGGTGAAGTTCACCGTGCTAAGCAGTCAGAAATGGTCGAAAAGGGACTGAAAGCAGGGAGTCGGACAGGGGTGGACGGCACGGTCGCGATCCCGTCGAGGTCGAACGACGATTCTCCTTAAGCCGCAGGCGTGGTGATACCGGTGATCGACCGGGCGCGAGAGGCTCTCACTCGCCGCTTGTGCCGTAAGGTCGGGGGACGCCGGGTCGATCACCGGCGCCTACAAACGCTTCGCGTTTGAGATTCTGAACCGGCCTAAATATCGGTGGGATCGGGTTGATCAGCCACTCCTTTTCCGGAATGTCAGAAAACTGACACAAACGCGAAAAATGTGTTAGTATTCCGACACCAGCCATGAAGCTCTCCGGAATTCTCAGTAAGCGGGAGGCGCAGATTATGGATCTCGTCTACGCCCGCGGGACGATCGCCGCCGTCGAACTGGAACGGGACCTCAACGGCCTTTCGAACTCCGCCGTCAGGGGCCACCTGCGGTCGCTGGAGGCCAAGGGCCACCTTCGGCACACCGAAGAGAGCGGGCACTTCGTCTACCGCCCCACCCATCCCCGTGAAACGGTCGCCAGAGGCGAACTGCATCGACTGCTGTCGAGTTTTTTCGGCGGCTCGGTCACGGCGGTCCTCTGCACCCTTCTCGACGAGGAAAAGGATCGCCTCACGCCGGAAGATCTCGCGGAGCTCGGCCGCATGGTCGAGCGCGCTTCGGAGGAGGGGCGATGATCCCGGTTCTCGTCCTCTCCCTGCGGGCGACCGCGCTCGTCGCGTTCGCCCGCCTGCTGCTCGTCCTCATGCGGCGGCGATCGGCCGCGCAACGCAACCTCGTCCTTCGGATCGCCGTCGCCGTCGCGTGGCTCCTTCCCTTGGCCACGCTCGTCGCGCCCCGCATCGAGGTCGCTTCCCCGTCCCTCGTCCGAATGTCCGCGGCGTCGGTCCCGTCGTCGCCGGAGACCGGCGCGTCTCCCGTCGCCTCGGGACCGACGCCGCTGGCGAGCCGCCTCGGCGCGGGTCCGGGCCCCATCGCCCCGCCCCCGTCCAGGCGCGCTTCGATCCCCACGCCGCCTCGCGAGTTTCCCTGGGCCTTGGTCTACGGTCTCGGCGTCGGACTGCTCGTCGTGCGATGGGCTTACGGCATCGGACGCCTTCTACGAATTCGCCGCGCGGCGGCCCCGACGAACGACGCCCACGTCTGGCGCGCCGCCATCCCGGTTCCGGCCACGTACGGCACGACAATCCTCGTTCCCGAGGCCTCCGCCGAGTGGCCGAAGTCGCGCGTCCGGGCGGCGATTCTCCACGAGCGGGCGCACGTCCGGCGGCGCGACTGGCTTTGGCAAACCCTCGCGGGGGCGCTCGTCGCCCTCCACTGGTTTAATCCCTTCGTGTGGGCGTTGGCCCGGCTCTTGCGCGACACCGCCGAGGCGGCGGCGGACGACGCGGTGCTCGCCGAGGGGATCGCGCCCAGCGCCTACGCCCGCGAGCTTCTCGCGGTGGCGGCGACGGCGGGCCCGGCCGGCCCTTCGATGGCGATGGCGCGGCGCGGCGGCGTGAAGGACCGCGTGGTCGCGATCCTCGCCGACTCCCGAGACCGTCGCGCGCCGACCCGCCGCGGAGGCGTCGTTCTCGCCGCGCTTCTCGCCGCGTCGGGACTCGCCGTCGCGGGACTGGCCCAGAAGGTGGCGACGCGGCCGAAGGCGTCCGTCCGTCTCGCCGACGTCCGCCAGATCGATCCCGTGCCGTCGGCCCGCTGGAGCGCCGAAGGGCTTCCCGTCCCCACGCCCGCCGATGTCGCGGAGGATCCGGGGGCGCTGCCGGGACACACGCCGCGGGGCATGAGGCGATTCGACGTCCGCTTCGCCGTCGAGGGCTACAC
>CAXUKB010000324.1:2573-5639 GCA_964251345.1 uncultured Fimbriimonas sp. | reverse complement strand
CCAGGAATACCCATCACTTCACCACTCGTCATCGCGATCTTGCCGCCGACGACCACCACTTCCGGGGCGGCGGCGAGGGTCTCGCCCTCGTAAGGGCTCCATCCGCACTTCGATTGAACCATCGCCCGGTCGAAAACGACGGTGCGGTCGAGGTCCCAGAGCGCCAAATCGGCGTCCATGCCCACCAAGAGTCTTCCTTTGCCTTCGATACCGTAGAGGTCGGCCGGCCGCTCGCAGGCCATGCGGACCACGGTTTCGAGCGAGAGCCTTTCCTGCTGGACGAATCGGAGCAGGGCCATCATCAACGTTTGCACACCGGGCATTCCGCTTGGGCTCTGAGGAAAGGGCTTCGACTTCTCCTCGAGCGTGTGCGGCGCGTGATCGGAGCCGAAAACGTCGAACACGCCTGCTTCGAGCGCCCTCCAGAGCCCCTCCCGATGCTCTTTCGAACGAATGGGAGGGTTCATCTGGAGTAGGGTTCCGAGCCGCTCGTAGTCGTCGGCGGAGAACCAAAGGTGCTGGGGCGTCACCTCCGCCGTCGTGTTCAGCCCCCGACGTTTCGCATCGGCGACGAGCGGCGGTTCGTCGGCCGTCGAGACATGAAGGACGTGCACGGGGCGTCCGGTCTCTTCGCTAAGCCCAAGAATCCGTTCCGTCGCGAGCCGCGCACTCTCCGCGTCGCGCAGGAAGGGGTGCTCGCGGGCGTGAGGCGCATCGCTCAAAAGCGACTTTCGTTCGCGGTTCCTCGCCTCGTCCTCGGCATGGATGGGCACGCGCTTCCGCCCGGCTTTCAACACCCGTCGGAGCGAGTCGTCGTCTCCGACCAGCAACGGCCCCGTCGAGGAGCCCATGAAGACCTTGATTCCGGGCACACCGGGCAATCGCTCGTACTCCGGCAACCGGTCGACGTTCTCCGTCGACGCGCCGACAAAGAATCCGTAGTGGACCCAGGACCGTCCCTCCGCGCGGCCGAGCTTGTTCCGGAGGGCCGCTTCGTCGGTCGTGGTCGGGTCCGTGTTCGGCATCTCCAGGTAGGCCGTGACGCCGCCGAAAAGCGCGGCGCGACTTCCGCTCTCAAGGTCTTCCTTATGCGTCAGTCCGGGCTCGCGGAAGTGGACCTGGGTGTCGATCGCACCGGGCAGGATCGTCAATCCCTGAGCGTCGATCGTGCGTTCCGCCTCACCCTCGACGACGCCGATCGCGGAGATCTTGCCGTCCCGCACCGCGAGGTCGCCTTCGAACGCACCCTCAGAGGTGGCCAGACGGGCGTTGCGGAAGAGGAGATCATGGCGCATTGCCTATTCTAGAGTGCGATGGCTTACGAGCGCTATTATCCTCCGTTGGAGTTAGGTTCGCATCACCGACGCAAGGTTTCTTCCGCCTTAGTCATGATCGCCCGCCAAGTCAGGTCGTCGAGCCAGACCTGAATCGAGTTCGGCTTCTCAGGCAGAAGTGGATCGTTCGCATCGAAGAACGCGTCGAATTCCTCCAAGAGGGCGAGTTCGTCTGAACTAAATGAGTTGCTAAACGACCGAAGCCTGTGGTGGCAGTAGAAGTCGTCGAGCCATTGGCACCTCAATTCGCTTGAGATGCTCGCAACCGGCACGTTGCACTCGTACTCTAACTGCGCTTCTGGATTAGAGATCATCGTCAAGGTGTCGACGGCGTTCGCACGATCGAGTTTGCGAACTTCTTCCGGCGTAAGATCGCACGGCATCTTAGGAGAAGGACACGGAAAAAGGCCGGACGAGTTCTTCCGTTCGGCGGACGATCGTAGGCTCGCTCTCGAAAGCGGTGCCGGGCTATCGCACACTAAAATAGGGCATGACCATCGCGACCTACAATGCCGCCGGAATCCGCGCCCGTCTCGACGGACTGCTCGATTGGGTCGCCACTTACGAGCCCGACATCCTAGCGGTTCAGGAGACTAAAGTCGAGGACGGTAAGTTTCCGATGGAACCGTTCTCCGACCTTGGCTATCATGCCGCAATCAACGGCCAAAAGGCATGGAATGGGGTCGCTACCTTCTCGCGATCCGTTCCCCAAAACATCAGGAAAGGGTTCGAAGATCCGGCGATGCCCGAGGACGCGAGAATTGTCGCCTGCGACATCGATGGCCTCACCGTCGTGAATACCTACGTTCCAAACGGGTCGTCGGTCGGCTCGGACAAGTTCGCCTACAAGCT
Source organism: uncultured Fimbriimonas sp. (assembly GCA_964251345.1). Classification (GTDB taxonomy): domain Bacteria; phylum Armatimonadota; class Fimbriimonadia; order Fimbriimonadales; family Fimbriimonadaceae; genus Fimbriimonas. The sequence goes on along the minus strand of CAXUKB010000324.1, from coordinate 3,453 downwards.
GCGGTGGATGGAACGGTTTCGGCGCTATCTCGATGAAAGCTACCGTCCCGACGCGCCTTTGATTTGGCTCGGCGACGTCAACGTCGCACCCACTCCGCAGGACGTCTACGACTCGCCGCGGTTTCTGGGTGGGGTCGGTCACAACCCCGAAGAGTTCGTTCGCTTGCAAAGCATCCTGGAGTTCGGTCTTACCGATCTCTTTCGCCTTCATCATCCGGAGCCGGGCCTCTACAGCTTCTTCGACTTCACGATCCCCAATGCCGCAAAGCGCAACCTAGGCTGGCGAATCGATCACATCTACGCCACCGCGCCGCTCGTCTCGAAATGCACCGCCTGCACCATCGACCGGGACGCGCGTCTCGGCGAAAAGCCGAGCGATCACACCTTTGTGGTGGCAACTCTCGATCTTTAGCGGCGTCGGCCTAAAGTTCTTCCACATCCTTCCGAAAAAAACCTCAAGGAAAATCGCCGGTTTCGGCCGGCGGCTTCATGGATTGGAGCGATGAGCCTAAGGATCAATAACAATATCACCGCCCTCGACGCGCTGAGGAACCTGAACGACACCAACAATCAGATGTCGTCCAGCATCACGCGCCTGAGCACCGGCCTGCGCATTGTTTCTGCCGCCGACGATCCTTCCGGTCTCGTCCTTTCCGAAAATATGCGGGCTCAGCTTAAGGGCATGACCCAGGCGAGCGCGAATACGCAGAACGCGATCAACATGGCGAAGACCGCCGATGGCGCGATGAACGAGGTGCAGAGCATGCTCAGCGACATGCGCGCCCTCGCCGTCGAATCGGCGAACTCGGCCGTCGTCGACTCCTCGCAGCTTGCCGCCAACCAGAACCACAGCCGCCAATGCAAGGCCGGTCAGCAGGTC
>CAXUKB010000324.1:0-2563 GCA_964251345.1 uncultured Fimbriimonas sp. | reverse complement strand
CCTCGATGGAACGGCCGGCGTGACGAGCAACGTCACGGACGTCGACGACGTCGCCTCCGCCTACCTTGGATCGAGCTTCAACGACATGACGGTCGCCGGCGGTCCGCTGACGGTCCAAGTCACCTCTCCCGCCGCTCAGACCAGCTTGACCACCGATAAGAGCTTTACGAGTGCCGCCTCCATCCCAACGGCGGGCTCGTTCGTAATCAACGGAACGACCTTTACCGCGAACGGCAGTACGGACAGCCTTTCGGATCTTGCAACCCAGATCAACGCCCAGTCGAACAACACCGGCGTGACCGCTTCCGTCATTACGTCCGGCGGTGTCACGAAGATGAAGCTGACGTCGACGCAGTACGGATCCGGCTTCGATGCCGACCTCGTCGATACCAGCGGCGTCCTCAGCTCGACGTCGCACCCCTCCCCCACCGTCGCGGGGGCGGATGCCGTCGCGACCGTAACCGCGACCGTCCTCGACAAGACCGGCGCGAAGACGACGACGACGAGCACCTTTACCGGTGGAAAGGGCGACAAGACGAGCGGCCTGAATCTGGTCGATTCGGACAACAACAAGATCGTGCTTACCGCCGCGGGTAATAGCGGGACGACGCTCGCCATCGGCGCGACGGTCGGCGTCGTGAATACCGGAAGCGTCCAGTTCCAAATTGGCGCGATGGCGGGACAGTCCGTCACGTTCGCCATGCCAGACGTCCAGACGACGAGCCTAGGCGTGAACGCCGTTGCCGGGCAAAGCCTTGCGGACCTCGACGTTACGACCACGACGGGCGCGAACCGCGCGATGGAGATTCTCGACGACGCCATCTCGCAACTCTCCTCGCTCCGAGGCGATCTCGGTTCCTTCCAGAAAAACGTGCTGGAAACGAACGCGAGCACGCTGACCGTCGCGAACGAAAACGTCACCGCGGCGGAGAGCACGGTGCGCGACGCCGACCTCGCATCGGAAATGACGAATTACACGAAGTACCAGATTCTTCAGCAAAGCGGTACCGCGATGCTCGCGCAGGCGAATCAGATCCCGAATCAAGTGCTCAAGCTCCTGCAAGGTTGAAGGGTCGGACGCAGGCGGGCCACCCGCGTCATAATCCGACGTGCCGATCTGGGGCGTCGTGAACCAAAAAGGCGGGGTCGGAAAGACCACCACCGCCGTAAACCTCTGCGCGGGTCTCGCCCTGCGCGGCCAGCGCGTGCTCCTCGTTGACTGCGATCCTCAAGGAAACGCGACGACCGGCCTCGGTGTGGACAAGAGCACTGCCGAAACGACGCTCTACGAGGTGTTCGTCGACGCCGTCGACAGCCCCGACGCGCCGACCGCGATCCACAAAGCGATCGTTCACATCTCGAAGGGCCTCGACCTCGTTCCGGCAACGCTCGATCTCGCGGGCGCCGAGCCGATCCTCCTCAGCGCGGTGGGCAAGGAACTGATCCTTCGCGATGCCCTCGAGCCGGTGAAGGACGCTTACGATTGGATCGTATTCGACGCCCCGCCCTCGCTCGGACTCCTCACGATCAACATCTTGTCCGCGAGCGACGGCGTCCTCGTGCCCATGCAGTGCGAGTTCTACGCGCTTGAGGGCCTCAGCCAGCTCTTAAAGACGGTGGACATCGTCCGACGCCGCATCAACCCGCGCCTTCACGTCGCCAAGGTTCTCCTGACCATGGTCGACACCCGGAACAAACTCACCCAATCGGTCATGCAGGAGGTCAAAGACTACTTCGGCGAGAAGGTCGCGACGGCGTCGATCCCCCGCAACGTGCGCCTGAGCGAATCGCCGAGTTTCGGAGAGGCCGCCGTCCTACGCTATCCCACGAGCAAGGGCGCGGGCGCCTACCTGGAGTTCGTCGACGAGGTGCTCGCGTGAGACGCAACTCCCTTGGCAAGGGCCTGACGCAGCTTCTCGGCGAGCAGTTCGAGGGCGGTGCCCCGAGCGAGGTCGCCGTCGATGCGATCACCCCGAATCCACGCCAGCCGCGGACCAACTTCGAGGACGCCGCCCTCCGGGAACTCGCGGCGAGCGTCAAGGAGTACGGCGTCCTTAATCCGCTGACCGTCCGCCCCTTGAGCGAAGGACGATATGAGCTGATCGCGGGCGAGCGCCGACTTCGCGCTGCGAAGATCGCAGGCCTGCAGAACGTTCCCGTCGTGATCCGCGCGGCCGCCGATCAAGCCTCGCTCGAGCTGGCGATGATCGAGAACGTCCAGCGGGAGGACATCAACGCGATGGAGGCCGCCCGTGCCTACCGGCGGCTGATGGACGAGTTTGGCCTGAACCAGGAGCAGGTTGCCGACAAGGTGGGCAAGGCCCGCCCCACGATTGCCAACTCCCTTCGTCTTCTCAAATTGCCGCCCAAGGTCCAGGAGATGCTCCACGAAGGACGTCTCTCGGAGGGTCACGCGCGAGCCCTCCTCGCCATTCCTCAGCCCGACGGCCAGATGGCGATGGCCAACGCCATCGTCGAAAAAGGGCTTTCGGTTCGAGAAGTCGAGCGTGCCGCCCAGCCGGTGCAGCCAAAACGGCGTCCGCGCCGTGGATCGTCCGACCCC
>CAXUKB010000323.1:997-5648 GCA_964251345.1 uncultured Fimbriimonas sp. | reverse complement strand
GGTGAAGCGATGCCACCCCCGTACCGTTTCGGAGAACGTCGCCCAATCGGACGCGGAGGATGCGAAGGGACGCAATTCGATTCGTTGTCCACCGGGTAGGTCGAACTGGTCTTCGCCCTTTCGTGAAAGGCCGACGCGCATGGTGTCGGAAGGACGCAGGCTGAAGGAGGTCCGAAGACCCTCGACATGAAGCTAGCCATCGACGAACGAAGCGACCCCTTGGTCCCGACCTGTACAAACCCTTCAATCGATAGCGCGAACTCGACCGGAAAGGCTTCTGCCAGCGCAGGCGACGGTGCGAGTTCGGCGAGGGCCCACGGACCTTGCCGCCATCGATTGACAAGGATGAGGGTCAAAGCGAAGTAGATCGACGCCCCAAAGGCTCAAACGACAGCTACCGTAAAGATTTCCGGCAGGAAGATTCCCACCACGAGCGCCAAAACCGAACCCGTTCCGAAAGTCGAAGCGATGGCACGGACGCTTCACCACCACCACGCGAGGGGCGACGAAGGATCCCGAGGAAGCGGCTTCCAGGCCGCGCGGCGCATGGCGAATTGTAGCCCCTCGCGGAAAGCGAGGGGCAAACGGCCTACTTGATGTTGCCGTTGAGGCCGTTCGGGAAGAAGCTCGCGGCGACCGTGTTGGTTGCCGTTGGCGTGCTTCCGAGATAGACGATCGGGAGAACCTGCGACGTGGTGCGGCTGAACGCGAGCGAGTTCGCGTCCGTCGGCACGAGGTTGAAGGCGCCCGAGGTTCCGATTCCCTGGTCGTCGTCCGCCGCGCTGTAGGCGTTGGTACCGTTGTTGTCCACGGAGTCGCGGAGATCGCTGATCGCCTGGACCGTCTGGAACACATTGAGGCCATTCGCAACCGTCGTAGTGCCCTGGTTGGCGAGGGACGAGCGAACGATTCCCGCGTGGTAAGCCTCAACGGCGAGGATGCCCGCTGCGGCGCTCAGGTAGGCCTTGTTCGAGACGAGGGGAGCGGCACCACGATAGGCGGTAACGCCGACATCCTCGAAGATGAACGCCCCGAGCAAGAACGCAAGTTCGCTGGCGAACGGATCGAAGCCCGCAGTGGGAGGCGCGGAGCCCGCCGCAAGCGTGTACGCCGCGTTGTATGCCGCGTTGAAGCTGTCGTAAAGATTGATGGCGGGACGAGCGACGGCCGCCGAACCAAGCGCAGTGCGCAGGTAACGGACGTGAGCCAATTCGTCTTGGGCGATTTCATTCGCGTATTGACCGACGACGCTGGATCCGCTGAGGGGAGTGACGCCGCCCGGCTTGACCGTGACCGCCGCCGTCGAGCCGCCGGAGTCGGCGCTGGACAGGCCCGCGCCCGTGGTGGCGTAAAGGTAGAACTCGGCCTCAAGGTACTCGAGGTTGAGGGCGAAGTTAAGGACATCGGCGTCGCTCACGCCACTGCTGCTGTTGTTGTGGCTGTTGCCGCCGCAACCGGCGAGAAGGCTGCCGCCCATCAGCGACGCGGTCGCCATGCCACCCAATTGAAGGAGGGAGCGGCGGCCAATTCGATTTTCGAGTTGCTCGGTGATAAAGGACATCGGGTGTTTCGGTCTCCGTTGCAGAGCGCTGCGTTGCGCACCTCCATTCTGCGGGGTTACCCGTGAATCGTCTCGCAAAAAATGCGATCTAGGCCGCAATTCTCCGATTTTTCACCCTGAATTCATGTTGACGGTTCCGGGTGGCCGAAGCAGGATCTCTTTAAAGGTAGCTTGGCTACTCGATGCCCATGCCGATCTTTGCGAGCCACGCTTTTAAAACTTCGCGTCCCGTAAGGTGGCGGCGATCGACGCGCTGACCGGACCGAGTGGACCACGTTCGATCGCCCCGCATCTTCTCCGCTTCGTAAAAGGACCGCATCCGCCGGTCGTACTCGTCCGTGTCGGGGGTCAAGTCGTAGCGTTCGCGGAACCAAACCGCGCTTTGAGAGAGGCGTGGCTTCACCGACTCCTTTCCGGTCGGGTAGCCAAGGCAGAGACCGAAGAGGCCGAACACGCCGTCGGGAAGGCCCAGCAACTCGCGGACTCCTTCGGGATCGTTGCGGAGCGCGCCGATGTAGCAGCTTCCGAGACCGATCGCTTCGGCGGCGCACACCAGTCGCTCCGAGGCGAGAGCGGCGTCGATCGTCGCCATGAGTAAGAACTCCTCGTAGCCCAGTCCTTCGCACGCCTCGCCCTGCCCTGCCGCCGCCACGCGAAGACGGTGGTGATCGGCGAGAAAGCACAGGAACCAAGGCGCCCGATGGACTTGATCCTGATCTCCGCAAAGCTTCGCGATCTCGGATCGCCGATCGGGGTCTTGGACGCTGACCACCGACCAAAGCTGAAGGTTGCTGCTCGTACTCGCGCTCTGCGCGGCAGCGATCAGCCCTTCCATGGTCGCTGCCGAAACGGGGCGATCCTGGTACTCACGGACCGAGCGATGGTCGAGGAACGAACCCAAGTCCGGCAAATCGGGCGGTCGATCGCTCCCGTACCGCTCTCGCCAACTCACCGTTGTGCTCCGCCATGGCCCTTCGCCTCTCGCGCTTCCGCTTGGCGGGCGAGTTGGTCGCGATCCCCTTTGAAGTAGGGAAGGAGGAGCTGTCCGACGAAGTAGGTACCCAAGAGGCTGACGAGAGCGAACACGACGCACCCGACCGCGAGCTGAGGCACGAGGCGCTTTCCGCTCAGGGGCTTAGGCTCGGGGAACACGCCTCCTATTGTGGTTTAGAACGGGGACGGGCCGCCGAAGCGGCTAAGCAACCCCTTTACTCGTCACGTCCGTGCGACTGAGCCGGCGGGGCGGTCGCCTCGATGGCGGTGAACGGTTCGAGGATTCGGTAAGTATGCGTCTCGCCCCGGTTCACGACCCAAGAGTCGCCCGACTCGAGGGTGACCACGCTTTCGCCGATGTGCAACTCGGCCTTTCCAGAGAGCACGTAGCCTACCGTCTCGTAGTCGCGGGTGGTGGGCGCTTTTGGCTCACCCGGCTCCTCGTCCACCCACTTCCGAAGCGAGACGTGAACGCCGGAGGCGAGATACTCCTGTCCCATCTTTCCCTCGGGATTTTCCGAGGAGGAGACCTTGGTGATGCTTTGGTTACTCATGGCTATGTGGCGAGACTCTCTCGTGTGTCGTTCCCTACGGCGTCTTCGCATAGCGGCCGATCGCCGTTCCTTGGGCCAGAACGTGGCCGCGCATGGCCTCGATAAGCGCAAGCCGGTTGAAGCCGGGCTTGAGGCCCAACTTGGCATCGAGCGCGTAAAGGGTGAAGTGGTAGCCATGCGGCTTGTCCCCGACCGGCGGCTTGGACCCGTAGTAGCCCACCGTCCCGTGCGAATTGCCACCCTGCACGCCCATGTTGAGCACCGTAATGGACGCATGAAGGGTGTTGTCCCTCGATCTGCGCATGGCGGTGGTGTCGTAAGCAATCCGGTCACCCGGAAGAACATTCCCCTGGATCGTCGCCGTTGGAGCGAGGTCCGCCATGAGCCAGTGAACGACGGGCTTGATGGTCGGTGCGTCCGGATCTTCCATGACGAGGGCGAGTGCCTTGGTGCCGTCCGGCAGACCGGCAACGGAAAGCTCCGGTGAGATCGCCCGCCCCTGCGCGTACTCGCTGTTCGCCTCCCCAAATGCGCCGAGCTTCACCGTGAGCGACCCTTTGGCCGCGACCAACTCCGGTGAGAGCTTGGTCGTGTCGATCTCCCCGAGGCGGGCGGCTTTCGCATTCACCCCTCCGTATGTCATCCGGTAGAGAGCGCCGTGCTCGTCGTCGCCGACGAGCAGAGAGCCGTCTGGCATCTCAGCGAGACCGCAGATCCGGCCGAACTGGCTTGGCTGACCTTCGGGGTCTTGGAGAAAGCCGGTGATTAGGGGAGCGATCGATTTCGGTTGGCCGTTCTCGAAGTGAACGCGGACGACCTCGTAGCCGCTTGGGGGCTTGCGGTTCCACGAGCCGTGCATAGTCGCGAAGGCGTCGCCCCGGTACTCCTTAGGAAACATCGACCCGCGGTAGAAGCGCATCTGCATCCCCGCCGCGTGCGCGGTGTAGGTCAGCACGGGGCTCGTGGACTTGGCAAGCCAGCCTTGGATGGTGTAGCCCTTTTCGATCGGGAGGTGGGCGTTTTGGTCGGGTTTGCCGTCTTCGTACACGAAGGGCCAGCCGTAACGCCGGTCTTTGGAGATCAGATTGACCTCCTCACGCTGTTCGTCGTCGCCAAGCCAGTCGATGCCCTGATCCCATCCGTAGAGCCGTCCGGTGCCGGGCTGCCAGTCGAAGCCGATGGTGTTCCGAAGTCCGCTGGCAAAGATCGCCCGGTGTTTGCCGTCAAGGTCGCAGACGACCATGGTGGCGTTGTACGGGTTGTGCTCGACGGCGTCGTTCGCGGTCGAACCGCAGGAGATGTAAAGTCGGTTGTCGGGGCCGATCGCAAGCGTTCGGTTCGGGTGCTGCCCGGCGTCCGGAAGGTCGTGCATGAGTTCCTGCTTCGGGCCGAACGTGCCGTCCGGAAGCACCGCCGCCCGCCACACCTTCCGAATTCCCACCATGTAGACCGTCTTGCCGTCCTTGGTGAAGTCGAAACCGTGCAGATCGGTGCCGCTTGCGACCACGCGCTGAACGTCCGCCACGCCGTCGCCGTCGAGATC
>CAXUKB010000323.1:0-987 GCA_964251345.1 uncultured Fimbriimonas sp. | reverse complement strand
GACGTTGTTCATGGCCGTGCGCTGGCTAGCGTAGACGGTGCCGTCGGGCCGGACCTTCACGATGCGCGGATTCTCAATCCCGTCCACGTAGCGCGTGAGGTGAAATCCTTCGGGCATCTTCAGCGTGGCGAGCAACGCGGGCGTCGGCGCAACGGCCAAGGGGCGGACAACGTGCGCCTCGATCGTTTTCTGCGGCTGGGGTTGTTGGAAGGGCAGAGTCATAGGGCCCTTTTAGGGACAGTCTCCCTTCGCAAGGGGTTTCCCTCGAACGTGTCAAAATAAGCACGATGGCCCTCCCCTGTCGGGGGAGGTTGGGTAGAGGGACCCTGCCTTCGCGCCTTACCCGAATCCCACCTCTCCCCAGGGGGAGGGAAGTCCAACATGACCCGCCAGACCGAGGACCTTCGCATCGGGGACGTCCGTCCCTTGCTTTCACCCGCTATCCTGCACGAGGAAATTCCCGCGACGGAGGCCGCCGCCGATCTCGTCGCGGACGCACGGCGCACCATCGAGGCGTGCCTCGCGGGAGAGGATCCGCGCCTGGTCGTGGTCGTCGGCCCCTGCTCCATCCACGACGTCAAGGCGACGGTCGACTACGCCGAGCGCCTCAAGGGACTGGAAAAGCGATTCGAGGACAAGCTCGTCCTCGTGATGCGGGCCTACTTCGAGAAGCCTCGGACCACCGTGGGTTGGAAGGGACTCGTGAACGATCCGCGCATGGACGGCTCCTTTCGCATTAACGAGGGCCTGCGCCTCGCCCGGAAGCTCCTCGCCGACCTCGCGGAAGTAGGCCTGCCGACCGCCACCGAGTTCCTCGACACCACGGTGCCTCAACACCTCGCGGACCTGATCGCGTGGGGCGCGATCGGCGCGCGGACGAGCGAAAGCCAGACCCACCGCGAGCTCGCGAGCGGCCTCTCGATGCCCATCGGCTTCAAGAACGCCACCGACGGGAACGTTCAGACCGCGATCGACGCCCTCAAGGCC
>CAXUKB010000322.1:3506-5669 GCA_964251345.1 uncultured Fimbriimonas sp. | reverse complement strand
TGGGAAGCTGGTCAAGTTCGCTGACAACGAGGAGGCGATGGTTTACAGGGGACGGGTCATGGTGCCCATGCGCGGTATCTTCGAGGCGTTGGGAGCCACCCTGACGTACGACCCGACCACCCGAACCGTGCAGGCGCAACGGGGCAACGAAGCGGTCGAACTGACGTTCGGCTCTAAGATCGCGAAGAAGAACGGCGCCGAGATCCTGCTCGACACGCCCCCATCGATTATCAAGAACGTCACCTACGTTCCCATGCGGTTTATCGCCGAGTCGCTTGGCGCGAAGCTCGCGTACGACAAGGCGAACATGAAGCTTGAGATCGCGACCTCGCCCGCTCCGAAAGGTGGAAGCGTCGCCCCAGGCGTGACCGGCGGTCCCATTGCCGATCCGGACCCCCTTCCTCTCAACCGAATCTAAGTTCTCTTGAAGAGCCGTAGCATCGCGTCTTTCGATAGGGTCGCGGTGATGGGGCGTCCGTGAGGGCAGAGATAAGGATTCTCCGTCTCAGCGAGGTCGTGGATCAGCCGCTCCATCTCGGGATAGCTCAGAGGATCCCCCGCTTTTACCGCCATGTGGCAGGAGGTCGTGATCCAGATTTGCTCGCGAGTGGGCACGAGTTTCCGCGCGACCGTCGCTTCGACCAACTCTTCCACCAATTCCTTGAGGACGCGAATGGGATCGCGTCCTCGCAGGGCAGCCGGAACGCCGCGAACGACGTAACTCTCGCCTCCAAATGGCTCCAAGTCGAAGCCCACGTCGGTCAACTCGCCGATGCGGTCGCGCAAAAGCACCGCAGAACGACGATCGAGGTGGAGGGTTTGGGGCACCAAAAGCGGCTGACGCTCGACGGCGGCCTTGCCCCGGATACCGCAAAGGTATTCGTAGAGCACTCGCTCGTGCGCGACGTGCTGATCGATGAGCACGACGCCGTGCGACGTCTCGGCGACGATAAAGGTGTTCATCGTCTGGCCGATGATGCGCAGGCCGTCGAGGAGATCGGCGAAAGGAAGGGCTGCCTTAGCTTCTAGGATCTGCGGGAGGGCGAGCGTCGGCGTCGCAGGCGTGATCGGGGGCGGCTCGGGAGTGGTCAGTCGGAAATCGTCGACGACGGGTTGGCGGTGGAAGGCATGGACGGCGGCGATCGCCTCGTTCGCGGCGGCGATGCCCTCGGCGTCGGGCATCATCCCGTGGCTCATGAGCGCACCGCGAACGGCGAGGCGGATCGCCTCGAACACCGCCCCCTCCTGCTGAAACTTGACTTCACTTTTCGTGGGCGACACGTTCACGTCCACCTTATCGCCCGGCAACTCGAGCATGAGGACGAGCAGCGGGTAACGACGCTCGGGGGTGAGGTCGCGGAAGGCGCCGTCCACCGCAGCGGTAAGGGTACGGGTCCGCACGGGACGTCCGTTGACGAACACATGCTGGAAGGCGCGGGTCGGCTTGGTGACGTGAGGAGGCGAGACCAGACCGGTGAGCCGAATGCCCGCCGCCTCGATGGCGATCGGGGCTAAGGTACGGGCGGTCTCCCGGCCCCAGACGTCGGCGACGGCCGCGTGGAGATCGCCGTCGCCGCTGGTCCCGATCGCCAGTTGCCCGTTGTGGCGCAGGGTGAACGCAACGTGCGGGTAGGCCATCGCGTAGCGCGCGACGTGGTCCATCGCCTGGCCAAGCTCCGTGGTGTCGCTCTTGAGGAACTTGAGCCGGGCGGGGGTGTTGTAGAACAGATCTTCGAGAACGATCTCGGTGCCGCGGGGCCCCGCCGCGCCGGTGAGGGGGAAGACTTGCCCCCCCTCGACGCGCACGACGTTTCGCAATCCGTCGGTCTCGCCCGTCGAGAGGGTCATCCGGCCGACGGAGGCGATACTGGGCAGAGCCTCGCCACGAAAGCCAAGCGTGCGAACGTCGTCGATGTCCTCGGTGCCCTGGATCTTGCTCGTCGCGTGGCGCTGGAGCGCGGCGGCGGCATCCTCGGCGTTCATGCCGCTGCCATCGTCGGCGACGCGGATGAGCGCACGGCCCGCGTCCCGCAAGTCGATTTCGATTCGCCTCGCTCCCGCGTCGAGGGCGTTCTCGACAAGCTCCTTCACGACGGAGGCGGGACGCTCCACCACCTCGCCCGCCGCGATCTGGTTTACGGTGTGCGGGTCGAGGAGACGGAC
>CAXUKB010000322.1:0-3496 GCA_964251345.1 uncultured Fimbriimonas sp. | reverse complement strand
GCCTTAGTTTGACATGGAGGCGCTGTACCGGTTGCCGTACAACCGAAACGTGGAGGCGATCTCCTCACTCCGCATTACGCGCGAATCTGGCCAATTCCATTGATCAGGTGTGGAACGATCGCGAACCGATGATCGCGACCCGTCAAGGAGGCCGATCCTTGGTCATCCTTCCTTTGAAAAGGTTACGAGGCGCTCGGCGAAACGGCTTATCTCATGAGGAGCCCTGAGAATGCCCGGAGACTCACCGAATCGATCCGGCAACTCGGGGCCGGACACGGGATCGAGAAGGCTTTGCAGGATTTTGAGGCTTGATCCTCAGCTTCTCGGATCGAGGCTGGGAGAAGTACGTCGAATGGTAACGACACGACGCTCGAATGCTCGATCGGATCAACGGCATGATCAAAGAGATCATGCGATTTCCGTACGAGGGCACGGGTAAGCCGGAAGCCTCGAGACATGAACTTACCGATTGGTGGTTCCGACGCGTCACCGAAAAGCACCGTCTCGTGTACCGGGTCACGGAAAACGCCTTGCTCGTCGCGCAGTGTCGCCGACATTATTGAGAGACCGTGGAAGAGCCGGCACGACCTCGGGCACGGCTTCGTTCCACCTCTACCGCCGGATCGTCGCGATCGCGAGCGCGGCAATGCCTTCGCCGCGGCCGACGAACCCCATTCGCTCGTTCGTCGTGGCTTTGAGACTGACGCGGCCGGGCTCCACGCCCAGAGCCTCCGCGACGGTCTGTCGGACTTCCGGCGCGCGCTTCATCACCTTGGGCGATTCCGCGATCACGGTCATATCCAGGTTGACTAGGCTCCAACCCTCCTTCCGAACGAGATCGGCGGCGTGGCCGAGAAAATGAAGGGAGGCCATCCCACGCCAACGCTCGTCGCTCGGCGGGAAATGGACGCCGATGTCGCCGAGGGCGGCCGCACCGAGTAGGGCGTCGGTCGCGGCGTGGAGGAGCGCGTCGGCGTCGCTGTGACCTTCGAGCGCCGGGTGATCGGGGAAGGCCACGCCGCCCAGCATGAGCACACGCGAAGGATCGGAGGAGAACGAGTGGACGTCGTAGCCCATGCCGGTGCGGGTTTCGCTCGGCAAGCGCAGGAGGTCGGCAGGGGTCGTGATCTTCATGTTCTGCGGATCGCCTTCGACGAGGGTCGCGTGGACTCCGATCCCCTCTAAGAGCGCCATGTCGTCGGTCTCGTCCGACGTCGCGGCGTCGTGGGCCTGCCGGAGCAACGCGGTTCGAGCGGCCTGCGGAGTCTGCATCGCCCAGAGACGGGACCGATCGAGGGTGGTAAGGCGTCCTTCGTCGAGACTCTTGATCGTGTCGGTGACGCGCACCGCCGCCGCCGCCGCGCCGTTGCGCCAAGCGGCTTCGACGGTCCGAGCGATCAGCTCGGCATCGACGAAGGGGCGGGCGCCGTCGTGGAGCACGAGGATCTCCGCGTCGCCCACCGCGTCAAGCGCGGCGCGAGCGCTCGCTTGACGAGTGTCGCCCCCGAGGAAGGCTTCGCCGGCTTCGGCAAGCTCGGAAAGGTTTGCCTCGCTGCCGACGAGAATCGTGCGGTCGATTGCCGGGTGACTCGCGTAGGCGTCGTAGGACCATCGCCAAACGGGCTTTCCGTGAAGATTGAGTGCGAGCTTATCGCCGCCAAAGCGCACGCCGCCCCCCGCACAGAGGATCGCGGCGACGACCTTGCCCTTACGAGCACCCGGCTCTGCGGCCTCGCCGCTCACCCGCGGCGTCCGCCGCGGCGGGGAAGGCGGCCGCCGGGGTAGTCCTCGCCTTCGATCTCGGCGAAGATCATCTTGCCCCGCTCGGTTTGAATAACCTGGGTCACGGTTACGTCTACGACTTCGTTCAGGTGCGGACCGCCGTTTTCGACGACCACCATCGTTCCATCGTCGAGGTAGCCCACCCCTTGGCCATACTCACGCCCTTCCTTGATGACCTTCAGCCCACAAAGCATCTCCGAGGGCAAGACGTTGGGCCGCAGGGCTAGGGCGAGGTCGTTCAGGCTCATCACCCGAACCTCTTGGATCTCGGCGACACCCTTCAGGTTAAAGTCGTTGGTCACCACGTCCGCGCCGAGCGCCTTCGCGAGACGGACGAGCCGGTGGTCGACGTCGTCCCCCTGCTCGGGAGCGAAACGATCATGAACGCGGGCTTCGAGCGGGTACTCCGATTGAAGCTGCTTGAGCACGTCGAGACCGCGACGACCGCGGGCGCGCTTGAGTGGGTCGCTGCTGTCGGCGATCTTCTGGAGCTCGTCGAGAACGAAGCCGGGAACGTAGACCTCTCCATCGAGGAAACCCGCTTTCGCGACATCGAGGATCCGGCCGTCGATGAGGACGTTGGTGTCGAAAAGCTTGATCCCCGAGCGCTTACGGGGCCCTTTGCCCTGAGTCCACGGGAGCACCTCGCGCATCGACTGGAGCGCGTAGACGGTGAGCGAACTCAGGCCGAGCACAAGCCCAACGGCAATCATGGCGAACGGCGCTCCAGAGATGCCGAGATTCCCGAAGACCGGAATAAAGCCCGCCGAGATAAAGAGTCCGGCAAAGACGCCGAGAAAGATGTTCGCCTTCTCCCCCGCGGCCATCTTGTCCCATCGGCCAAGCCCTTTCTCCGCCGTGTTCATCGCGCGGTTGCCGACAAAGCCGCCGAAAAGTAGGCCGAGGAAGGCAAAGGGGACGGCGCTGAGCGACGTCCAATTCGGCAGGTTGACCTTTGTGTGGAGAATAGACTCCGAGATCACACGGAAGAGGAAGTTGAGGATGTCCTGCGCGAGCGTGCCGAGGATGACCGCACCGAGCACGGCGAACCCCGCCACGGTTACCGTACGCGCCGTAGAGACGTGCGCCATCGGTCGGTTCTTGTTCGCGAGCTGCATGACCTCTTACCCCCGGTGCGTGCCAAGGACCTCAACCTTCGCACGGTCGAGGAACGTAAACGTGAACGCCGTCTCGACGCTTCCGTCAGAAAGCTTCACGTGGTTCGCGGCGAGTTGATGATCCGGCGTGGTGCTATCCACCCCGATCCAGCGCGCACCGTTCCAAACCTCGCACCAGGCGTGATAGTAGAAGGTACCGTCCCAGGAGACGAGTCCGCTCGCCAAGCGCGTTGGAACGCCCGCCGCCCGAAGAACGGCGGCGGTCAGCACGGCATAATCGCGGCAAACGCCCTCTTTGGTCTTCAAAACCTCGCTTGCGTCCCGGAGCACGCCAATGCCGGCGTTCGGAACCATCTGTCCGTAGACCCAGTCCTGAACGGCGTTGGCGGCTTCCATCACCGTTTTTCGGTTGCCGACCACGTCCTTGGCGACTTTCTGGAACTGCGGACTGTCGGAAGGAATGTTGAGGCCGGGCTTCGTCCAATTGGGTTTCTCCTGACGGGCCTCGAAAATAGAAACCCCTGCGGTTCTCTTGGGAGGATGCACATCGACAGTCCAGGCGTCGCCATCTTTCACGACGGTCTGGTGCTCGTCCG
>CAXUKB010000321.1:0-5690 GCA_964251345.1 uncultured Fimbriimonas sp. | reverse complement strand
CTTCGGGCACGGTCTCGCCGAACTCCTTCAGCACGTCGCTGAGCATATGCCATGCCCTTGGGGTGGAGAACGGTTCTTCATGCTTCGGAGGCGCGCTCCAGAGCTGGTCGGGGCGCATCTCGATGTACTCGACGACCCACGGGTGAAGCCCTTCCCCGTAGGCCCAAGCCAGCCAGTCGCGGTGCGAGGCGCGGAGATGGACGTGAATGAGCCGATTGATGAGCGCGGAGGGCATGGGCCGCACCACGGCGGCATCCTGGGTTCGGTTGCCCGCGCCGATCACGATCGACCCGCGCGGAAGGATGTACTCGCCGATCCGTTTCTCGAGAATGAGCGAGTAGAACGCTTTCATCACCTCGGGCGAAGCCGAGTTCAGCTCGTCCAAGAAAAGACAATAAGGCTCGTCGCGGGCGATCATCCTTGGCGGACAGAACACGCTCTTGCCCTCCACGATCTGCGGGACGCCGATGAGGTCCTCCGGAGCGAGCTGCGAGCCCAGAAGCGAGACGCACGGCAAGCCCACTTCATCGGCGAAGAGTCGAACGAGGGACGACTTGCCGATGCCAGGCGGCCCCCAAAGGAAGACCGGACGAACGACGGCGACGTTAAGGAGAAACGCGGGGAGCGAGGCGGGGGTGAGCGTAACGGAAGCGTTCAGAGAGAGGAGGATGGCACGATCCAGATCAAAGAACGATCGAATCGGAAGGAATGAGGCCAAGGCCCCACGTCGGAGGCGGCTCGAATCGCGGTAGACCCCGACCGGCGATACCGGAAAGGGTTGCCTCGGAACGACGCTTCACCTGACCGACGAAAAAAGGGAGCACAAGGCGATGCCTTGCGCTCCCAGCTAAAAAGCTAAAGGAGGGCTTAGCCGCCCTTCTTCATCATGGGCTTCTTGCCCATCATCGGCTTCTTCGCCATGGTCTTCTTGGACATGGTCTTCTTCATCATGGGCTTCTTCTTCATGGGCATGGTTTTCTTGCCCATCATCGGCTTCTTCGGCATGGTCTTCGTCTGCGCGGGGGCGACGGCGACGATGCTCACAACGGCCAACACGGCGAGGAGGATGCGAGTCTTCATTTCTTTCTCCGAAAGCCTTGCAGGCTTTCAAGAAGAACATACAACAACGGTAAACCGAAAGGTTGTTTGAAAGTACCAAGGTTTGGCCGACGATTCGGAAAGAACGCCTTATCGCAAAAGGGGTGCCGAGACCATCGGTCTCGGCACCCCTTTTGCGTCACCGAGGGACTTCGAATTAGTGCTTCATCATGGGCTTGTGCATCATGCCCTTCTTCATCATCATGCGCTTGTGCATCATGGCCTTCTTCATCATCATCCGCTTGTGCATCATCGCCTTCTTGGACATCGACTTGTGCATCATGCCGTGGTGCATCATCGGCTTGTGCATTTGGGCGGAAGCGACGACGGACATTCCCAACGAGAGAACGAGGGCGAGAGCGACTTTGGTCTTCATATCTTTTGCCTGAAAGCGTTTTCGCCTTCGAAGATTAGAGACGGTCGACCTAACGCCGAAGGTTCGTCGATTTAGGATTTGTAGACGGCACCGACCGGGTTACACAGAGCTTCTCCGTCGACGGGCCATCAACCGGTGAGAAAATCAAACAGGGGATGGCGTGAACTTCACGCCATCCCCTGTTTGATTTTCGGCCGCGTCGGACGTAGGTCGACTCAGCCCTTCTTCTTCATGAAACGCCCGGTCTTCG
Organism: uncultured Fimbriimonas sp.; assembly: GCA_964251345.1. GTDB lineage: Bacteria > Armatimonadota > Fimbriimonadia > Fimbriimonadales > Fimbriimonadaceae > Fimbriimonas. The sequence continues at coordinate 3,966 of CAXUKB010000321.1, read as the reverse complement.
GGTCGCGCATGGGCATCGTCTTCTTCATCGTGCCCTTCGTGTGCATCTTCGACGGAGCCGACATCGGCTTCTTCATGAAACGGCCGGTCTTCGGATCCCGCATCGGCATCGTCTTTTTCATCGGCGCCTTGGTCTTCATCGGCGGCGTCTTCGTCATCTGCGCATCGGCGCCCATGGCCAGCGCCATCACGGCCGCCAGCGCGAGGAGAGTTTTCTTCATCGTTTTTCCTTCGAGGCCACGTCGGCCCGCCCCTACACTCTACGCGACGTCTCGACCGCCCAAAGTTTTTCTTGCCGAAGTCTAAGGTATGCGCGGGCGGTATCCTCCTTAGCCTATGGCATTTCTCCCCCGTACTCGGACGTGCGGCGAGCCTCGCCCTTCCGACGCGGGCGAGACGGTGACTCTGAACGGATGGGCGCATAAGGTGCGCGACCTCGGCGGCGTCATGTTCGTGGATCTGCGCGATCGCACGGGGCTCGTTCAGCTGCCCCTCGATCCCGCCAACTTCCCCGACCGAGGCGCTATCCGCCCCGAATGCTGCCTGTCGGTCACCGGCGAAGTGCGCGTGCGAGCCGAGGCGACGCGAAACCCGGCGATGGCGACGGGCGACATCGAGGTGGTGGTCGCCTCCTATCAACTTCTCGGTGGCAGCAAGCCGCTTCCCTTCCCCGTGAGCGACGAGGGCCAGATGGAGACGGTGAACGAGGAGCTTCGCGTGAAGCATCGCTATCTCGATCTGCGCCGGCCGTCAATGTACCGGCGGCTTGCCGTTCGGGCCGCGGTGGCACGGCGGATGCGAGCCTTCCTCGATGGCCAGGGCTTCTTGGAGGTCGAGACGCCTATCCTTACCAAGTCCACTCCCGAGGGCGCCCGCGACTACCTTGTGCCCTACCGCATGGAAGCGGGCCTGTGGTACGCCCTGCCGCAAAGCCCTCAGCAGTACAAGCAGATGCTGATGGTCGCCGGCGTCGAGCGGTACTACCAACTCGCGCGATGCTTTCGCGACGAAGCGAGTCGCGCCGACCGCCAACCGGAGTTTGCCCAGCTCGACGTCGAGATGTCGTTCGTGACGCAAGAAGACGTGCTGAGGCTTGCTGAGAGCTTAATGCGCGACGTGGTAAACGACACCATCGACGAGTTCGGCCTCGACAAGGACAAGGTCGGTCCGTTCGACCGGATCACCTACGACGAAGCGCTCGCGAAGTACGGCTGCGACAAGCCGGACCTGCGTTTCGGGCTCGAGCTTTTCGACGCGACCCCCTTGCTCGGAAGCACGGAGTTCGAAGTGTTCAAAGGCACGATCGAGGCGGGCGGCCGCGTGCGCGGAGTGCGCTACCCCGGCGGCGGATCGCTGTCGCGGAAGGACGTGGGGGTTCTCGAGGAGTTCGCGAAGGAGTTTGGCGCGAAAGGACTCGCCACGCTGATTGTGGAGAGTGGCGCGGGCGCCTCGCCCGCCTCCTACCGGGGTTCCATCGCCAAGAGGCTTTCGCAGGAAGAGGCCGACGCGATCGCCCGGGCCGCGAGCGCGGAGGCGGGCGACCTGCTGCTCATCGTCGCCTCCGACTACGACACGACGAACAACGTTCTCTATCGCCTGCGCCTAGAGATCGGCAAGCGGCTCGGCCTTATGGACACGCGCGTGCTGAAGTTCGTCTGGGTACTCGATTTCCCCCTCGTGGAGTGGGACCCCGATGCGGGGCGTTGGAGCGCGATGCACCACCCCTTCACCTCGCCGAAGGAAGAGGACATCCCCCACATGGAGACCGATCCGGGCGCGCTCCGGGCGAGCGCGTACGACATGGTGTGCAACGGTTACGAGTGCGCGGGCGGCTCGATTCGGATCAACCGCTCGGACGTGCAGGCGCGCATGTTCGGCTTGCTCGGCATCGACGCCGAGACCCAGCAGGAGCGGTTCGGCCATATCCTCGAAGCGTTCTCCTACGGCGCGCCGCCCCACGGCGGCCTCGCGTGGGGCTTCGACCGAACGATCATGCTCCTCACCGACACGGAGAACATCCGCGAGGTCATTCCCTTCCCGAAGACGGGCGCGGGCAACGACCCGCTCATGGACTCGCCGAGCACCATCGACGCCCAGCAGTGGGCCGAACTCGGCCTGCGCCGGGCGCAATAGATCGTTTGGCCGCGCTCCCCAGCGCGGCCGTCCCACCCTCGTCTCCTCGGTCCCACGTCAGCGCGTCGGTTGTGCGCGTTGCCCTTTGCCCCGTGCGCGAGTGCGTCGTGCTAGGCGAACGATCATGTGGGGCTCGAACCCACCGGTCCCGCCTGGGAACCACCATTTGCCGGCTTTAGCCCCGGCAGGCCTCGCGCTCGCCCGCGTCCGTTGGAGACTACCAACGGACGCTAGTCTAACAGGTCGTTTGCCCAGTTCGCCGCCTGAATACGGGCGTCGAGTTCGCGATGCGCGCGGCTCAGGCGGTCGGCCTCCGCTTGAATCTCTTTGACGTCGACCGACGACAAGAATTTGATCTCCGTCTTTAAGCCCCGAGTCGGAACCACCGTCGCCTCCGCCGCGAGCTTGCGGTAGGTCGAAAGACGAAGGAGAAGGCCGTCGCGTTTCGCAATCGCATCGGTCAGACTCGTTCCGTCGGGCAAGCTCGCCGAAAGGTTCGACCGATTGATACGAACGACCGTCTCCTCGAATTCTTGAGCGCTCCGCTCAAACTCCTCGAGCAGGACGTTCGGATCTTCGGCCGGGGGATCGCCTTCTTGGTGCTTCGCGTTTCGGGCGATCCTTTCGTGCAATTGGGCAAGGCGTTCCTTCAGGTCGGCCCGGTGGATCAGGGCCTCGGCGATCTTCACCTCGTTGATGTACCCCGAGCGACATGGCCGTGCCCGGCCTCCGGAACATCTCTCCGGAAGCCGGGCACGAAAATCACCACGCGTAGTCTTCGGGCGAGGGTTTCCGGGGCGGGAAGATTTCGTCGATCCGCTTGAGGGCCGCTTCGTCGAACTTGATGCTCGTCGCTTTGACGCCACCCAAGAGCTGATCCATCGTGCGCGGGCCGACGATGGGGGCGGTAATCCCAGGCTGTTGAATCATCCAGCCGATCGCCACGTCGGAAGGCGCCTCGCCCATCTCGGCGCAAAGCGCCTCCCAAGCTTCGAGTTTCTCCTTGTTTTTCTCACGCTGCTCGATGTAGCCGCTTCCCTGCCGCCGCCCACCGTCGCCCTCTTTCGGGGGGCCGGAGAGCAGGCCGCCCGCCAGGGGGCTCCAGGGAATCACGCCCACGCCGTAGTCGATGCTGGCGGGAAGAACGTCGGTCTCGATGTCCCGCTTGAGGAGGTGGTAGATAGACTGCTCGCTGACGAGCCCGAGAAAGTTACGCCGCTTGGCGGCTTCGTTCGCCTTCGCGATGTGCCAACCGGCGAAGTTGCTCGATCCCGCATAGAGCACCTTTCCTTGCTGAACGAGAGTCTCGTAGGCCTGCCAAATCTCCTCCCAGGGCGCTTCGCGGTAGACGTGATGCATCTGATAGAGATCGATGGCGTCGGTCTGGAGTCGCTTCAGCGAAGCCTCGCAAGCACGTCGAATGTGCAGGGCGCTCAAACGCGATTCGTTGGGCCAGTCGCCCATGTCGCCGTAGACCTTGGTCGCAAGCACGACCTTTTCCCGACGGCCGCCACCCTGAGCGAACCAGCGTCCAATGATTTGTTCGGTGATCCCCTCACCCTTTTTCCATCCGTACACGTCGGCGGTGTCGAAGAAGTTAACGCCTTCTTCAAGCGCGCGGTCCATGATCGCGAACGAGTCCGCCTCCGTCGTCTGCGGCCCGAAGTTCATCGTGCCGAGGCAGATCCGGCTCACCTTCAAGCCGGTACGTCCGAGGTGGGTGTATTCCATCTTCTTGACCTAGGGGACGAGCCCGCAGAAGGTTCCCTTCTAGAGCGCACTCCTTCCTGCCAGGTTAGATTCATCGGCCGGGCACGACGGGTCACAATAACGC
>CAXUKB010000320.1:0-5716 GCA_964251345.1 uncultured Fimbriimonas sp. | reverse complement strand
CTGAAGGAGTTCGGCGAGACCGTGCCGGAAGCCGCCTTGGAGGCGCTCGCTTACGGCTGCCTCACTCCGGCCCACGCGACGCAGTTCCGCGCCTTTGTGAAGCAGCTGCGGTCGACGCACCGGCTGGGTCCGATCCTGAAAGGCGACGCGCCGTGGCCCGCCGCGCCCGAGGATCGCGATGTGCTTTACTTCCTTGCCCATTCCCTTCGCGCGCAACTGGCGAAGGAGCTTCCGGCGGAGCGCCAGACCTCGACGCCCGCGCAGAAAGAGCTGGCGCTTCTGGGGAAAGCCCGGCTTACCGAGTTGGCGACGATCAGCTTGGAGATCGCGCAGATGGTGGTCGGCGAGACCGACGATGGCGATGCGCTTCCCGATTGGTTTCTGGTCGAGATCGCCCGGGACTTGCCTCGGCTGGCCGCGCGGAGGTCATAAGGTCACCCGTGGCGAAGAAGAAGCCTTCCGAGGATCCCGCAAAGAAGGCGCGTGACGCCGGCTGGGCGGCACTCCAGACCCATCCCTTGCTTCGATACCTCGCCGGTCGGGCGACGCTTGCGGAGTCCGCGGAGCTTCCGGCGCAGGCTTGGGCGCAGATCGACCTGACCGGCCGGGTGCAAGCATCGAAGCGACGGGCCGATCCCGCCGAGTGGGAGTGGGTCTTCGCCCATCTGCTTCTGCACAACGCCTTCGGCCATGCGAAGGAGGAGGTCGAAGACCTTCGTGCCTGGCGAGCGGCCTGCGAGGCTTCGGTCGCGGGCTTCTTGGAAGACCTCAAAATCGGCCGTCGGCCGTTCGCGAACGACGTCGAGGTCCCGCGCGGCGCGACGGAAGCGCTTTATCGGCGTTTCCGGGCCGAGGGCATCCCTGCGGGAATCGAGGAGCTTGGGACCGCGGGCGACGAGCCCGACCACCTTCCGACGGAGAGCCAGTATCAATGGGGCAAGACGAATTGGGCCGCCGCGTTCTCCGTAGGACTGAAAGCGGCCGTTCGCGAAGGCGTCGAACGGGCGTCGGGAGGGGCGACGGGCCACGCAAGGTCCGCCGGCGCGCGGGCCAAGGAATGGTTTCTCGCCTCCTATCCGCTGCTCGGCTCGCTCGCGGCGACGTTCGAGATCGTGGAAAACCCGATCGTTTGTCAGCGCCTTGGGATCGCCGTCGCGGCGGTGAGTCCCGCGCGAAAGGAGATTTATATTAATCCGGCGGCGGGACTAACCGAGCCGGAGCTTCGTTTCGTGATGGCGCACGAGTTTCTTCACGTCGGCTTGAGCCACGGCGAGCGGCAGCAGGGCAGAGATCCCTATCTCTGGAACGTCGCCTGCGACTTCGCCATCAACGATTGGCTCGTGGAGATGCGGGTGGGCGCGTTCCCGCAGGTCGGAGGGTTGCTCGACCCCGAACTGCGCGGCCTCTCGGCCGAGGCCATTTATGGCCGGATCGTCACCGACGTCCGTCGCTTCCGCAAGCTGGCGACGCTCCGTGGCGTCGGCCTGGGAGACGTCCTCGGACCTTGGGAGCCCGGTGAGCCGGGCATGGGGGCGGACCTCGACGCCTGGTATCGCTCCGCCCTCGCGCAAGGCCTTGAGCTCCATGACCGCGTCGGGCGCGGCCGGCTGCCGAAGGGACTCACGGAGGAGATTCGTGCCCTGTCCACGCCGCCCATCCCTTGGGACGTGCGGCTGGCCCAATGGCTCGACGCCTTCTTCGCGCCGCTCGAGCGAACCCGAACGTACGCGCGATCCTCGCGGCGGCAGGCGGCGACCCCAGACATTCCTCGCCCCCGCCTCTATTTGCCCGAGGCGCCGGTCGTCGAGCGCACCTTCGGCGTGGTCATCGACACGTCCGGGTCGATGTCGACCGATCTTCTCGGCAAGGCGTTGGGCGCGATCGCGAGCTACGCCGCTTCCCGCGAGGTGCGGCAGGTTCGGGTCGTGTTCTGCGACGCCGCGGCCCACGACGCGGGATACCTGGAAGCCGAGGCGATCGCCGACCGGGTACGGGTGGTCGGCCGGGGTGGCACGGTGCTCCAGCCTGGGATCGATCTTTTGGAGACCGTTTTCGACTTCCCGAAAGACGGGCCCATTCTTGTGATCACCGACGCTCAGTGCGACCGCTTCCGGGTGAAACGTGAACACGCGGTTCTCGTGCCGCGAGGAGCGCGTCTGCCGATGCCTCTGCGCGGCCCGGTGTTCGAGATGGACTGAAACCTGAACCGTTTTCAATCGTTTTCCTTTTGAGATGCTCGCTTTCGTCGCAATGGCTTCGGCTCAAGCGCTTTCGGCTCAGGAGGCCGCGTTGAGCCGGGCGCAGACGATCTTGCCCGAGGTGCAGTTCGACCGGCTGGATGCCCGCGAGGCGTTTCGATGGCTCTTCAAGACGGCGCTGATCGGCGGCACCGTCTCGCCGGACGTGCAAGGCGTCGTTACCCTTGATCTACGGAACGTCACCTGGGAAACGGCCCTGCAGAACGTCACCCGGCAGGTCGATGCGACCTACCGCGTGCGGAACGGCTGGTTCGAGGTGATCTCTCGCGAGCGAAACGAGCCCCCTCCCCTGCCGTCGTTCACCGGAGAGCCCGGGCCGATCGATATCGCTTACGACAACCTCGCCAAGTCGGTCGCGACGGGCAAAGGTTCGGAACTGCGACGGGTGCTGACTTCCGGGTTCGAGGCGCGAAACGCCACGGAAACCAAGCGGGGCGAAGCGGCCATCCGTACCCTGGTCGCCACGATCCGCTCGTCCCCGCGATTCGCCGTGGAGCGGACGATTTCGCAACGGGCCGTTCCCATTCCCACCGAGGACGTCGTCGTGAGCTACCGTCGACGCGACGCTCCGCCGATCTACTTTCGAGATTCCTGGCAGGAGGTGACTCCCGGCCACTGGCGGCTGTCGGCCCGGGAAGAGACGGTGCTGAATCCCGCTCGGAGGTTCCACAACACCAAGCTGTCCGACGTGCTTCAGGTGGTCGGAAAAGATATTGGCGTTCGGATCGACGCCGGCGCCTACGCCGACCGTCGGGTGGACGTCGATCTCACGGGACTATCGTTCGAAATAACTCTTCAGGGGATCGTTCGCCAGCTTGGTCTGACCTACCGGATCGAAGGCGGCGTCTACCAAATCGTGCCCCGCGAGTAAACCGATCCCGCGATCTAAACTAAACGGGTGAATGCCCAATACGTCCATGTGGAGGTACGGCAATTGCTTCGAGGCGCGACCGACTCCCACGCCGAAGCCGAGTGCGCCGTCACCCTGCCGAGCGGCGAGACGGCGACGGTGTTTGCCAAGCTTCGGAGCGACCGCGCGCCGTTCTGGCGGGTGGTGAGCATCGACGACTTCGAAGATCCCTTTGTGGCGCGGGCGATCGAGGCGATCGGCGAGGATGCGCTGTGTACGCGCATCGCCGTCGCCGCGTCGATGTGGAATCTTTGGGATTCGCTGCGAGCGAAAGACCCCGCGTAAGCTACTTCGGTAGAGGCAAGCCGAGCGCGGTCAGCGACTTTCGAAGTTTATCGATCCGGCCGGGCGTGTCGAAGGCAATGTTGAACGGGCGGCCGCGGCAGTCGACGATTAGGCCTACCGCGCCACCGATGAGGTTCGTCAAATGGTCCCGCCGCCCGCGCGCGGTATCGAACCGCGAGATCGTGACCGTCTTACCCTTGCCGCCGCCCACGTCGAAGTTTTTCGCGGGCTCGACGGTCAGGCTCTCCAACTTCGATTCGTCGTACGGCACGCTGACCATCTCGCCGTAAGGCACCGAGACGTCGATGCCGCCGCCGTGGACGTGGACGCACGGTTCGCCCTCCTTGCCCGCACCGACGGGCGCGATGCACGTTCCGATCCGCACGATGCAGTCGCGCTCGAAGACCTCGCGCGCCGCGTCGTAGAGATGCTCGCTGAGCACGCCGAGGTGGGGCATCATGAAGATCGAGTCGACGGTCAGCATCGTGATGCCCTCCGGCGCGTAGGCGTCCATCATCATCAGCGCCGACTGGGCCCGACGCGGCGCATGGGAGAGCACGCCCCCCGAACCGATCACCATGTCGAGCGCCATCATGTTGACGAGCGACTGGCCCGCCGACTTCTGATCGAAGATCTGGCCGACGTCGCGCTGCTGCGCCGTGCCGACGAGATCCCGGGCCAGCGACTTGTGGTGCTCGAACGCGAGGCGGAGCGCTTCACGCGACACCGCGTGCTCGATCAGCAGGTCCTCGTAGGTCTGAGGAATCGTCGTCGGGCGGATCATCTTGTTCCGTAACCGGTTTCGAACCTCCGCCGGATCGATCTCGAACGGAAGCCACCGGGCGATGTTTTCGACCCCCGCCTCCTTGAGGACGTTGCAGATCGAGTACGACATGCCGAGGTTGGCCGAGACGGTGCGGTTGTAGATCCGCTCGCCGCTACCGGCGAGGAACACGGAGAAGACGTCGGTGGTCGCACCGCCGATGTCCACGCCGAGCACGTTGATCTTCTCGTTCTCGGCGTACTCTTTTAAGAGCTTGCCCACCGCGTTCGGGGTCGCCATGACCTCCTCGCTCGTCCAATCCAGCAGTTTCGAGTAGCCGGGCGCCTGCTGCATCACGTGCTGGAGAAACATCTCGTGGATCTCCTCGCGCGCCGGGCCTAGATTTTCGGCGTCGAGAGTCGGGCGAAGGTTGTCCACGATCTGGAGCTCGATCGACTTGCCCAGCACGGAGCCCACGGCTTCGCGAGCCTCCCGGTTGCCGGCGTAGATGACGGGCAGCTTCATATCGCCGAAACGCGGCTTCGGATCGGCCCGCCGGATGACCTCGGCCATCTCCAATATTTGGGTTCGATTTCCGCCGTCGGTGCCGCCGGACATCAAGATAATATCCGGCCGGAGCTGCCGGAGCCGCTCGACGCGCTGGTACTCCTTGCGCCCGTCATTCACCGCGAGGGTGTCCATGAGGATCGCGCCCGCGCCGAGCGCCGCGCGCTCCGCCGACTCCGCGCTCATCTCCTTGACGACGCCCGCCACCATCATCTGGAGGCCGCCGCCCGCGCTGGAGGTGGAGAGATAAAGGTCCGCCGCAGCGAGGTCGCCCTCGACGCCGCTCTCGTCGGCGACCCCTTCCTTCAGTCGTCGCCACACGGTTCCGTTTCGAAGCAGGTCCCGCCGTCCCGGCTCGAATCCCGCGGGCACCGTCGTCTCGGAGATCTCTTCCAGTTCCGTGATCGAGTTCACGACGCCGAGCGTCACGTCCTCGAAGGGCCGCTCGACTGTGGTCGGAGCCTCGCCGCGCGCGACCAGGCGATACTCCCCGGTCGTCGGGCTTTTCTCGATGAGAATCGCCTTCGTAGTGGTCGAGCCACAGTCGGTGGCGACGATGCGGCGGATCTCGCGGGCCATGCTCGCCATTATGCGCTAAGGTTCGACGAGCCCGGAAAGGCCATAAGATCGACCCTCCTTTCCGCAAACCTCGTTATTGGACCTGCGCGGAGTTACCGGGTTTTCACCTATTACCGAAGTAATGCCGGGGCGAACGCGCGTTTGCGACAGCGGGAGACTTCACACTCCTCGTTGTCCTCATGAATTCAGCTTCCGCAAAGATCGCCCTCGCTCCGCTCGTCCTTGCCGCCACCTGGTCCACCGCCCACGCGGACACGACGTTGACCGCCACTCTCGCCCCGCCGTCTTCAATCGGGACGGTCGACCACGTCCGCCTTTTTGCGGAGGATTACACCCCCGCATCTTTTCCCGCGG
>CAXUKB010000319.1:0-5726 GCA_964251345.1 uncultured Fimbriimonas sp. | reverse complement strand
GGGCCGGGCCGCACCCGCGGGGGGGGTCCACCCCCCGGGTCGGACCCGCTCGGGCGGTCGCCCCCCTTTGCGAGCCGCTGGGCGAAGAGGCTTTCGCGATCGGTCTAGCCCGACTATCGGCCCACGCCTCCGACATCGACGGCGTGGCGATGACCCTACGTCTTTCCGCCGATCAGCGCGCCCTTCTCGAGTCGCTCGTAGTGGCTTGGGACGGCTGGCGGCTCGCCGCCAGCCATCCGGCGGTCGCGCCGCTCGTGCCCCTCTTGGAGGCGGCTCGCCGACCGCACGACCCAGAGATTCCCGCGCCCTTGCTTGCCCGCGTTCTCCAAGCGCTGCTGTCGCTCGAGGGGGGCAACGGTGCGCTTCGGATGGATCCGGAGATCGCGGATCTGGTGGGCAGAATTAGGGGAAGTTAGGGACGGGAGCGTGAGGAGAGCTCGTTATCTCTTCCCTTTTACCGTTAGCCTCTGGTATCCTACTCTCTTGCGCCCCGCGGCGGGTGGGAGTCAGAAATGTACGCTATTGTTAAGACCGGCGGGAAGCAGTTTAAGGCCGAGAAGGACGCCATCCTTATCGTCGAGAAGATCGAGGGCGAGCCGGGGACGGCTGTCGAACTCGGCGAAGTCGTGATGTTCGCGGATGGCGACAACTACACGGTCGGCTCGCCGCTCGTGCAGGGCGCGAAGGTCACCGGCGAAATCGTCCGTCAGGCGAAGGGTCCCAAGATCGACGCCTTCAACTACAAGGCGAAGAAGAACGAGCGAAAGCGCTGGGGCCACCGCCAGCCGCAGACGCACATCCGCATCACCGAGGTGAGCAAGTAACATGGCACATAAAAAGGGACAGGGATCCTCACGCAACGGCCGCGACAGCAAGCCGAAGATGCGCGGCGTCAAGCTCTATGGCGGCCAGGCCGCGAAGGCCGGCGCGATCATCGTTCGCCAGTGCGGCACCAAGTTCCACCCGGGTCCCGGCGTCGGCATCGGCCGCGACTTCACCCTTTTCGCTCTTGTCGAGGGTGTGGTGACGTTCGAAGGACCGAAAGACAAGCGCCGCGTCGCCGTCTACAACGGCTGACGCAGCTTTATCTGCCGCATGGCGGCCATATCGGGCGACGGAACGAGGGTTCCGTCGCCCTTTTGTCTTCCCGGAGATCGTGCCCTTCGGGACACGGAGAGTATAGAAAACCGTGCGCTGGCAAAACTTCGAAATGTGGCGGGGACACCTGCCGCACTGGCGGGCCGACGACGTGACCTATTACGTCACTTTTCGGCACCGCCGTCCCCTCGACGACCGGGAGCGACGCGATCTCCTGCGCGCTCTTCTCAAGCCCGATGGCCGTCAATGGGACCTTCTGATCGTCGCGGTCCTCCCCGAACGCACAGAGCTAATGTTCAAGGTTCGCGAAGCCCCGGCCACCGGACGGCCCTACGAACTAAGCGATGTCGTGGAAAAGGCGAAATCGAAAGTCGGCCGCGCGATCATAAAGCGGTCCGAAGAGCGGTATCCCCCGTTTTACGAGGAAAGCTACGACCGCATCGTACGCGACGAGGCGGAGATTGAGGAGCGATGGCAGGCGATCTTCGATGCGCCGGTAGACGAAGAACTCGCGGAAGCTGCCGAGGATTACGACGCCTTGTGGGTCGCGGATGCGCCGGAGTAGTCCGTCTCTCAGCGCCATGGGACGCGAATCGATTCGCAATCCAATCAAGAATCCGTCTAAAAAGAAGAGAGGACCCAAAGGCGATGAGCCTTTGGGTCCTCTCTTCTGCGTCTTAGGGTTTTAGCTGCGTCTTAGGGTCTTAGCTGCCGGGCATCAGAACTTTGTCGATCACCTGGATGACTCCGTTCGACTGGTACACGTCGTAGGTCGAGATCGAGGCCGTCCCGCCGTTGGCGTCCATAACGACGATGTTCATCGGGCCGTTCATCTTGAACGTCAGGCTTCCGCCCTGAACGGTCTTCAGCGTCGCGGTGCCGTTACCCTTCTTGATGAGTTCCTTCAGCTTCTTGGAGTCGTACTTTCCGGGAACGACGTGGTACGTGAGCACGGCCGTCAGCTTCGCCTTGTTATCGGGCTGAAGCAGCGTGTCGACCGTGCCGTCCGGAAGGAGCTTAAAGGCCGCGTTCGTCGGCGCGAACACCGTAAACGGACCGGCGCCCTGAAGCGTGTCGACGAGACCGGCGGCCTTGACCGCGGCGACGAGCGTGGTGTGGTCGGGCGAGTTGAGGGCGTTCGAGACGATGTCCTTGTCCATCATCATCGCCGCACCGCCCACCATGGGGTTCATCTTCGCACCTTCCTGGAGGACGGCGAAGGAAGGGACGGCAATCGCGAGAGCGACGAGGCCGATGAGAGATCGAGTCTTCATAGGCCTTTCTACACCCAAAAAGTGCCGATGTCCGCAGGGTGAACGAGAGTTCATATCATCATCGTTTTCAGCCCTCTGACGGAGAGACGCGCGTGGGTCGCGTGTCACAATCGCGTTCGATGCGCCTCGCCTGCGTCCAGACCGACGTCGTTCATGGCGACCCCGGGACCAATCTCGCGGGGGTTCTAGACCATCTGGACCGCCTTTCGGACCCCGACCTCGTCGTCTTTCCCGAGTGTGCGATCACGGGCTACGGCGCGGCCGATGCCGAAGAGGCCTGGCGCTTGGCCATTGAGCCCGAGTTCCTCGAGCCACTCCGCGGCCGCAGCGTCCTCGTCGGCGCTCTCCAACGCGAAGGGGATCGGGTCCACAACGTCGCCGTCCTTTTCCTTCCCGACGGCAGCCGCCACGAGTACCGGAAGACTCACCTGCCCTACATGGGGGCGGATCGATTCTGTGTGTCCGGAGACCGGCTCGAGCCCGTCGACACGCCGTGGGGACGCCTTGGCATCCTCGTCTGCTTCGACCTACGCTTCCCCGAGCCGGCCCGAAGCCTTGCCCTGCGCGGCGCGGACCTCATCGTCGTCCCCACGAACTGGCCCCAGGGCGCGGAGGTTTCGGCCGATCACATCGCGCTCGCCCGCGCCGCCGAGAACCGGGTTTTCGTCGCCACCTGTAACCGCGTGGGGGAAGAGCGCGGCTTTCGCTTCATCGGTCGCAGCAAGATCGTCGGCATCGACGGAAGCGTGACCGCCGCCGCCGGCGAGGACGAGGAGACGCTCGTCGCCGACCTCGACCTCGCTCTCGCCCGCCAAAAACGGCGTATCGTTACTCCAGGGGAATACGAGACGGACGCTTTCGCACGGCGGCCGGAGCTCTACGCCCGGTAGAACCGACGGGTACGCTCGGCACGTCTTTCCTGATACCCATAACGACATGGCAACCCTTCTCTCTCGACGCTCCGGCCCGGTCGCGCTGGCCTCAACCGTCCTCGCCGCGCTGATCATCGGCTGCGGCGGTGGAGGCGGGGGCGGCAACACCACCACGACCACGACCGGATCCACCAACACCACGGGGACCTCGACGACGACCTCCGGCGCCGCCGGCACGATCGGCGGGGGCACCGATGGGGGCACCGGCGCCCTCCAGGCGAACGCGATCTACTATCTCACGAGCGATCCCACCGCCGGGTACGACGTGAAGTACACGAACGAGAGTGGCAGCGTCGCCGGGACCTACGCGACGGGCGTGACGCAGCTCGCTCCGGTCGCCTCGCCCGATCCGTCCTCCGCGGGGCGCCTTCTCTTCGCCGCTCCGGCGTCGAGCACCAGCACCCTTCTCGGTATCTACCGCAACACCTCCGCCACGACGGCGGGCGCGACCACCGTCGTCACGCCGCGCTACTCGGAGATCGACTCCCTCCAAGTCTCGCGGGACGGCACGAAGGTGGTGTACGTCGCCGCCACGACGGCCGACGCAACCCCTCACCTGTACTCCGTCGCCACGACCGGTTCCGGTACCCCGACCCTCCTCGACGGCGACGAGATCATCTCGGCCGACCTAAGTTCGACCGGCAACATCGTCGTCTACGAGAAGCTGCCTTCCACAGGGAGCACGGAGCTTTACGTCCGCGACCTCAGCGCCACCGCGCCCGTTCAGTTCACGAACGACGCCTTCGACCAGGACGAACCTCAGTTCAGCAAGGATGGAAGCCGCATCGTCTTCTCCCAAGACGATGGCACCGGACGGCACGTCATCGGCCTCCTGTCTTCGGCAGGCGGGGCGATCACGACGGTCAACCCATTCCCCGGAACGACGACCAGCGTGCGCGCGCCTTCGTTCAACGCGGCCGGTACTCGAATCGCCTTCGTCGCCGAGGGCGACACGACGGCGAACACGGGCCTCTTCACCTGCGATCTGAGCGGCGGTACCGTCACCCAGATTCCTAACACGGTCGCCCCTCTGCCCCTGCGCTCCCTCTACTGGACGAACAACGGTGGCCGTGCCGCGAGCGGTCTCTCGCTCCACCTGAATCGACCCCGAGTCAAGAAGTAGAATCGGGAAATGGCTCCTCTCGAAGCGGTTCGAAAGCGGAGAGGGGAGGCGAAGTTGCGGTGAGCTACTGCGACTTCGTCCTGACGGAGGGCGCGAACCCGCTCCATCGCGCCTACCATGACGAAGAGTACGGCGTCTCTTCGCGGGACGAGACGGTTCTCTTCGAGCGGCTGATCCTGGAGATCGCCCAAGCGGGCCTCTCGTGGGAGACCGTGCTCAAGAAGCGCAAAGGCTACCAGCGCGCCTTCGGAGGGTTCGACGTCGACCGGATCGCCGCCTACGATGAAAACGACGTGGCGCGACTGCTGGCCGACCCCGGCATCATCCGAAATCGGCTGAAGGTGGAGGCCACGATCCACAACGCCCGCGTGGTGCAGGCGCTTCGGGGGGAGCACGGCTCGTTCGCCGATTGGCTGGACGCCCAGGGCACCTTGGAAAAGGCCGAGTGGGTGAAGCTCTTCAAACGGACCTTCCGGTTCACCGGCGGCGAGATCGTCGGCGAGTTTCTGATGAGTTTGGGCCGACTTCCGGGAGCCCACCAACCAGGCTGCAGAAAGTACGTCTCGAACGGAAGCTAAGAGCCGGTCTTCGGCGCTGTGGTCGAGAGCAGTTCGCCACCACGGACCGCGGCACGAATCTACCGGTCGTCCCACGAGTTGTGCGGATCGCCGTAAGGCCAGCCGAACTTCGACGCCGAGAGCGGTCCGAGAAAGGCGTCGACGCGGCTCCAGCGCGCGTGGCCGTCGCAGTAGATCGCGTTGAGGCCTCCGTTGTGTCGTGCGGCCGGACGCCGGAGGTCGTTCACGTTGTCGGCGCCGTAGCGCGAGGTTTCCCCGCCGGTGTAGTTCGTGGGTGGCGTGACCTGCCAGTCGGTGCTTCGCCGCTCATTACGGGGCCAGGTGGACGGATCGTAGTTGCCCAAAATCGTGTCGTAGAACGCGCCGGTCTCTGCGATGAGGAACGTTCCCGAGGTATCGGGGATCTCCGTCAACGTTTTGCTTGGAGACACGTTCGACTGCGCCGCCGGAGGTTCGTCGACCGAGTAGGGGAAGGTCACCAAATTGACGTCGATGCCATAATCGCCCGGGCTGTTCGGCGCGTACATTCCGTTCCAGTGGGTTAACTTCGGCACGTAGTAGCCGTCCGCATCGGTCTTGCTGGGGCAGACGAACACCCCGATTCCCTTCACGTAAGGATAGACGTCCCGGTACCAGCGGCTCCCCGCCGAGGCGCCGTAAATCCAGCCGCCCATCGGCAGCGTATCGTCCGAGTCGGATACGTAGCCGTACACCCCCAACC
>CAXUKB010000318.1:2144-5765 GCA_964251345.1 uncultured Fimbriimonas sp. | reverse complement strand
GCCGTGGGCGTTCTCGACCCTCGGCGTGCCCGCCTCGTCGGAGGAGGCGGAGTGCCGCCTCGCCTACCGGCGGATCGTGCGCGAGTGCCACCCCGACCTCACCGTCGGCCTTCCGCGGCCCGACGTCCTCCGGGCGGAGGAGCGCGTGCGCGAGGTGAACCACGCGTGGGCGGTACTCCGGACCCACTTCCGGAATCCACGCCCCGATCCCGCCGCCGATCGCCCGTCGTGGCGGCCCTTCGGCGCGGATCCCGGCGAAGTTCGCGATTGGGCCGCGCGCGGGCCGCGTCGGAACGGGCGGACGCCGGCGCGGGGCTCGCGGTCGGATCTGCTTTTCGTCTCCGCCCTCCTCGTCGTTCTCGCGCTGACCCTCGGCTTTATCCTCAAGGAGCCCGGGCCCGTGACGTTCCGCGAGAACGTCCCGAACTTCGCCCCGCAGGGCTCGGTCACCGAGAGTCTGCTCGCCTCGTTCGTCGTGAACACCGACCCCGCGCGCGAGGCCATGCCCGTCGGCGAGGACGTCCGGACGCTCGCGCTGTTTCACGCCTCGCACGTCCTCAGCCTTCCCGTCCTTCGCTACCTCGTCCTGCGGGGGGTGAACCCCAATCAACGGGATCTCCGGGGAATGTCTCCCCTGAACATCGTCGTCGCCCAGGGCCGCGTGGCGGAAGGCCGCGCCTACGAAACGGCGGAGTTCCTGCTGGCCCACGGGGCGAGGACGGGCCTGAACCGTAACAACGGGGAGATGCTCGACGCGTGCGACGACGTGCGCCTGCTGTCCCTGCTCCTGCGGCACGGGGCGCGCGTGGACGGCCACGACTTCGAGGGCTTCACCGCCCTCGCCCGCTCCCGTTCGCTTTCCGCCGCCCGGCTCCTCGTCGCCGCCGGGGCCGACGTCAACCACGTCACGCGGTGGAACGAGACGCCCCTCGACGATGCGACCGAGGCGGGTTGCCGGCGGCTGGCGGACTTTCTCGTCTCGAAAGGGGCGCGCCGCCTCCAGACGCGCGCGGCGACGCCTTCCGAAGTCGACCGCACCCTGCCGTAAGGCGTCTTGCCTCCGCTCCTTTTGCCCGATCAGGGCGCTTCTCGAAGCTCGACGGGTGCCACGGGTAGAGGGATGACCGTGCCCGCCTAGGTGCCTCTCGGGTCTTTCAGGGCACGGGTATCGGATGCACGGACCATCGTCCTGGTCACGTGGCACCCATGATCTGGGAAATACTTCCGTTGCGCCTAGCCCAGGCAGGCGACGATCGCTTCGATCACGCGCTTCGTCTCGTCGGGGTCGCGGACGCAGATCGACGTGCAACCCGCCTCTTTCGCCGGGTAGTCGTTTCCGCCCGGAAAGATCGCGTCCCCGACGAAGATCATCTCGTCGATCCCGATGCCGAGCACGTCGCGCAGCTTCCGGATGCCGTAGGCCTTGTCGATGCCGGGCTTGGTGATGTCGATCGAGGTCGTGCCGCCGAGCCGCACGGAAAACCCGGCGAGCGGGCCGTCGAGGATGGCCTTGATCGCCTTGCGCTTCGTGAAGTCGGGGTCCCACTTCGACTTCTCTTCGATGGGCGCCTGCTGCCCGAGGGCCGAGAACGTGATCTGGGTTCCGCGGTCCTCGATCGTCTCGCCCCAGGTCTTCTCGGGCTTGAAGTGCGACTGCTCGAGCGCCGCCTTGAGGGCGTCCCCGATCCGCTTTCGATCGTCGTCGGAGAGATCCTCGGAGTAGCGTTTCTTCCAACCTCCGTCGTAGTCGAAGAACTTCGTCCCGCTCGTCGGCAGGAGGGAAAGCCGCGCGAGGGGCGCGTCCTTCGGGACGTTCGAGAGGAGCTGCTTCTCGAACTGGGGCCAGTCGCCGCCGGAGATGACGGAGACCCGGGCCACGGTGAGAAGGCGGCCGAGGAGCGCGCCGGTCTCGGCGTCGATCGCGCCCTTGCTCGGGGCGAGGGTGCCATCCAAATCGAACACGACGAGCTTTTTCATGGCGACGCGAGGGACGCCGACGGGAGCCCGCGCCACCCCGATTTTACCGCGTCTCGGAGACTCGGCCGCCCCGACCCCGAAGGGGTCCCAAGAGTTTAGCCGAGCGGTCGAAGACCCCCGGATGGCGTTCCATCATCCCCGACCGCGAAGGCGGTCGGGGATGATCTTCCCGGTTTCGGTGCTCTCGACGTCGGCGGCAGGCACGGTCGTCCCTCGACCCGTGCCACCCCCTCTACTCCACGGGAGCGATCCCGCCGCCCCGTTCGACGTCGCGCTTCGGCGGCTCGCCGAAGTGGCGCTTGTAGTCCCGGCTGAAATGGGACGCGTCGTCGTCGCCGACGCGGTAACCGGCGGTGGCGGCGTCGAGCTCGTCCGCCAGCATGAGCCGTCGCGCCTCCTGGAGCCGCAGCCCTTTTTGGAACTGGAGGGGGCTCATGTCGGTGACCGCCTTGAAGTGGTGGTGGAAGCGGGCCGAGCTCATGCCGAGCTCCTTCGCGAGGCTATCGATGCGCAGGGGCTGGTCGAAATCCTGACGGAGCCGTTCCAGCGCCTCCGAGATGCGGTGGGTGTGGCCGCCCGGGACGGGGAGGTGGCGGAGGCGCGCGCCCTGCTCGCCCGTGAGCAGGGCTACAACCCGCTCGTCGCCGGGGCCGCGTTCCTGCCCACGACGATCGTCAGCGTCGCGGTCGCGATGAACGTGCCGCGGCTCGGCCGGCGGTACGGAAACGCGCAGATCGCGGCCGGAGGTCTCACCCTTTCCGTGCTCGGTTTGGCGTGGCTCAGCCGGCTCTCCGCGGGCACGCCGTACCTCACCGGCCTCATGCCCCCGATGGTGCTCATCGGGATCGGGCAGGGCAGCGTTCTCGGACCCTTCACGGGGCTCGCGATGACGGGCGTTCGGCCCGAAGAGGCCGGGGCGGGTTCGGGGCTCGTCAACGCCACCCAGCAACTCGGGGGCTCGCTCGGTCTGAGCGTCCTCGTCGCGGTGTTCGCCGCCTCCGGAGCGCCCGCGCTCGATCCTCGGCAACTGCTCGCCCAACGGGTCGGGGCCTCGATCACCGGCAGCGCCGTGCTTCTCGCGCTCGCGTTGGTCCTGGTGCTCGCGCTGGCCGCCCGGTCGGACAGGCCCGCGCCGGAGGCCGAGGGCGCCCTCGTTCTGGAGGGGGCGTGAGCGCATCCGACGTTCCGACCGGGGGCGGCTCCGGACGACCGCGAAACGGAGGCTCTGCCGTCCTGCCGTCGGCCTTGTGGTCGGCGTCGCCCTTCCCGTCGATGGCGTCTACACGATCCAACAGGAGTCCGTTTCACCGCTCGGGCAGGGTGGTCACAACATCTCGACGTGGGTTCTCGCAAAAGCGCAAAGACGCAAAGAATATCCGGAAGGAGGGTTGTGACACGAACGCAGAGACGACGGTCGGCAGAGAGAACCGCCACCGGAGGGGGCCTTTACCGGCATCGGAACGTTCGCCGGGCCGACCCGAGGTTTGCAGGATCGTCCAAGATTTTGGGAAAAGCGTTTTATCGCGGCGACTCTCGGATCGCTCAAAATGGATGTAACGAACACGGAGTGAGCGGATAAGAGCTTGGAACGTTCTGGAACTCCTTTCTATCCGTTGCGAGCAAAGGATCATGGGCAATCACATC
>CAXUKB010000318.1:0-2134 GCA_964251345.1 uncultured Fimbriimonas sp. | reverse complement strand
GGCGGCGCGAGATTGACGATGTCGCACCCCTCTAAAACCATGAAAAACGTCATCGTCGTCATCGGACCGGGCCAGATCGGCCAGGCCATCGCGCGCAGAGTGGGCGTCGGCAAGCACATCATCCTCGCCGACCGAAGCGAGGAGAACGCCCGGGCCGCCGCCGCGGTTTTGGACACCGCGGGATACGAGACGAGCATCGAGACGGTCGACGTCTCCTCCGGCGAGGCGGTCCGCGCGCTCGCCGAGAAGGCCAAGGCGCTGGGCGAGGTCACCGGTCTGGTCCACGCCGCCGGGGTCTCGCCCTCCCAGGCCTCGCCCGAGACCATCCTGCACGTCGATCTCTACGGCACGGCGCACGTGCTCGAAGCGTTCGGCGGGGTGATCGCCTCTGGAGGTTCCGGAGTCGTGATCGCATCGCAGTCGGGCCACCGTCTCCCCGCGCTCACGGAGGAGCAGAACCGGGCGCTTGCCTTGACGCCGGTCGAGGAGCTCTTGGCGCTTCCGTTCCTTCAGCCGGAAAGGGTCACGGCCTCACTGAACGCCTATCAGCTCGCCAAGCGCGGCAACTCGCTTCGCGTGGCGGCCCAAGCTCTGGAGTGGGGCAAGCGTGGCGCGCGGATCAACACGATCAGCCCCGGCATCGTCATGACCCCGCTCGCAAAAGACGAGCTCTCGGGACCGCGCGGCGAGAGCTACCGGAAGATGATCGAGGGCTCACCGGCCGGACGCGCGGGGACGCCCGATGAGGTGGCGAACGTCGCGGCGCTCCTGATGGGGCCAGACGGCGGCTTTATCACGGGCAGCGACTTTCTGATGGACGGCGGCGTGACCGCCGCCTACTGGTTTGGTGGACTCGCCCAGCCGGGTTCGTAAGCATCGAGGAGAAAATGGAAAAGCGAAAATTAGGAAACCAGGGCCTCGAAGTCTCGGCCCTTGGTCTTGGCTGCATGAGGATGAGCTTCGGCGACGCGCCCGTGGGCGACCACGGGGAGATGGTCGGCTTCATCCGCCAAGCGGTCGAGCGCGGCGTGGACTTCTTCGACACCGCCGAGGTGTACGGCCCCTTCACCAACGAGCTTCTCGTGGGCGAGGCGCTCGAGCCCTTCAAGGGGCAGGTCGTCATCGCGACGAAGTTTGGCTGGGACCCCGGCACCGAAGGGAAGCCGACCCCGACGAAACCGAACAGCCGTCCGGAGCGCATCCGGCAGGTGGCCGAGGAGTCGCTTCAGCGGCTTCGGGTGGACGCGATCGACCTCTTCTACCAGCACCGGCCCGATCCCGAGGTGCCCATCGAGGACGTGGCGGGCACCGTCAAGGCGCTCATCGCCGAAGGCAAGGTCAAGCACTTCGGCCTTTCCGAGTCGAATGCCGAGGGGATCCGCCGGGCGCACGCCGTTCAGCCGGTCACGGCGCTTCAGAGCGAGTACTCCCTGTGGTGGCGAGACATCGAGGCGGAGATCCTGCCCACGTGCGAGGAGCTCGGCATCGGCCTCGTGCCCTACAGCCCGCTCGGTCGCGGTTACCTCACCGGCAAGGTGGACGAGACCACGACGTTCGCGGAGAACGACATCCGCAGCAAGAACCCGCGCTTCACGCCGGAGGCCATCCGGGCGAACCGCGCGGTGATCGATCTCCTGGAGCGGATCGCGAAGGAGAAGGACGGGACGCCCGCGCAGATCGCCCTCGCGTGGCTTCTCGCGCAGAAGCCCTGGATCGTGCCCATCCCTGGCAGCCGAAAGATCGAACGGCTCGACGAGAACCTTGGCGCGGCCTCGATCGAGCTGACGGCAGGGGATCTCACGGACATCCGAGAAGCGATCGCAAACATTGCGGTCGTGGGGCACCGCTACTAGGCAAACGAGAACATGAACATTCAACGCAACGGATCCAAGCCTTCGGCCAAACCGCCGGAGGAGTACTTCACCGGCACCGTGCGCCTCGACGCGCCGTTCCAGGCCGACGAGCCCGCCCGCGTGGGCGGCGCGATCGTCACCTTCGAGCCCGGCGCCCGCACGGCGTGGCACACCCACCCGCTGGGACAGACCCTCGTCGTGACCGCGGGACTCGGCTGGGCCCAGCGCGAGGGCGGCCTCATCGAGGTGGGCCCAGCCGAGTCCCGCGGTCACGACGAGGG
>CAXUKB010000317.1:0-5777 GCA_964251345.1 uncultured Fimbriimonas sp. | reverse complement strand
GGCGATCACGACGAGGAGCTCGATGAGAGTAAAGGCTCGTTTCATGTGGCATCCAAGATTCAAGTCCGACAGTGGACTTGATGCGCTTATTAACGACCACTTCTAGAAAATTACTGGGACTTTCTACCCATCAAGTATATTCTTGCTGAAAAGAAAGCAAAAAAAGACGTGATCTGCAGAACAGGAACTTTACTGCAGAGCACAGAATGCCCGCACCCAGATTTTTTCCGCTGAAGATTCCGGGTCAATACAGCCTATGCGAAGCGTTTAAGCTCGATTGGCATCGCAACTGGCAATTGGGATACGGAGCCAACTGATGCGTACGTCGCCTGTTGTCGTGAATGAGGTTCCACCGTCGGCAATCGTTTCACGCAGACGGCGACTTGAAGATGTGACGCTCAAGCCCTGGCCGGGCAGACCACAAGCTAAAAGTATAGGCTCCCGGTTGAGCCCGGTCTATGCAGACCGGGCTCAACGGGGAGCCCTCCGAGAGCACTAACCGCCGCCGGGCTTTCCAGGCAGGCTCGCGTTCGGATTCATGCCGTCCTCCTGGGACTTCATCTTGCCTTTCTCCGCCGCACCTCCCGCCGAAGCCGCAGGAGCGGGTGCAGCGCCCGCCACGGGAGCGGGCGTCGAGTTGCCACACCCGGTCAGCGCGAATGCAAAGGCAACGAAGGCGAGCAGATGGCGCATCGTCATTGGATGTCCCACATGTACTTGGTCACGTCGGTCACGACGATCGCCGTTTCGTTCTGTGTGGTCGTGCCGTCGATGTAGTTGGTTCCCGCCGCCAAACGGCCCGGCTTCATCGCGGAAGCGTGGCCATCCCCAAATGCGACGACGATGTTGCCACTCCGACGAGGAGCATTGCCACCGGTGTACTTACCAGCCTCCTTCGCACTGATGATCGGAGTGTAGTTCGAACTGACGCCCCAACCGGCGAAGCACCAAGACGTGCGCGAAGAGCAGTCCGGTGGTTCCGAACTCAGCGACGTAATCATCGTGCCTCCACCGTAGGAGTAAATGCCTCCGAGCTCCGCCGAGGTGACGTGGTCGGTGAGCAAGACCGTCTCCGCAGGTGCGGCCGGAGCCGTCATGCTGATCGGATTGCGCGGCCACGGCGTGACCGAAGTGTCTGTTACGGGGCTCCAGGTGCTGTAGTTATAGCCGTACTCGGGCACGTACCCCTGACGGATCGGCTTCGACCAGGACGCCGGGATGACTTCCGGCGTCGCGAGCGGATCGGTGAGAAGGTCGTAGGACTTCATGTAAGGGTTCAAGTTGTGTGCCCAAGTGTTGTAATTGTAACCACTGGTGCTGACGACGACTCCGTCCTTGGTAAAGGCCTGGTCTAAGGGAGCCGTGTCATCGACGTCGGCGGTGTACATGAAGAACGCCAGACCGGTCTGCTTAACGTTGCTAAGCGATGCCGTGCCTTTCGCGGCCGCCTTGGCTTGAGCGAACACGGGGAAGAGGATGGCGGCAAGGATCGCAATGATGGCGATCACGACGAGGAGCTCGATGAGAGTAAAGGCTCGTTTCATAATCTGAACCCTGTCTCGAAGCCAACGTTGGATTCGATTCGTCTAAAGACGCTCAACAAATATCCGGTGTTCGGGACTTTAGTCCCGCTAAAGAAAACCCTATATCTTTTTTGAGTAACTCACTCCAATCGAAAAATCGGGCGCGACGTTCACCAACTCGGGCACCCGGTAGTTGAGGAAGTCTCCGTCTTCGGTGAAATAGAGCTGAAGGGCGTCTTTCGAGCTTAGGCGGCGCGTGTAGCCCAGCGAGAGTGAACGGTGAGGGCCGTCGAACGCTTGGTCGCCGGTAATGAGGGCCGAAGGCTCGCTCTGCCACTGAAAAGTGTAAATGTCCCGATCGTTTTTCCGGTACACGAGGGAAAGCGACTCCTGATCCACCAGGGTGCGGCTGTGATCGAGGCGGGTGGCGTGGCCCTGGACGACGCCCCCTAACTGTCCGTAAAGGTCGAAGTGGCGGCCGAGCCGCCAACGGTCGTAAAGCGAGACCGCGAGATCGACGCCTCCGCTTCCGAGCAGTCCGCCGGCGTTTCCCGTGGGCAGTTTGAGGCCCACGCTCAGGAACGCTTGGGAACCGAGAGCCCGGGAGTAGACGCCCGACACGTCGCCGAGGCCGATCGCCGAGCCGAACGTGCCGCTTCCAGGAATACGCTCGACTACCTCGCCGTAGGGGATGAGAGCCCGGTCGTTCGTGATGCCGATAAGCTTGTGGTAAGCCTCGATCAGCGGATCGAGAAAGCCGCCCTCCCGGGAGAGGAACGGAACCTCGACCGCCCACTCGCCCCGCGCCACGCCCCAGCGCGCGGTGAAGCCGAGCCTCGACGTCTCCTGATCCTCGTACGTCGTCCGGTCGAAGCGGAGATTGTTCGCGATGAGGAGGTCGGCGCTCAAGGTCCGCTCGCCGGGTGCGAGCAGTCCGCCGCGGGGCTCGAGGCGAAGGAAGGGCAGAGAAGGCGCGCGGCCGTTACGCGTCTCGATCGGACCGAGATCGACGGTGCCCGGATCGGTAGGGCTTTGGGCCCAGGCAAGAACCGGAAAGAAGAGCAGAATAGGCCACACGGCGCGCACGCGGAGAACTTACCGGCAAAGAGGCCGCGCGTACTGTACCGTCCGGACGGTACAGTAGACGAATGCCGTCGGACGCGACCCGCGAAGCGCTCCTGGATGCCGCAAAGCGCGTCATGCAGCGCGTCGGTGCGGGCCACCTTACCCTAGACGCCGTGGCGAAGGAGGCGGGGGTGAGCAAGGGTGGGCTGCTCTATCATTTCCCGAGCAAGGGCGACCTGCTCCGGGGGATGATCGCCGCGGGGGGAGACCACATGCGTCGAGACCTTGAATCGCAGATGCGGCTGATGCCTGGCCCCCGCAGCTTCGCCCGCGCCTACCTCCGGCTCGCGGTCTTCGGCCCGCCGGATCGGGAGTGCAAGCCGCCCTCCGAGGCCGTGTGGTCGATGCTCGGGGCAACCGCGAACGATCCCTCGCTGCTGACCCCCATCCAGGAGTCGCAGGCCGAATGGGGAAGAAAGCTCGCGGAGGAGCGCATCGATCCCGAGGTGGCGAATCTTATTCGCCTCGTCGGGCGCGGACTTTGGATGACGGAAATCTTCGGCTTTGAGGCGCCGAGCGATGAGGAGCGGAAGCGGTTGCACGACCTGCTCGCCCGCATGGGAGACCTGGGATCGCCCACGGAAGAGACACACATGGAGGACATTTGACGGGATTCGATCTCTTCGTCTACGGGGCGCTCGCCGCTGCCGCGGCCGGTCCGGCTCAGACCGGGCCGTTGACTATCGATCAGGCGACCGCGATCGCCGCGAGCCGCGCCTTTGCGGTTCGGCTTGGCCAGTCGGGCCTCCGCTTCCAAGACGCGGCGGTTCGATTGGCCGAGTCGCAACTCGAGCCGTCGATCACGGGCAGCGTCTCCGCGACGCGGGGCGGACTCGCGACCTCGTTCGGAACGGGGAGCACAATCGGGACCACCGGAGGCACGACGGGCGGAACGACGGGGACCACGGGAGGCACGACGGGAACGACCGGCACGACCGGCACGACGGGCCAGACCTTGATCTCCAATAATTCGGTGGCCTACGGCGTGTTCCTGACCATTCCCATCGACCTCTCGGGCGCGCTGCACGCGAACCTTCGGTCGGCGGAGGCGGCACGGCGGAGCCAACAGCAGACGGTGCTCGCCTCCATCAACGACGCCCGGCTTAACGCCCGGACCGCGTTCCTCAACGTCCTTCGCGCGAAGGCGAGCGTCGCGGTTCAGCAGCAGGCCTTGACGAACGCCCAAGCCCAGGCGGAGCAGGCGAGGCTTCAGCTCGAGCAAGTGCAAATCGCCAAGATCGACGTCGACCGGCTGAACGCCCAGGTCGCGCAGAGCCAAAGCGACCTCATCGACGCGCAAAACCAGTATGAGCTCGCGGTCTATGCCCTCAACTTGGCGCTTGCCCGACCCATCGATACGACGGTAGACGCGGTGGACGTCACCGTCTTGCCGGACACCCCGGCGGACGTGGCGACGCTCGATCAGACCGCCCGCACGTCCCGGCCCGACGTGCTGGCCGCCCGTGCGACCGTCGATTCGCTCGCGCAGATTCGCTCTGCCGCCGAGCATCTCACGGTGCCGAACCTCGCGCTCACCCTTAGTCAGCAGCGGTACGGCACGGGATTCGGGTTCAGCGGCCAGACCAGTTCGACCGCGCTCGGACTGAGTCTCTCGGTGCCCATCTTCGACGGCGGCGCGATTCGCGCCCGCGTCGGTGAAGCCCGGCAAAACGAGATTCAAGCCCAGATCCAGCTCGAGCAGATTCAACTCACCGTCTCGCAGGACGTCCGCAACGCGGCCTCGAACCTTCGGGGCGCGCGGGCGCGGCTCGATAATGCGACGCGCCAGGTGGCGCTCGCGCAGGAGGTGTACCGCATCGCTCAGGTCCGCCAAGCCGCGGGCGCGGGCACCTACGTCGAGACCGTCGACGCCCAGACGACGCTGACGACCTCGCGGCAGAACTACGTTCGCGCGCGTTACGACGTGCTCACCGCCTACTCTCAACTGCAACGCGCGGTCGGCGCCGACCGCCTTCCGATCGCCGCCCCGGCAACCCCCGCGACCCCGACAGGAGCCCCCAAGTGAAGACCCGACCCATCGCCCTCGCCGCCCTCGGCCTCGTGGGAGGCGGTTGCGTGAAGCGAGGGGCCCAGAAGCATGCTGCGGTGACCGCGGCCGTGATCAACGACCCCGTGGCGCAGGTGGTCGTCCAGCCCGCCGTGGCGAAGAACGTCCAGGAGACGGTGACCGTGACGGGCGACGTGACCACCGCCGCCGACACGCAGGTCGGTCCGAAAGCCTCAGGGCGGGTCACGCAGGTTCTCGTCAACGACGGGGATCACGTCGCCGCAGGACAGGCGGTCGCCCAGATGGACACTTCCGTGCTGGCGGCGCAGCTCGCCCAGGCGAGTGCCCAGGAGTTCCAGGCGCGGGCGACGCTCGGCCAAGCCGAGGCCGGCTTGAGTCAGGCGCTCCGCAATCAGGCGATCAACCCGCAGAAAAGCACCGCGGCGATTCAGAGCGCCCAGGCCGATTTGCGATCGGCGCAGGCGAACTACACGAAGATTAAGACCGGCGCCCGACCTCAGGAGCGTCTCCAAGCCCAGTCCACCGTCGCCTCGGCGAAGGCGAACTTGGACACTCAGAGCAAACAATTAGACCGAATCCGTAACCTCGTTCAGGAGGGGGCGATCGCCGGAAGCCAACTCGACGCCCAGCAGGCGACCTACGAGGCGGCGCGCACTCAGTATGAAAACGCGGTCCAGTCGCTTAACCTGATCCAGGTCGGCAATCGCGTGGAAGACGTCGCCGCCGCGCAGGAGCAGGTTCGTGCCGCTCAGCAAGGAGTGGCGACGGCCAAGGCGAACCAAAGCCTCGATGCGCTGTACATCGATCAGGTCGCGAATGCGCGGGCGCAGATCGCGGCGGCGCAGGCGGGCATCCAGGCCGCGGCTGCGGGCTCCGCGCAGGCTCGGCAGAATCTCGCCGACGCGACGATTCGCGCCCCTTTCGCAGGGATCGTGGCGGGTAAGCCGGTGCAGCCCGGCACGGTCGTCGCGCCTGGAAGCTCGATCCTTCGGCTGGTCGGAAATCAGGGCGTTTACTTCGACGGTAACATTCCCGCCGAGACGATCAACGACCTCAAGGCGGGTCAGTCCGCCACGATCACGATCGACGCGGTGCCAGGC
>CAXUKB010000316.1:0-5787 GCA_964251345.1 uncultured Fimbriimonas sp. | reverse complement strand
TGTACGCGGGAGACTCCGACGACACGTTGCCTTTGTCCGAATATGGCGGCAATGGCTTTGGTGACCAGGTTCAGTGGTATGCCACGGTAAACCCTTACATTAAGAGCGGCAAAATGTACGCAAGCGCCGCAGGCACCCCTCAGGCTTACGGCAATGGCGGCCTTTGGCAAGATCCCGCATTCCCTGATCAGATCCAAGGTCAGCAGTACGGGCTGAACTACGACCTCTGCCCATCGGATTACGGCGGCGGCATCATTCCGCCGACGAGTGCAACTGCGGTGGATGTTCCGTCGGATAAGGTTCTCATCATGAATAAGAACCGGAACAGTGCGACTTGGGGCTATCCGTACTTCAGCACCTATCAATGGTTCTGGACGCTCGGTTTGGGTTACGGCAAGGCCTCGAACGACAATCCGGGCGGCTCGGAAATTGCAAGTGGCCAGCTTCCCCGCGATGGAGGCTACTACCTGAACAAAGACGGTACAGGGACCGGAAACTTCGAAGACGCACCGGGCTGCGAACGCGGCCAGATGCCTGCCTATCGTTACAATGGAGTCGCCCTGGCGTCTTTCCTCGACGGACATGCGTCAGGCGAACGGAAGGGGCAACTGAAGTGGTTCAAGAACATTGCTTGGCCAGGTTCCAAGCTGGGCTACCCTTGGAATCAATCGTGGTATCAGTACTAAGCATGAAGAAGACCTTGCTCCTCATCGTTCCTGCGTTTCTCGCCATGGCCGGTTGCCATGGCGAGGAGCCGGAAGTGCCTCTGAGCCCTCAGGCCCAGGAGGCGCTCAAAACGGGTCACACCGGTCCGCCTGCCGAGGCAAATCAGGATCCCCTCTTGGCCGCGCGCCGCGCGGGAATGTCGAAGCAACCCGGCGGAAAGTAGGCTTGCGCCGGTAGATCCTTTAGCTTTCCATCTACTCTTCCAAAGGCGGTCCTTGTTTCGCAAAGGACCGCCTTTTCGGCTTCGTAATTAGTACCCTCCTCATGACAAAGCTCGATATCGCGATCGTTGGCGGAGGCCCCGGTGGCGCAACTTGCGGTGCCTTTCTAAAGAAGCACAAGCCTAGCCTGAAGGTAGGGATATTCGAACGCGAAGTCTTCCCACGCGATCACGTCGGAGAAAGCCAACTTCCCTCGATCGGAGCAATCTTGAACGAACTCGGGGTCTGGGGCGAAATCGAGGCGGCAAACTTCCCGATTAAAGTTGGGGCGACTTACCGTTGGGGCAAAAGCGACGACCTTTGGGACTTCCATTTCCTTCCGGACGGAGATTTTCATGATGCCGTACGCCCCGCTCAGTTCGAGGGTCAGCGTCAGAAGACGGCCTTCCAGGTCGATCGTGCAATTTATGACAAGATATTGCTCGACTTCGCCCGGAGAATAGGGTGTGAAGTCCATCAGCCCTCAGCCGTACGCGAGGTTCTTCGCCAGGACGATCGTGTCTTGGGCTTGGTCCTTGAGAGCGGTGAAACGATCGAAGCTCGGCAATACGTAGACGCCTCAGGCCACGCGGGGCTCCTGCGCCGCGCGATGGGCGTAGCCATCGAAGAGCCGAGCAAACTCCGCAATGTAGCCTTCTGGGACTACTGGCAAAATGCCGAGTGGGCCGTCACCCTAGGGGTGGGCGGGACACGCATTCAGATCATGTCGGTAGATTACGGCTGGCTCTGGTTTATTCCTCTCGGGCCCGAAAGGACATCCATCGGTTTCGTGTGTCCTGCCGACTACCTGAAGGCAAGCGGAAAACGGCCGGAGGAGCTCTATCTCCAAGCTGTTTCGGACGAGCCACGCATTCGTGCCCTCGTGGCGAGCGCTTCGCGGGAAGGAAAATTTTCGACTACAAAGGATTGGTCGTTCCTTGCCGAGCGTATGACCGGCGAGAATTGGATGCTTGTGGGCGAGGCATCTGGCTTCGCCGATCCGATTCTCTCCGCCGGTCTCAGCCTCACCCACGCCTCGGCGCGAGAAGCCGCGTTCACGATCCTTGAGATGGGGAGAAAAGGTGACGCTAAATGGCTGAAGGAGGAGTACGACGCTCGCAACCGCCGTCGAATTCTTCAGCACATCCGATTCGCAGATTATTGGTACTCCTCAAATAAGCACTTCACCGATCTCAAGGAGTTCACCCGCGAGATCGCACGCGATGCAGGGCTTGACCTCGATGCGGAAAAGGCATTCCAGTGGCTCGGCACGGGTGGCTTTATCGAGGAGGATATGTCGGTGGGTGGTTTAGGCACCGTGAGCTTCACTGCCCTCCACCAAATTACGAGCCGCTTCTCGGAAAAGCCAGGCATTGCCTCCTTCGGGGGCTTTAACGGCTTCGTGCCCTATCTTCAAGGCACCCGGAGGACGAAAATCCCCCACTACGAAAAAGGACGAGTCACGCCGATTCCAGCTTACGAGCGAGACGGCAAAGTCTTGCCCCTCACGGGCGTGATTGCCTGGCTAATGAAGACGATCGGAACCACGCCACGTCTAGAGGACGTCTTCGAAATCTTGCAGCACAACGCTACCGTTGCGGGAATGCCTTACGACGATGCGATGCACTCGGGCGTACTCGACACGCTGGAAGCGCTTGTGCGAGACGGTTGGATCGTCGGCCGTCATTATAAAACGGGCGCGTCGCTCTCCGACGAGATTCCGAAGGACAACGACTTCATCCAGTCCAACCAGGATGCTCAGCTTCCTGAAGGGCGTGTAGCCTCTGGTTTGCGAGATTAAGATGCTCTTGCGCGAGACCCTAGGTGGAGGCGAAAGCTTAGTTCGCGGTATCAAAAGAGGACGCTCCTAGCATTTACCCACTGCCGATTTAAGACACTCGTCGGGTTCCAAGCGTCGCCTTAATTTCTTGGTCTGTGACCTCCCCGAACGACTCGTAAGCGTCACCGACAGCCCGAAACGGCTCTGGGCAGTCGAGGAAGACGACATCGTCCGCTTCGGAATCGATGGCTTTCCGCGCCTCTTCGGAGAGTACGGGCACGGCGACGATCACCTGCTTTGGGCCGAGCGTCCTTGCGTAGCGGATCGCCGCAATCGCCGTGACGCCGGTCGCGAGGCCGTCGTCCACCAGGATCACCGTCCGGCCTTCGACGTCCGGAGCGGGCCGTCCGCCGAGATAGGCTTGGATCCGGCGATCCATTTCTCTACGCGCCTGAGCGACCTCTTCCGGGGGTGCGTCTCCGACCTCGATCCCGTCCGGCGCGACCGCCCCGTCACCGAACTCTCGGTTGTCCGGCGGCGCGGCCTTGCGGACCACCAGCGCGTCGAGATCGGCGCCAAGAACCCGCGCCGCCGCCGCCGCGACGGGCAACCCGCCCCGAACGAGCCCAAGCAACAGGGGGCGCTCGTCCGCGAAGCGGCGTAACGCCTCGCCCAACTTCCTACCGGCGTCTTCGCGGTCTCGGAACATGCGCGTTTGGGCGGTGTCCTCTCCTTCACGGTTCCCTGACCGAGAGGGGTACGTTGAAGCCATGACCGCCTACGCCGAGCTTCTCGACCACTACCGCGAGGTGGCCGCGCTTCGGGCCGCCGCGAACCTGCTCGGCTGGGATCAGCAGGTTCTCATGCCGCAGGGCGGCGCCTCCGCGCGGGCCGCCCACTCGGGCCGCCTTCGGCGTCTCGCCCACGAGCGGATTACGGGCGACCGCCTCCTTCGCGCCGTCGAGCGGGCGGTGGCCGAGACCGATCCGGCAAGCGACGAAGGCCGGGCCGTCGCCGCCCTGCAGCGGGAGCTCGAGACCGAGACGAAGATGCCGACGGCACTGGTGGTGCGCAAAGCTCGGTTGTCGTCGGAGGCTTACGAGGCGTGGAAGGTCGCCAAGGCGACCGACGACTTCCCGCTCTTAGCGCCGCACCTCGAAGGACTGTTCGAGATCGCCCGCGAGACTGCCGAAGCGCTCGGCTACGCCGATCACCCCTACGACGCCCTGATCAACCTCTACGAGCGCGGCGCGACCTACGCCGAAGCGCGGGCCACGTTCGACACGATCAAGGGGCCGATTGTGGAATGGGTCCGAGCGATCGGGACGAAGCCGGCAGTCGACGACTCCTCCCTGCGCGGCGCGTTCGATCCGGAGCGGCTCCGGCGGTTCGCCGAGCGCGCCGCCGCCGAGTGTGGCTTCGACTTCGGCCGGGGACGCCTCAATCTTTGCGCCAACGCCTTCTGCTCCAACCTGGGGAGCACCGACGTGCGGATGACGACCCGCCCCAGCGACCACGTCAAGGGCGTCGTCTCCTCCTCGCTGCACGAGATGGGCCATGGCCTCTACGAGCAGGGCTCGCCCGCCGCCTGGAACGACACGCCGCTGGCGGGCGGCATCTCGCTCGCCGTCCACGAAAGCCAGTCGCGTCTTTGGGAAAACGTAATCGGTCGCTCGCGGGGCTTCTGGACCCGCTTCCTGCCGAAACTCCGGACCGAATTTCCCTCCA
Organism: uncultured Fimbriimonas sp.; assembly: GCA_964251345.1. GTDB lineage: Bacteria > Armatimonadota > Fimbriimonadia > Fimbriimonadales > Fimbriimonadaceae > Fimbriimonas. The sequence goes on along the minus strand of CAXUKB010000316.1, from coordinate 1,353 downwards.
TCCACCTCGATGTGGACGGCATGGTGCGAGCGATGAACCGGGTCGAACCGGAACTCGTGCGGGTCGGCGCGGACGAGCTGACCTACAACCTCCACATTCTCGTTCGCTTCGAACTGGAGGTCGAGATCGTGACCGGAAGCCTCGCGATTCGCGATCTTCCCGAGGCGTGGAACGCCAAATACCAGGCGTACCTCGGCCTCACGCCGCCGACGGACAGCCTCGGCTGCCTTCAGGACGTCCACTGGAGCCGCGGCTCGGTGGGCTACTTCCCCACCTACACCTTTGGCAACCTCATCGGCCTCCAAATCTGGGAGACGTTGCGGCAGGACATCCCCGATCCCGACGCACTCATGGCCGAGGGCGATTTCGCGCCGATCCTCGGCTGGCTCTCAGAGCGGATCTATGCGCAGGGCAAACGGTACGAACCGCGCGACCTCGTCACCCGCGTCACCGGCTCGGCGATGAAGCCCGACGCATGGCTTCGCTACGCCGGGGCGAAGTATGGGCGGTGACGCTTACGGTTGCGGGCAATCGCTCACGATGGCGGACGGTGGCCCCCGAACGTAATCGTCGGCGAGGGTAAGCAACCGTCCGCAAGCGTAAGCTATCGTAACCCCATGGCGATGCAGCCCTGGTTCCCCGATGCGAAGGTCGGAATTTTCGTCCACTACGGCATCTATGCGGTGGACGGAGTGGCCGAGTCGTGGTCCTTCTGGAACGGAAGCGTGCCTTACGACCGCTACATGAAGCAGCTCGACGGCTTCACCGCGTCGGAGTACGATCCCGAAGCGTGGGCGGATCTTTTCGAAAGGGCGGGCGCCAAGTACGCCGTCCTCACGACGAAGCACCACGACGGGGTCGCCCTTTGGGACACCCAGGCGAACGATCTCAGCGTCGTCAAACGGACGCCCGCCCGTCGCGACCTCATCCACCCTTACGTCGAGGCGCTACGACGCCACGGCCTCAAGGTCGGCTTCTACTACTCCCACCTGGACTGGTCGCACCCCGATTACGCCTCCGTGTATCCCACCCGCGACAGCGAGGAGCAGACGGGCGCCGAGCGCTACGAGAACCGATTTTCTTACCCCGAACGGGGCCACGAAGATCCGGTGGCCTGGAAGCGGTTCATCGACTTTCACGGTAAGCAACTCGAAGAGCTGAGCACGCAGTTCGGTCCGGTGGACATCTACTGGTTCGACGGGGAGTGGGAGCGCGACCCGGAGCAGTTCGACATGGCGGGGTTGCGCGAGCGGCTTCAGGCGTGGCAGCCGAACGCCATTTTCAACTCCCGACTTCTCGACCACGGCGACTATGCCACGCCGGAGCAGGGCGTGCCCATCGTGCCGCCCGAAG
>CAXUKB010000315.1:0-5791 GCA_964251345.1 uncultured Fimbriimonas sp. | reverse complement strand
GGCTCGCGCCGCGGGCCGCTAGGAAAGCACCATGGCCCTTCCCATCGCAAACATTTTCGGCGTCGAGCCGCTGATCATCGTCCTTGTCGTCATCCTCCTCCTGTTCGGCGGAAAGAAAATCCCCGAGCTGATGCGCGGAGTGGGTCAGGGCGTCGGCGAACTCAAGAAGGGCATGGAAGACGGCCAGCGTCAGGTGCAAGAGGCGTTGCGCCACGACGACGTCGCCCACACGACTCCGGTTGCGCCTGCCGCCCCGGTCGCCACGGTTCCGACCGCAACCTCTTCGACGACGAACACCCCGTCGTAGAGGCCGCACAACCACAGAGTTCGTCCTTCGTGACGATAGATAAAAAGGGTCAAACCTCCCGAGAGGTTTGACCCTTTTTTACACTTCGGTGGCGATCTTCAGCGAACCGAACCCATTCGCACCGCCGAATCGAACGAGGCTCCCTTGAGCCGTCCGTAGGCATATTCGGCGAGGGTCTCCAAATTAACGACGTCCTCACGGTTGTACGCGAGGAGCGTGTCGAGGGCGGTCTTGTGCCCCCGTTGGTGCTGCCGCCAAAGACGGATCGCGTCGAGCCCGGTTAGTCCGTCCGTGTCTTCGCCGCGCGACAGGCCAAGTTGGCGCTCAATCGACTTGAGACCGCCCTTAAGTCCGAGCTTCCTCAACGTCGGGCACAAGTCGAGGTGGATCTGATCGAATCTCACCTGCGGGAATCGCTTTTGAAGCATTGGAAGGTCGAAACCCGCGCCGAAGAAGGTTACGACCATTGAGTAGCGGGAAATGATGTCCGGGAAGTTGCCGAGATCGACGTCTCGCACGAGGCCCATAAAATCGTTGCCATCGTACATCCCGATCGTGGTGATCGCGCTGCCCGATCGGCCGCCGTCCGTTTCGATGTCGAGATAGACGCACCGGTCCCGGAAATTGGGCCACGCACGCCAGGCTTCGGCGAGTCCGAGTGAGCGGGCGAAGTACTGGTGGTGGCCGTTCGCAAGCGCCTCTTCCGACCGCTCAAGGTGGCGAGAGACTTCGTCACGATCCGCCGTGCCGCAGGAGAATCGATCGAGATCGTGAGCAAGATCGGACCAGGAGTGGCACCCCGCCGACCAGAGCGCACGCTCGGTTTGAGCGCCAATCCCCGGAATGTGGACGAAGGTCCGATCGAGCAAACGCTAGCCGCCCTTCTTAGCCGGCACGTCGCGAACCTTACCCGTCACCGTGCCGGTAGCCTGGGCAGACGGTGGCACGATCAGGGTTCGTCCGTAGGAGCCCCAATCTTGCTTGGTCGGAGCAGATGAGTACCAGTAGTAACCGGTCTCCATGTTCTTGTCGAACTCGCCGTAAAGACGGGCGACGGCAACGCCCTGGTACGAGCCCTTCAAGTTTCGGCCGAAGAACTGAATCGCCCGAAACTCGCCGGTGACACGAATGTGACCCTTGCCGAAGTAAACCTGCCGCTTGTGCTCCGGACGGGAGAGCTCGAGACGAACGCCGGGGCCCGGCGTAACCTGTCCGGTCAGACCGCTGACCATGACCGTGCCGTTGAACTCCATGTCCAACGTGCCGTGAGTCGTATCCGGCCCGGGGGGCAGAAGCTTGAAAGAGCCCACGAGCGTGGAGAAGAAGAGGGTGTCTTCCGGCTTTGCGGCGGGCGTTTGGGGCAAGGCGACGCCGCCAAGCATGAGGGTAAGGGCGGCGACGGTCGGCCGCGCGAGCGGGAGGCGCATCATGGCAAGTGTACCGAACGAACCCTCGGCGGCTCGCGAGGGTTCCCGCTTTTGCGACGAGACGCTCGGAGTTGGGCGTAGGAAGGGTTCGGTGACGGTACGATGAAGGCTGTGAAGCTCAAAGGTCCGGTCGTGACGGCGGTGGTCGCCGCGCTCGCGATGGCGGGGGTCGTGGGTGCGTTCGTGAGCAACGCCAGTCCCTACGTGACCATCGCTCAGGCGAAAACGGTGGGCGGCGATAGCCTGCATCTCCTGGGGACGCTCGTGAAGGAGACCTGTAAACTGGACTTTAAGACCGGCCACACGTTTTTCAAGCTCAAGGACTCCGACGGCTCGGTCGTCGAGACGGAGCTTCTCGGTGCGAAGCCGAACACGTTGGAGGAAGCCGACAAGATCGTGGCGATCGGCTCGCTACATGACGGTCGTTTCATCGCCCACGACCTTCTCACGAAGTGCCCCACCAAATACGAGGAGAAGTCTAAGGATCCCCTCGCCTCCCTTCGGTCATGAACGACATTCCCGCCGGTGTTCCCCTCGCCGCACCTTGGTCGCTGTTTACCGGCGCCTTCGGACGAGGTAGCGTCGTCGCCGCGATCGCATTCTTTGCCCTGGCGGCAGTCATTTCGTTCGTTCGGTCCGATCGCTTGCAAAAGGCGGGCACGGCGGCGTTCGTTTTGGGATGCCTTTCCCTTTTCGCGGCCTTTGGTTCGCTGGCCCTTCTTTTCGTGAAGGATCAGTTCCAGTACGCCTACGTTTGGCAGCACTCGGACACCACGACGACGATTCCTTATAAGATCGCGAGCGTCTGGACCGCTCAAGAGGGTTCCTTTCTCCTTTGGGGATGCACCTCCGCACTCTTCGCCCTGCTCGCGCTGCGAGGAACGGGTCCTTACCGCGGTCCGTTCGTCGGCGTCTCGTCGCTCTTCCTTGGGACCGTCGGCGGCATTCTCGCTTACGAAACGCCGTTCAAGATCATGCCGCAGATCGTGGCGCATGGAAAGACGTTCGTGCCGCCGACCGGAAACGGCATGGTGCCGTCGCTTCAGAACTATTGGGTCCTCGTTCACCCGCCCGTCGTGTTCCTCGGCTTCGGAAGCCTTTCCCTGATCGCGGCCTATTCGATCGCGGCGATGCTTCGGGGCGATGCGGAAGACTGGGTGGCGCGAGTTCGCCCTTGGTCGTTGGTCTCGGTCGCGATCCTCGGCCTTGGCATCGTGATGGGCGGCCTGTGGGCTTACGAGACCCAAGGCTGGGGCGGCTTCTGGGCGTGGGATCCGGTTGAGAACGTCTCATTCGTGCCTTGGCTCGTTCTCGTCGCCTTCACCCACGGGCTCATCGTACAGGCGGCTCGCCGGAAGTGGGCGGGCACGAATCTCTTTCTTGGCGGCGTGCCGTTCCTGCTCTTCGTCTACGGCACGTATCTCACTCGATCGGGATTGCTGGACAAGGTCAGCAACCATAGCTTCGCGAACATGGACGAGCACGCGCGGGGCATCCTTAAGATCTTCCTACTGGCCGCGATTGGCCTCTTTGCCGCCGTCTACCTGGGTCGCGGACGTCAGGCGGCTCGCGTGGCGAACGCCCATGCTCAACCCGAAGAAACGGGCTTCTCTCGCGAGGGGCTCTACCGCTACGGGATGATGCTCTTGAGCCTTCTCGCGGTCGTGATCGCGCTTGGCATGAGTTGGCCGGTCATTACCGCTCTACGCGGCGGTTCGGGGAACGCCGTCAAAGAGCCGCTCTATCACCTCGTCGTAGTTTGGTTCTTTCTGCCGATCATGGCGCTGATGGCGATTACGCCGTTCGTCTCTTGGCGAACGATGGAGCCCAAGGTTTTGCGCGAGCGCCTCTTCGGCGTCCTCTGCATCGCCATCGGGCTGACCGGCCTCCTTCATCTCGCGATCCTTCCCACCGTTCACCCCGAGCCGGGCGCGACGGTCGCCGCACCTTTTGGTCGGGCGATCCCCTTGACGCTTTGGATGCTCCTACTCCTCTTCAGCGTCGTCCTCGTGGTCGTCGCGAACGCCTGGCGAGCGGTTGAACTCGCTAAACGCAGTGCGCTGGGTACCGGCGGATTCGTGGCACACGTCGGCCTCGCCGTTTTGATGGGCGGCTTGATCCTCAGCCGCGGCTATGAGCGGAAAGAGGTCATGATGGTCCGAGAAGGCTCACCGGCGACGGCGATGGGCTATACCGTCGCCTACAAAGGCACGACGTCGACAGACTTTACCGATCGAAATCGGAAGGTGCAGTTCGACGTCACCGGCCCCAACGGAGTCCACTTCGTCGCGGAGCCCGGCCACTACCACTACGGGCAGGGCGACGAGACGAAGGACCAGGTCTGGCCCGCCATCCAGCGTTTTCCGACGCAAGACGTGTACGTGTCGATGAGCCCGCCGATCGTGCTCGCGACCGAGAAGCCGATCCTGATGAAGCCTGGCGATTCGGTGACCGTCAACGACGCACGGTTAGAGTATCTCGCTTCCACGAACAACGGAAAGTTCGGGGCGGCGGGCGCCGAATTCGGAGCCAAGCTAAGGCTCACGGAAGCGGACGAGCACGGTATTCCGCACCAATATCTTGCCAATCCCGCCGTGCGGCTTACCGAAAGCGGGCTGGAGCCTGTTTGGCCCTTCCCGAGACTGGGCAAGAACATGATCGCCGCTTTGGTGGGCGGCGTCGACGCGGCCGACCACAGCACCCGCGTCGCCCTTCTCTTCAGCCCTCCGATCTATCAGATCGAACTTTTCGAGAAGCCTTTCACCGGCCTCATCTGGTTCGGTACCGGAGTCATGACCTTCGGCGGCTTTCTGGCCGCTTACTCTCGTCGCCGCGTTCTCGCCGCCCGTCGGCGCACTGCCCCCGCTCCCCGATCCGATGCGCCTCTCCCAGCTGCTCAAAGCTAAGCTTCACCACGCCCGCGTCACCTACGCCAATCCCGAGTACGTCGGAAGCATCGAGCTGGGCTCGGATCTTATGGAAGCGGTGGGCCTCCTCGATGGCGAATTGGTTCACGTGTGGTCCGTCGACGGGACCGCGCGCATCCAGACCTACTGTTTCGCCGGTGCGAACGGCGTGGTGGGGCTCAATGGCGGAGCGGCCCACTTCTTCCACCCGGGTGAGCGCGTGATCGTCGCGGCGTTCGATCTCGCGGATGCGCCGATCGTTCCGAAGGTCGTCCTGCTGGACGAGGATAACCGCATCGTGCGCGACATGACGCCGTTTTCAATCGTCGGTTAAGGTCGATCCTAGTCGAGTTGCGCTACGCGGCCATCTTCATGGCCAGCGCCGGTTGCGGTTCTAGGAACGCGGCTCCCCAGAGGTACAGGAACGCGAGTCCCATGTTGTAACCGGTTCGACGCACGACGACGCCGACGCCGCGCACGGGAACGGCCCCGGCGGGATGCGCACGAACTTCGACGAGGGATCCCACCTCAGGGGCGTCCTCCAAGTGGATCGCCGCCCCGCCAAGGCTGATATCGGTCGTCATTCCGATCTGGTAGGTTTCGCGCGCGCCCCGCTCGTCGAGGATGCGCAGGGTTGTGGGCCACTCCACCTCAGTCCTGTCGTGCACTCGCTGCCCAGGCTCTTCCCAGCGGGTGTTCCGGAGCATGAGCAGCCCCTCATCGCAAATCGCGACGGTCGACGCGCCGGCGACCCACCGGTCGCCCTGATCTCGGACGAGGCGAACCTCCGAGCCGACGGTCGGGCAATCCTGGCCCTCCAGAACGACCGAGAACGGCACCTCTGCCGCTACATGGCCGTAGCCGACCCTTGTGTCGGGTCCGTCTTCCCACAGCACGGTCAAGGCATCGCCGACCTGGTTTCCCGCCGCCAGACTCACCATGTTCATTAGATCGGCGAGTCGAGGCGACCTCATTACGGTCGGGAGGAGAAATGGCGTTCAGTCGTGAATAAGGAGCGGTTGACCCGAGACCACGCCCGTCATCTCACCGACGTCGGGCGGGTCGTCGAAGGCGTGCTTCGTCATGTCCATGGGGACCGGGATCGGATAGTGGCCGTTGAAGCAGGCGTGGCAGAACTCGTCCATAGGACG
>CAXUKB010000314.1:0-5865 GCA_964251345.1 uncultured Fimbriimonas sp. | reverse complement strand
ACGAAGACTTGATGACCATCCGAGACGGCACCGAGCGGAGGCGAATCCGCAGGATCGAACTCGCCTTCGGCCACGACGCTTGCCCGTCCCTTCTCGATCTGGAGCAACTCCATTGCCTGCCCTTGATCGCCCACCATCGTGAGGGTCAAGGGCTGAGTCGACACGATGCAAGACAAAAGTAAAAAGATGGTCACGTCTCTTGTGTCTAGTGATAAGTGAGTTGAAGGTTGATTCGGTCTTCGGTCGTGTACTTTGTTCCGTCCCTCCACTGGACGGCTTGGCCGCGCCCCGGAAAAGCACCGGCATGGATGGTGTCGTACACTCCCCAGGGTTCACCATCAAGGCGGATACCCGTTTCATCGGGATCGTTCAGATCACCCCAAGCCGCCCCCGTGACGAATGTTCCCGTTCCTATCCATCCTTTGTTGACACCACCTCCGAGGTAAGGATTCTCAACACTTGCCGCCTTCTGCGCAATAGAATTCACTCGTTTAAACCGGAAGTGGGTGTAATCTAGACCCTGGAAATTATCGACGTACATAAGCACGTTAACGCTTGGATGCGTTTCCGCTGTAGCGCCGTAAACCGCTCCTCCGTACTCTGCTGCGTTGACAGTAATTTTCACCGCGCTGACAGTCGGATACCCAATGCTAGGCAGTACCGCGGTGATACGGGCCACTCCCCCAAATCGCAGTCCCTGGATACCGCTTGTGGCTTCCTTATCATCAGAGAGGAACCCTCGACTACCATCCGCTTTCTTAAAGAAGCCAACGATCTGCCATCCCGCCTTTAGTCCGTTTGTATCGTCCGATCCTTTCTGAAAGCCTATATCCATGTTCTGCGATTTGTCTTCCGAGGCTCCGCCAACGTATATGTCTGCAGTATCGCTGTATGTCGATTGCCAGTTAAGTCCATACGTACTCGTCGGAAAATAGACGAGAGCATCGATAATCTGATGGCCCGGTAGAGCCTCCACTTTCCTGAAAATGCCGGTGTCTCCGGCATTGTCGAAATTAGCCTCGATATTCGACTGCGGGTTGCTGCCTTGTTCACCCTCGGCACAGTGGGGGTAGGAAGCACCTCCTCTAGTAGTCAAGACGTGAGTTCCAGAATTGTAGGAGATCGCAGCTGATCGCGTGTGTGGGGCGCCACCGTGAAGATCGCTGGAGTACTCAACCCCGTTCGGACCAATAGCTATTGTATACCCGTCAGGATTCCAAGTTCCTAATGTTTGTCCATCGTCAGCTACCTTGCTGAGAATAGCTGATGAATTCGCCGTATCCCATGGAACGGCTGCCACATTAGGAATATCGAATGACACGGGACTTGAGACCCCCTCGACCCCAGCACTATCGACAGCAACAACTCTATAGAAATACTTTGTATTAGTAGCTAAACCATCGTCGCTGAACATAAAGCTATTCGACAGTCCTGGTCCCGGATCTACAGGCGCAACTGGAGTCGCGTTCACTTTAACGTAGCCCGAGTCGCCTGCGTTGCTACGATATATGTTGTAGCCTGGAGTAGTAGTTGTACTTGACCAGTAAACAGTCATTTTTGTAGCTGAAGTAGCAGCGGCAGTCATCACGATGGCACTCCCGGAACTGTTAACGGTGTTTGTCGTCGCGCTGGCTTCGTTGCCGTTGGGCGAGTCGCCGTTGGTGTTGGTCGCGCGGACGCGGTAGGTGTAGGCCGTCGAGGGGGAGAGGTTTTGGGTGTCCTGGTAGTCGACGGCGTCCGCGGGCGCGGTGCCGACCTGAACGAAATCCGCGTCGGCGCCGCCCTTGCGCTCGACGATGAAGCCGTTCTCGTTGTTCGCGTTGTCCGTCCACGCAAGGTCGATTCCGCCGTTCGCGTCGGCACTCGCCGTAAGATCTGTCGGCAGGGCGGGGCCGGAGTTGGGCGCGGCGAACAGCACGAGCTGGTCGGTGGCCCAGGTGAGCGAGCCCGGGGCCCCAGGAAGGTAGAGGCGAAACTGGACGTTCAGCACCCCGGAGCCGTCGCGGTAGGTCGAGAGCTGGGTGCTCGTGATGGGCACGTCGACCGTGCCCTGCCCGTTCGGAGCGGCCGCGGTGGCAAGGGTCGTGCCGCCCGCCGCTGGGGTGTAGGTGAAGAACTGGAGCGTCGCCCCGTCGGCGGGGAGGCCGGTGACCGCCCGGAGGGTCGCCGACGGCGTGCCGGCGGGGACGCGGTACCCGACGGAGAACGACGCCACCTGGTAGCCGGTGGCCGACTCCGTCTGCGTCACGAGCGAGTAAGGGTCGGAGTCGACCGCCGTGAGGCTCGCGAGCGTGCCCGCCGCCTGAGTGCCCTCGTTGTCGTACACGAAGCTCGACAGAATGGGCGTGAGCACCACCAGCCGGTCGGTGCTCCAGGCGAACGCGTCCGTCCCGGGACGGTACACGCGGAACTGAACGTTGAGCGCGCCCGAGGCGTCGCGGTACGTGGCGAGCTGGGCGCCGGAGATCGAGAACTCGACGGCGTTCCCGCCGTCGAGCGCGACGGCGCCGAGCGCGAGGCCCCCGGCGCTCGGACTGTAGAGAAACGCCTGCGCGGTCGCTCCTTGGAGCGAGGCGCCGGTCTCCGCGTGGAGGATGGCCGAAGGGGCATCCGCGGGAGGGTGGAACGCCACGGAGAAGGAGGCCGCCTGGTTGCCGTTCCCGTCGGACGCCATGGCGTAGGGGCTGCCGTCGAGCGCGTACAGACTCCGGAGGGTGCCGGACGTGGGCGACCCCTCGCCCGCGTACCGCCCCTCGGGCATGGTCTGCGCGCCGGCGAGGGCATCGAGAAGCGCGGTGAGAACGAAGAGGGACCCAGAGACGGAGGACGTTGAACCGCATCATCGATCACGCGAACTCACTAATGCTTACACCCTCTTTCGGAATTCGCATATGCCTGGGGAGCCGCTCGCGACGAGGCTCTGCTCGCCGCCCGGTCGAGCTCCCGAGGCTTGAGGCCTTTGTCCCGGGAGCTCGGCGTGCCGTGGTCGTAAGCGGGGCGAAGGTCGGCTCCCCGGGCATAAGTTCCGCCTGCTCAACGAATTACGGATAGGTCCCGTAGGACCCTGAGCCCGATTCGCTAAACTAGGCCTCCAGATGATCCTCACCGAGGGCCTCACCAAGCGCTTCGTCGACAACAAGGGAAATGCGGTCGTCGCCGTCGACGGGCTCTCCTTCGAGGCCCGTCCCGGAAGGGTCTTCGGCCTCCTCGGCGTGAACGGAGCGGGGAAGACGACGACCCTGCGGATGCTCTCCACCGTGCTGACCCCCACCTCGGGAACCGCTTACGTCGACGGGATCGACGTGACGCGAGACCCCGGCGCGGTTCGCGGACGCATCGGGTTCCTTTCCACCTCCACCGCGCTGTACGGCCGGCTGACCGCGCGGGAGACGCTCGCCTACTTCGGCGGCCTCTACGGCCTCCACGGCGCGGAACTGGGGAGCCGGTTGAACGACGTGATTTCGCGGCTGGAGATCGGGCCGTTCGCCGACCGGCTGTGCGACAAGCTCAGCACGGGCCAGAAGCAGCGCGTCTCCATTGCCCGCGCCACGCTCCACGACCCGCCGGTGCTGTTCTTCGACGAACCCACCGCCGGACTCGACGTGGTGGCGAGCCAGGCGGTGCTCGAGTTTATCGAGGCCTCGCGCGACCGGGGGCGGACGATCGTGTTCTCGACCCACATCATGAGCGAGGTGGAGCGGCTTTGCGACGACGTCGCAATCGTTCACGACGGCCGCCTCGTCGGCGCCGGCACGGCGGAGGCGCTCAAGGCGCAGACGGGCGAATCGACCCTCGAGGGCGCGTTCCTCCGGCTCGTGCGCTTCGAGCGCGCCCTCGGAGGTCTCTCGTGAGCCCGATTCTGCAGGTGTTCAACAAGGAGCTGCGAGAGATCCTGCGCGACAAGCGGGTGCGCAACGCGGCGACGATCATGCCCCTGTTCATCGTCGCGCTGATCCTATCCCTGTTTGGCTTCCTTGGAAAGATCGCGAGTAAGGACTCGACCCACAAGGTCCACGTCGTGGCCACTTCCAGTCCGCTTCTCGCCGAACTGCGCAAGGCGAAGAACCTGGAGTTCGTCGTGGTGCCGAGCGAGGCGGCGGGGCTCCGGCTTATCCAGGACGGTAAGGCCCGACTTCTCGCGGAGTTTCCGGCGAAGACCGAAGGCCGAGCGTCGGTCGTGCTCCGATTCGATCCGAAAGAGGACTCCGCGCAGATCGCAAAGGCGACCTTCGAGGCGGCGTTCGCGCCGCAGATGGCCGTGGCCGTAGCGACGAAACTCGCCCAAGTCGGTCTCAAGCCCGAGGACATCGCTCCGATCGACTTCCAGGAGCGGCCCGTCCGGGTGGGCGAGGACACGGGCGCGAGCAGCATCCTGGTGAATCTGCTCCCTTATCTGCTCGTGCTCTTCACCTTCACCGGCGGCGTGGCGCTCGCGGCGGACCTCGTGGCGGGGGAGAAGGAGCGTTCGACCCTGGAGACCCTTCTCATCGCGCCCGTGCACCGAACCGAGATCGTGTTGGGGAAGTTTCTCGCCCTCACGACCGTTTGTATCGCGTCGGCGACGAGCGGCCTGATCGGCTTCGTCGTCGCCGCCTCGCTCAAGTTGGGCGGGGACCTGCTGTTCAAAAGCGGCCTCGGCCTCACGCCCTTAGGGGCGGCGGAGACGTTCCTCGTCCTTCTTCCCCTTGCCGCCGCCTTCTCGGGGCTCCTCATCGCGGTCAGCACCTACGCGCGCAACACGCGGGAGGCGCAAACCTACCTCAGCCTGCTCAACCTCGTGGTGCTCATGCCCGCCATGTTCAGCCAGGTTCTGGGCTTCACCGATCTCGGGAGCGCAACCTGGCTGCCGTTCGTGCCCGTCCTCGGGGCCGCGGCGGGGATCCGGACGGTGTTGCTCGGTAAGGCGCCGCTCCTCCCGGTGCTCGGGCCGGTGGCAGTGGGCCCCGTCCTCCCGGTCGTGACCCTGACGATCGCGGTTCGGCTTTTCCACCGGGAAGCCGTGTTGCTGAGGGTTTAGAAGAGGGAGTTCTCCAATACCCTGCCGAAGTCATCCCAGACCGAGGTCCGAAACGCGCAGGGTGTAGTCGGAGGCGAAGCCTTCGTCCGGAATCCCCCGCGGAGGCTTGCGCCGCCTACCCGGCTTCGGCGTAAATGGAATGGTCGTTCTTAGCTCGTCGTGGTGTCGAGCATCGACGAAACGGTGCTCGACTGCGACTTGAGGTTCGCGATCGCGGTCTCCATCGCGGAGAAGCGGGCTTTGAGGTCGGCCGTCTTCGACGTGATTCGGTCGGTGACCGTCGTGATGTCCTGGTTGATGCCGTCGATCTGAGTCTGAATGCTGTTGTTGGCGGCGGTGAAGAGGCCGTTGGTGCCGTCGGTGAAGGTGGAGATGAGGTCCGTCAGGCGGCTGCCCATGCCGCGCGAGTAGGAGATCGTTCCGACATCGCCGGAGGTCGTTCCCGTGTACTGGATCTGAAGGCCTTCCGTCGTCGCGTTGCCAGTGCTTCCGATGAGGAACTGGCCGCTGCCGGTCGTCGCTTCGCCGTTGATCGTGCCCGCGACGTCCAATCCCGCAATCGTGGTGCCCTCGCCGCCGACGCCGACGCCGCTGTTCGCTCCGGACGAAGCGAAGTTGGAGGCCAGGGTGAAGCTTCCGGCCGCGCCGTACTTCTTCGCGTCGATTCGGAGCTTCCCGTTCTCGACGCTCGCGGTGACGAGATCCTTCAGGCTGGTGTTCGCGTTGATCGCGGCGACCGTGTCGTCGAGTCCCGTGCCCGATGCCATCGTGACGGAGATGCCCGACGTACCGAAGCCGGATCCCTTGAACGTCAGGGTCTCCGCGGCGGTTCGGGCTGAGGTCTCGGC
>CAXUKB010000313.1:2349-5873 GCA_964251345.1 uncultured Fimbriimonas sp. | reverse complement strand
ACGTAGAGGGACGCGGGAACTGGCGAGAATAGGTGTGAATCGGTTACGACGGTGAGGGTACCGATTGAGCGTCCGGCGGGAAGGTCTTTGGGGAGCGTGACGTGGAAGCGCCATCCCGTGCGGGGCAGGGGACCTTCGCCTAAATCCGGATCGGCCAGGACTCCAGACCACGGTTCCTGAGAGACCTTCGCGCCCATGCCGTCCCAGCGTGCCGAAACGACGTGGATCGGCGAACCGGGCGGGGTGAAGAAAAAGTAGTCGTAGGTGCCGCCACCCGTCGCGACGGCGATCCGATCGCCCCCGGGGTGGAGGAGCCGATAGGCCGGGCGAGCGACGAAGGTGACGGGAAGCTCGATCGTCGGCCGCGCGGGATCGTTGCTCCGGAAGAGCAATAGTTTGTCGACGCGTCCGACGTATTGGATCGTGTCGATGACGAAGCCCACCGTTCGTCGACCCTGAGTCGGAACCTTTCCGATCGGAATGGGCCGGAAACACGAACAGTCGGGCACGACCGCGTAATCCAGCGTGCCCGCGCCCAAATTCTCGACTTCGATCTCGCCCTTGAGCGGTTTGCCTTGCTCGATCGCGCCAAGATCGAGGCGCTCGGACGCAAGCTTGACCACGGGAATCGACAGGCCGAGCGGCTTGCCGGCCTCGACGGCGGCGCGGACCCGATCGGCGAGGGCCAGGTTATGGGCGGCGAGTACCCACTCTTCGGGACGAGGCATGGACGTCAGCAGGCCCGGGCGTCCGTCCCGATACATCGCGGAGCCGGGTAAGGGCGAGTCGGGTACCCCGAGGTAGTGGCCGAGCGCATACGCCACCTCCATGTTCATCTCATCGGGCCGGAGTGGAACGCCGGGCTTGCCGCGAGAGAGGCCGATCGTCGCCCGGAACGGCGCCGTCGAGTCAACCCGAGTCTGCAATGGAAGTCCGTCCGGCCCGTCGGCGAGCACAGGGGCGAAACCGATCGTGATATCGGCCGTACCGACGTCGGCGATGGTGGGCTTGAAGTCCTTCGCAAGAGCGCTCCAACGACGGAGCACCTCTGCCAGCCCATCCGCACGCTCGGCCCGCAACGCTGGCGAAAGGGCGGCGTCGTCGACCCAGGCGATCCGCGGCTGACGCACCGGCAGCGCCCGCGCCGCCGACCGAGCCCCGGCTACGTCGCCGTCGACCAAGCGGGCTTCGACGGCTAGCACGGCCTTGGCGAACTCGGGCGAGGTTCCCGGCGGAAGGGTCGGCGGGAGGCTAGGGGCGGCCTGTCGGGCCAGCAGGGCGATCGCGAGGGCGGCGGTCATAGCTCCCCTTTACGGTACTCCCTTCCCCAAATGCCTGTGGCGATAAATCGGTGCGATCGACAGGCAAAAAATAGCCGGTGGCCCAGAATAGGCCGACCGGCTGAGAGATCCGTTTCGCTTCGCTTTCGCTACGGCGCTCCGTTCGTCGTCGATGCGTCGAATCGTGCGCCTTACACTTAGTAACCTCGGAATGCCTCGTTTGGTTCCTTAGAGAGGTGAAGAAATTATGACGAAAGTAATCGGCCACCGTGACCCGGCCGTTCGGCGGGGAGGACGATGCCGTGGGCGATGGGGGCGCCATCCGCAGGATCGGGCTTCAGATTGAGGTGGCTATCGAGATCGATGTGGTCGAACAGCGCGCCGAGGGAGGCCCCGGCGGCGATCGCGACGCTCGACTCGCTCATGCAGCCGATCATCGTCTGGAGGCCGTGGGCGCGCGCCGTCGCCACGAGCCGCAGGGCGTCGGTAATGCCTCCCGTCTTCATCAGCTTGAGGTTCACGCCATCGCAGCGATCGGCGATTGCGGGCACGGAATGGGACGTGGGAACCGACTCGTCGAGAAAGATGGGCAGCTTGCGCGCCGCGAACACGGCGGGTAACTCCGACTCCTGCCCCTGCGCGAGCGGCTGCTCCACGTAGTCGACGCCCCGCTCCGCGAGCCACGCGATCATCGCGATCGCTTCTTCGGGCGTCCAGCCTCCGTTGGCGTCGACCCGGAGCTTGGCCCCGAACGGCGCGGCGGCCTCGGCGGCGGCGGCGAAGTGGGCCTTGTCGTGGTCCCGGCCTTCTGGCGAGCCGAGCTTGATCTTGAGGCACTTCGCGCCGTCTTTGCGAAGGATCTCCGGCACCCGCTCCCGCGTCAGCTCGGGCGGATTGATGCCGATCGTCACGCTCGTCGCTACCGCGCGGCGGGGAAGCCCCAGGAGGCGGTAGAGGGGCATTCCGGCCTGCTTGGCGAGCAGGTCCCACAGGGCCACGTCGAGCGCCGCCCGCGCGGGCGGATCGATCTCGGCCTCACGCATCGCGGCGTCGAGGTCGTAAGGGTTTATCGACGCGAGGCGCTCCGGCGTGAGAAACGCCGTCAACTGCGCCTGGCCCCGCGACCCGGTCCAATCCGATCCCGTCGCGGGCGAGAGTTCGCCGACCCCCTCGTGCGTGCCATCGGAGAGCATGACGAACAGGTTCTCCGAGGTCGTCTGCGTTCCCCGGCTGATCGTCAGGGGGTAGAGCTTGTGCAGCTCGAGGAGCTTGTAAGAGACGGTGAGCGGAGCGGCCAAAACGCGGGGGAGGTTACCTGCGGGGGACGCTGACGATCGCGAACGGTTGCTTACGATGGCGGACCATCGCCCGGAAAGAGCGATGGTGAACAACCGTCCGCCATCGTTGGCAATCGTCAGCCCTTCTTCAAATACTCGTCCAACCAAGCCACGAAGCGGGCCCATTGGTCGAGGACGGTCTCCTTCGCGATCTGGCCATGGTCTTCGTAGGGATACATGATCAGCTCGGCGGGCTTGCCCAGGGACTCCAAGGCGGTAAACATCCGCTCCGAGTTGATCGGCGCGGTGCCCACGTTCTGGTCGTCCATGCCGTGGTACATAAGGAGCGCGCCCGTCATCTGGTCCGCGTAGAGCAGGGGGCTCACCTCCAGGTAGGTCGAGCGCGCCTCCCAAAGGAGGCGGTTGTCCGATTGAAAGCCGAACGGCGTGAGCGGCCGCAGGTAGTTGCCGTCGCCCGCGATGCCGCACTTGAAGAAGGGCGTGTTCACCAAGGCGTTGGCCGTCGAGAATGCGCCGTAGGAGTGGCCGCCGCAGGCGAGGCGCTGACGGTCGACGAGGTTTCGCCGGTCGAGCTCATCGATCGCCGCGCTGAGGTCGTTCCGGAGCTGCGGCACGTAGGTGTCGTTCATCCGTTCGCGGGGCGCGACGATCGGTAGGTCGGTCGGCTCGACGACCGCATAGCCCAGACGAATCAGGGCGACCTTGTTCGCCCCGCCGATGGGCGTGAACAGGTTCTTGTTGAGTGCCCGCTGCTTACGATCATACGCCGCCTGGTCCTCGAACTCGCTCGGGTAGATCCAGAAGAGGGCGGGGGGCCGAGAGACGCCGGGGGGCGAGGTGACCTTGACCGTGAACTTGATGCCGTCGTTGCGCGTCACGAGCACCGTCTCCTTTTTCGCCTGGGTGAGGTCGGGCGCGAGATCCACGTTGTGCGTGAGGGCGACCT
>CAXUKB010000313.1:0-2339 GCA_964251345.1 uncultured Fimbriimonas sp. | reverse complement strand
CTCTGCGGCCCCCTGGTCGGCGACTGCCGGGTGACGAGGAGCTTCGCCGCGGCGTCGTCGAGCATCGTCGCCGTCTCGTACCGATCGGCCGCGCTCTGCCAAAGTCGCGTCTTCGTTCCATCGGCGAGGGCTACGCGGTCGAGATAGGGCCGAGGAGCGTCCTTCGTCGGATCCTCGTAGCTCTGCGTCCCGGCCAGGTAGGCGCTTGCGCCGTCGGGCGAGACCCGGACGTCGCCCGCCTCGTTTAGGGCGAGGCTCGCCGTCTCGCGGTCGTCGGAACCAGAGGTTCGGAGGGTCACGGGCTTCCCGTCCCGAACCGCGACGAGCCGGGATCCCGCCGCCGCGCCCGGCCCACGTGGTCCGCCGGCACCCGCACCGGGCCGGACGCCTCCACCGCGTCCGGCCCGTCCGCCTCCGCCACCGGGGCCCGTCGAGAGGGTGAGGAACAGGGTTTTACCGTCCGGAGCGAACCGTACCGACTGAATCGCGCCATCCGCCTCGTAGAGCGTCGTGGCGGCGTCCTTCGCGTAGGGCAGCGCCCAAAGCTTGACCGTGCGGTCGTCGGCGTAGGCGAGACTGCCGTCGGGTCGCCAGGCGTAGCTTCGCCGCGCGTTCGGGCCGCCCGTTCGCCCCTGTTCGTCTTCATCGCCCTCGCCGCCGCGGAGGCCGCGCTTGCTCAGCTCGACGAGCTCCTTGCCGTCGGCGTCCTCAACGATCTCGCGCTGAGGGAAGTTCGAAAGCGGCACCAGCGTCGAGTAGGGCCTTTGAAGCAGGGTGACCCGGAACGCACGGCCGTCTGGGCTGGACGACACGCTCTGAATCGCCTGCGGCTTCCCGATCTCGTGCAGGGCGCCGGAGGCGGCGTCGACGGTGGCAAGCTGCCCCGTTCCGTAGTAGTCGACGAGGCTCTCGTCGTAGGGCGTTTTCAGGGTCGACGCGTACACCCGCAGGCTCGTCTTCTTGGCGTCGCTAATCTGAAGTCGCGGGGCCGGCGCGACGAGGGGCATCGGAGGTGCGGCTTTCATCGCATCGGGACGGAACACCGCGACGAGCGCCTTGCCCTTCGCGGTCCACTCGAGGTCCGGGCAAAGCGTGGGCATGAGCATCCGCTTGCCGAGCGGCTTCACCTTGCCCGTCATGACATCGGCGACGAAGAGGCGGCTTCCCTCGTCCGTGTGAACCATAAAGGCGAGGGCCCGCCCGTCTGGGGACCACTTGGGCGGGCTCACCCGCGCGCCCGGTGGAACCTGCACCGTCGTCATCGCCCCGGTCGCGAGGTCCATGACTCGCAGGCCCTTCGCCGAACGGGTGGTCAGCGAGCGCTCGCGCAGGGCGCCCGTGTCGATCTGCTGCCCGGCGAGGTTCACGTAAGGGCGCGCGAGGGCGGCGAGTGGCGGCGGCCCGTCCCGGTCCACGACGATCGCCTTCGTCCCGTCGGGCGAGGGCAGGGTCGGCGTCACGTTGGTCCACCACGGCGTGAGAGCCGCGTCGAGGATCGGTTTAGGCGGCGTAAGGTAGGTCAGCGGAGTCGCCGCGGCTTGGCGAAGCAGGATGACGGGCGCGAGGAGCACTCGATTACGATAGCCGAAGCCTTCCGATCATGGGGAATGGTGTATGGGAGATGAGGAAGTTGAGCGGCTTTCCCAGGCCCTACTTCTATGACCTCGCTTATTGGAGGATGGAAGTTTCACCCGGTGCTGGAGGCGACGGGAAAGGCCCGAAGAAGCTCCATCCTGTTTACTGCATCGGCTATGCTCTGAAAATGCAGTGTCCCGCCGATGGAACGATCGTTACCGAACGCTTCGAGCACGGCCCCAGCGTGGATTACCGCGTCCTCGGCGAGGTCCGCCAGAACGACACCGGCCGGTGGTTTATCGACGTGGTGAGTTTGGGCGGAGCGCAGGGCGACGAGCGAATGCTGAACGACGGCGATTTCGAGGAAAGCACCGGCCGTTTTCGGTTGAAGACATGAACTCGATCCTCAGCGTCGCGGCAATGGAATGCCGGCGAGTGGCGGAACGCTTCGTCTTTCCCGTCGTCGCGATCCTCGCTTTCGCGGCGCCTGGGGAATCTTCCTGCAGTCGCAGGCCCTTGCCAACACTCGCTAGCCGTGGCATCGGAGCCATCGTCCGCAACGGTAAGCAACCGTCTGCGGCCCTAAGCCAGAATCCTCTTATGGATCTCGACCTCGTGCGTCACGCCCTCGCCGCCGCCCGCAAGCACGGCTACGCCGAGGTGGAGCTTGGAGAAGGCGAGGCCTCGTTCACCGCGCGGCTTGCCCGAACGCCCAAGGCCAAATCGTGGGCAGCCTCGCCCCCGCCGGTTCCGGCGGGGGCCGC
>CAXUKB010000312.1:0-5921 GCA_964251345.1 uncultured Fimbriimonas sp. | reverse complement strand
CGCCTAGTCTCACGCGGCGCATGTCTCGCCGCCAAGGCTCGATCGTCGACGTCAAGGGACATCGTTCCCGCTCACCTTTCGCCCAGGGCGAGTAGCCCGTGTCGCGCATGCCCAGCGGACGAAGGACTTCCTCGGTGACGAGGACGGGGAAATCCTCTCCGGCCAGGGCGGCAAGGGCAAAGGCAAGCGAGATCATGCCCACATCGCTGTACACCATTTTCTCGCCGGGAATCGACTTCAAGGGTTGCGCGAGCGCCTCGCGGCGCACCGTCTCTGCGTCGGTCTGAACCAAACGATTCGGAAGGTCGGGAATGAGTCCGGCGTCGTGCAAAAGGAGATTACGGAAGGTCACGCCACCCTTGCCATTCGCGCCGAACTCCGGCAGAGCGTCGGCGACCGGCTCATCGAGACGGAACAGCCCCCGGTCGAACAGGCGCATGGCCACGCTCGTCGTGCCCACCACTTTGCTCAGGCTTGCGAGGTCCCATCGGGCGTTCGCATCCACCTTCGGGTCTTCCGGGCAGTAGGTGAACCCGCCGTGGTAGCGCCGCTCCCACGCGTCGCCGTGCCACACGGCGTAGGCCGCGCCCGGGAACGTGGCGTCGGCAATCCCCTTTTCGACAAGCGCGTCGACGGCGGCGAGATCCATAGAGAGAGAATACGCCTACCGCTACCGACGATCGCCAACGATGGCGAACATTGCGGACGATCGTTAGCTCTCGTCGAAGGGCAGGAACAGGAGCGTGGCGAGTCCCGGCAGGGCGAAAAACACCGCGGCCAAGAAGAAGCCCGGATAGCCGAAGTTCGACTGCACGACGCCTCCGAAAAGGCCCGCGACCTGCGAGAAGAGCGCGCCTACTCCAACGCCTAAGGCGTAGTGGGCCGTCCGGAACTGGCCGCGTTGAGCGATGCGTTGGAGAATGACGGTGTAGCCCGCGTAACCAAAACCGTAGCCGAACTGCTCCATAAAGTCGACGCCGTACATCGGTCCGACCGACGGCAGGGCGTGGGAAGCCCAGAGGTACAGCAGGGTCGGCAGGTGCATGAGGACGGCGAGGGGCCAAATGCTTCGGCGTAGGCCAAAGCGCGACACGATCCATCCGCCGAGAAGGCCCCCGAAAACGATCCCGAAGACCCCGACCACGCCTTTGATGGCGCCGACCTGCTCCGTGCCAAACCCCAGCCCACCCGCTGCGACGGAGTCCTTCAGGAAGAGCGGCGAGATCTTTCCAATCATCGCCTCGCCGAAGCGGTAGAAGACGAGGAACGCGAGAATCGGCGCGATGCTCGACTGACGGAAAAAGGAACCGAAGGCGTTGCCCATCGCTGAGCCGCGGATCGAGCGGCGCGCGGCAAGGAAGAACGCCGCCGCCAGCGCCGCCGAAAGGAGGAACTGCACCATCTCCGCCGCCGCGCCGGGCCCGGGGATCTGCAGGCCCAGCAGCGAGCCGCCAGCCGGGAGACGCCATCCCCTGAGCGGTCCATCGACGCCTCCATCGCGCAAAGACCAGAGGGAGTTCGCGGCCAGACGGACGAGCGCGTTCGCGGCGAAGTAGCCGGAAAGTCCCAGTCCCAGAACGTACACCGTTCGCCGGACGTTGTGGCCTAGTTCCCCCGGCGCTTCGTTCGCGGGCGCGTCGGTGTCCGGGTGAGGCATGGCCCGACGTTCGAGAAGGTAAAAGGCGCCGTAAGCGATTCCGCCGCCGAGAAGCACCGCGCTCCATGCGTCCCGCGGGGCCATGTTCTTTGCGAGCAACCCCGCCAGGAACACGAGCAAGCCTTTCATAAAGAGCGTGCCAAGCTTGTAGCACGTGCCCTGGAGCCCGGCGAAGCCCGCTTGGTCCGATTTCGAAAGGGTCAGGAGGTAATAACCGTCCTGAGCGGCATTGCAGATGGTCGAAGCGGTGGCGGCGACAAGCATCGCACCGAGGGAAAGGCCGAAGGCGTTCGGCAGACGAAGCAGAAAGGGAATCGTGATGAACGCGGCGGCGATGGCGAGCTGCGCCCGTACAACCCAGGCACGCCGGGTACCGGTGAGGTCCACGAGCGGACCGAAAAACATCTGGAGGCTCCAGGGCAAGGCGACGAGCGTCGTCCAGCGCACGATCGGCTCGTTCGCGACGCCAAGATCCTTGTACAGAACCGTAGAGACGTCCTGCACGAGCGACACCGGCATCGCCTGGAGGAAGTACATGATCGGCACGAAAGCCCAGGGACTGCGCTCCGCGCGTGCGACCATCCCCAACACTCTAGCCGTTTTCGGCGCAAGCTTTCTCGGTTGAGGAACACCGGCGTCCGAAGGACGGACAAAGCGTCTATGGGAAAGCGATTCGAGGGTGAAGTCCCGACGTTCATGGATATGCTCGCCGCGTTTCAGATGCTGGGTCTGACGACGGAGTTCGGAGAGGCCGGACCTGCGACCGCTTACGCTTCGCGGTTCGCGCCGGACGACTCGATCGAGTTTTCCGTCCTTCCGGGATCCTTCACGGCGAAGGAGATCGGCGAGCTTCGCGAGTGGGCTGCCTAGCCGGGGTCAGGTCCAGCGTCCAAGTACCCTAAAGAGGTGCGCCGTGCCTTTCTCCTTTTAGCCGTTTTTGTCGTCGGCTGCGGCCACAGTCCCGATCAAACGGTGACGGTCGCCGCAAAGCCCGCACCGCCGACCCCGCTCGATCCTTGGGTGCTGACGACCCTCGACGGAGGGGATGCCGAGCCCGCTTACCTCTCGAACGGCCTTATCGGCGTGCGCGTCGGACGCAACGGCGGTGGACTCGGGCCGGAGGGGAAGCCGCTCGGCTTTTTTATGATCGATGAGGTCGATCCAGTCGGCGAGGAGAAGATTCGGCCCTTGCCTAATCCGCTCCTCGTCACATGGGCGCTCGGCGTCGAGCCCTACAAGGAAGGAACGGATCCGACCAAGACGGGAGGCACTCCTCTCGACCCGCGCGGCGGGAAGGATTATCGGCAGGCGCTCGACATGCGCACGGGCGTTCTCATCACATCGTGGTCGCAGGATGGCGCGGAGATCCGGTGCGAGACGGTCCTACATCCGACCGAGCGCGCCCTGGGCCAGCGTTGGACGGTCAAGGCAGGTAAAGACACCACCTACGCGATTCGAACGCTGGACTACGGCGGTCCGAACGATCCGCAACAAGCGGTGGCGGGCGATCAGGAGGCGGGCATCGCGATTACCGCGTCGCCGCGCCGCGTGGTGACCTACGGATGGCACGCCGAGGGCGGCACCGGCAACGCGCTCGTGGCCGACAAGGGCTTCCGGGCGCAAGACGGCTCGCTGAAGGCGGGCCAAACGGTCACCTTCGAACGGACGCTCGCCTTTGGTCCGCCCTCGGCAAAGCCTCTCCCGCTCGATCCCAGCCAGGCGTCGGGAATGACGCTCGAGAAGGCGACGCCTCGGCCCTGGGGCTACGCGCAGATCAAGGACGCCGCGGCGGCGACTTGGAAAAAGCGATGGACGAGCGACATCGAGATCGACGGTCCGGTCGAGGACCAGCAGGCGATTCGGTCGTTCCTCTTCTACCTGCGCTCGTCGATCGCACCGGGCGCCCGGCGAGCGATCGCGCCGTTCGGCCTCTCGTCCGACCTTTACGGTGGCCATGTCTTCTGGGACGCGGACATTTGGGTCTTCCCCGCTCTGGCGCTCACCGATCCGGACCTCGCTCGAGAGATCAGTCGCTATCGTCTCGATCGGTCTCAGCAAGCTGGAACAAACGTTCAAGAGTGGAATCAAGCTGGACGCCCGACCGCGACGGGAAAACTCGGTCCTATGGTGATTAACGGCCTATTTTTGGGTGCGAAGTACCCCTGGGAATCAAGCATATCGGGCAAAGAAACCGTGCCAGGACCCAGTCGGTTTGAGGATCACATCTCAGGCTCAATATTGTGGGGCCTTACTCAATCTCAAACCCTGGGGATTGTCGCAAAGGGCGGACGCAGAGTCGATTTCAAGAGCAAAGTGGCGGATGGGTACGGTGCCGATATGACCGCCGTCATGACGGCAAATTTTTACCGCGCTCGAAATCAGACGGGATCAAGCGGCTTGGAGATCAAGGGAGTGGTCAGTCCTGACGAGAGCCATACGGGAGACAACGACCTTTACACCAATCTCCTCGCCATGTGGCTGACCAACGGGCGGAAGTGGCCCGCCACTCCCACCTACAAGCTCCCGAAGGACGCGACGAGCTTTCTCACTTACGACAACGACCCGGTGACGGCCTACAAGCAGGCGGCGGCGGTACTCGCTTGCTACCCGCTTCAATACCCGCCCGCCGAGGCGCAAACCAAGACGATGCTGGAGCGGTTCGGCCCAAAGACGATCGCGAACGGCCCCGCGATGACCGATTCGATCGAGGGTCTGCTATGGGCTCGGGTCGGTGAGCCCCAGAAGGGTTACGACGAGTGGCGAAAAGGCTGGGTCGACTTTACTCGACACCCGCTCATGATGTTCAGCGAAAAGCGGCGGAGCGCCCGCACCTACTTCGCGACCGGCGCGGGTGGCGCGCTGCAGACGGTGCTGTACGGCTTCGCCGGACTTCGGATCGACGATCGTAAGGCAGCCGGCGCGCTCTGGAACCACCCACTTCTCGGCGGCAAAACGCTGAGCCTTCGCCCGAGCTTGCCTCCGGGCTGGAAGGGCGTGAAGCTTAAAGGGGTGACCTTGCCCGACGGGCGATACAGCTTCGATATCGCTCCCGGGAAGGTCACGGCGAAGAAGGAGTAGCCCGCCTCCGTCGGGAAGCCGAAATTACTGAGGGAGGTGCATCCTTCCAGGAGGCACGACGGCCGGCACCACTTTGGTAATCTTGCGCGCACCATGACGCGCCTCGCTCCGCTCGCCTTCGCCGCGCTTCTTCTCGCCGGTTGCGCCAAGTCGGATGGCGACGACGAGGGCGCGGCGTCGGTCGCGATTAAGGGGCCGGGCAAAGTCGAAGTCCAAGCGTTTAAAGGCGGCTACGGCATCGACTTCTACCAAACGGCGGCGCAAGAGTACGCGAAGGCTCACCCCGGCGTGTCGATCACCGTGGACGGCGACCCGCACATCTGGGAGAAGCTCCAACCCCGGTTCGTGGCCGGAGATCCGCCCGACCTGGCGTTCCCTGGCTGGAAGATGGACCACTGGGCCCTCGCTGAGGAGGATCAGCTCGCCTCGCTCGACGCCGCCCTCGACGGACCGCCCGACGACGGCAAAGGCGGGGACGGCACGGGCAAGTGGCGTGACACCTTCGAGCCCTCGCTGCTGAAGCTCGGCCAGATGAACGGCAAGCAGTACGTCCTCCCCTATTACTTCAACGTGATGGGATGGTGGTACGACCCGGGCGTCTTCAAAGCGCACGGCTGGACCGTGCCGAAGACGTACGACGATCTCCTCACCCTCTGCTCGAGGATCAAGCAGGCGGGACTCGCGCCGATCACCTACCAGGGTAAGTACCCGTATTACATGATCGAGGGGATGCTCATGCCGTGGGCCCTCTCGGTAGGCGGAGAGAAGGCGGTCAAGGACATACAGAACCTGGAGCCGGGCGCTTGGAAGTCCCCCGCTCTGCTTAAGGCGGCGTCGATGATCGCCGAACTGAATGAGAAGGGCTTCTTCCAGGACGGCGCGACGGCGCTCAGCCACACTCAGTCGCAGCAGGGATTTGTCGAAGGCAAGGCGGCGATGATCCCGTGCGGGACTTGGCTCTCCGCCGAGATGAAGTCGACGATGCCGAAGGGAGCATCGATGGAGTTCTTCCTGCCGCCGGTGGTGAAGGGCGGAACGGGAGATCCGAGCGCGATTCTGATCGGCATCGAGCCTTGGATGGTGCCGTCGAAAGGAAAGAATCCGTCGGGCGGCATCGCGCTCTACCGCTACATGACCTCCCTGCCTCTCGCCAAGCGATTCGTCCAAGCGAAGGGCACGCTCATGG
>CAXUKB010000311.1:0-5938 GCA_964251345.1 uncultured Fimbriimonas sp. | reverse complement strand
GAAGCTTGGCTCGACGGTGCGTGGAAGCCCGTCTCCAAGCCGCTCCACCCGCTCGGCAACGGCGAAACCATCGCCGCCTTCGCCGCGGTTTCAACCCCCAAGATTCGAGTCGTGCTCCGCCACAATCGCCCCGCACGCCTCGTCGAACTCGCCGCCACCTCCCGCTAGATTCCTCCATGCAGACGACCACCCTCCATATTCACACCGCTTTCCAAGTCGACAAGGTCGACCCCCGCGTCTTCGGCGGCTTTCTCGAGCACCTCGGCCGCGCCGTTTACGAGGGTGTGTACATGCCCGAGAGTGCCCACGCCGACGACCTCGGTTGCCGAACCGACGTGCTGAAGGCCTTGAAGCGGCTTCGCTTCACGGCGATGCGGTATCCGGGCGGCAACTTCGTCTCGGGCTATCACTGGCTCGACGCGGTGGGTCCGAAGGAGAAGCGACCGCGAACCCGCGACCTCGCCTGGCAGAGCATCGACACCAACCAGTTCGGCCCCAACGAGTTCCTCGAGCTCTGCCCCCGAATGGGCTGGACGCCCATGATGGCGGTCAACTTGGGGACCGGCACGCCGGAGGAGGCGAAAAACTGGGTCGAGTACTGCAACGTCGAGAGCGGCTCCCAATGGTGCGACCTGCGCCGGGCGCACGGCTACGAGAAGCCCTGGGGCGTGAAGCTGTGGTGTCTGGGGAACGAGATGGACGGCCCCTGGCAGATCGGACACATGCCGCCCGAGCAATACGCGATCCTCGCGCAGCAGTCCGCCCGCATGATGAAGATGGTCGATCCCACGATCGAACTGGTCGCCTGCGGTTCCTGTGCCCCCGATCTCCCGACCTACCTCGAGTGGGATCGCAAGGTGCTGGAGCACGTCAAGGAGGACGTCGAGTTCCTGAGCGTCCATCGCTACGTGGGCAACGAGGACGCGGACACGGAGGAGTACCTCGCCGTCGGGGCCTCTATCGACCGGCAGCTCGACGCCACGAACGCCGTCTGCCTCGCTGCGTACCACACAAAGAAAACGAAGCGGCGGGTTTACCTCTCCGTCGATGAGTGGAACGTGTGGTATCGCGCCCGCCACGGCGAGCATCTCGACGGCAACGGCAAGATCGCGCCGCCCTTGCTGGAGGAGCACTACAATCTGGAGGACGCCCTGGTCGCGGCCCAGTTCCTCAACTCCTTCATTCGTCACGCCGACTCGGTGAAGATCGCCAATCTCGCGCAGATCGTCAACGTGATCGCGCCGATCCTCACCCGGGGCGACGAGATGTTGCTGCAGTCGATCTTCTATCCCATTGAGATGATCGCCGCGCGCGGCGAGGGCACCGCCCTGCAGGTTCGGGTCGAAGGCCCCGGGTATGAGTCGAAGAAGTACGGATCTGTCAAGGCGCTCGACGCCAGCGCGATCCTGAACGGCGACCGCCTGAGCGCGTTCTTGGTCAACCGCAGTCTGACGGAACCCATGGAGGTCGCCGTGAACGTGGCCGACGTTCGAATCGCCGCCCTGGAAAGCGGAGAAGTGGTGGCCGGGAGCGACCCGAAGGCGGAGAACACTTACGAAAATCCCAACCGAGTGGTCAGTCGCGCGTTCGACGACGTGTGCATCAAGGACGGGGTGGCCTTGGTCCGACTGCCGCCGCTTTCCGTCGTCGCCGCGACGTTCCGGCTGGAGCGGTAGCGCGGGTGGAGCCCTAAGGCGCCGGGTGGAGGAGCAGGGCCGGATCGAGTTGCGCGGCTAAGTCGGTGATGTCGGTCGCGCAACCGAAGTAGCGAACGGGCTCTCCCCTTTCGTCGCGCAGAATCGTCATGCAGTCGCGGATCCACCGGAGCGTCCCCTCGGGACGACGGATTCGGTAGAAGACGACGACGTTCTTCTCACCCTCGGCGAGCGCCCGTTCGAAGGTCGCCAAAACGGCGACCATGTCTTGCGCGGGTACGAGGTCCGCGATCCGCGTTTCGCCCGAAGCGAACGAGGTTGCGGAGAACCCGAAATTCGCGGTGTTCTCGGTGGCCCAGTACTTCCGCCAGAGTCCTCCGATCTCTCCCTCGTACAGCATCGTGTCGCTTGATTCGACCGCCTCTTTCAGACGTCGAAGCCGATCCTGCTCTTCGCGGTCGGCAAGAGCGGCCCGAGCGCTTGCCTCTAGTCGACGCACCACCGGACCGTGTCGCTCTTCGAGAGCGCCGTTGAGCCGTGCGTTTGCCTCGCGCAGAGCCTCCGCTTCGCCTTCGAGAATCGAGATCCGCGTGCAGAGCTCGTCGACGCGCCGGCTCTCCCGTGCCTTGGCGTGACAAGCGATGGTCTCGGCGCGGTTCGCTGTCCCGAATGTCTTCCGAAGCCGTCGCCAGGAGGCGTCGACCGTGTGAGGGCTCACGCCCAACTCGGAGGCGATCGCCTTGTCGGGCACGCCCTCTCCGGCAAGGTCGAGCAGCTTTTCGAGCCGCGGCGTCAGAGTTGGAAAGGGAGGACGATCGGGCACGGTGTCGTTCTACCCAAGGTAGATACGGATATCCGTATCTGATCTTCCATTTAGAGCCACTCTTTCGCAATTGATCCGAAGTTTGCCCGTCCTAGACGATCGAGAGCGCCTGCCATCGGGGGAAAACCGTGGTTGGTATTCGCCGAGCCTTCCCCTAAAATGAAGTCGGGAAACTCTGTTCTATTGGACCTTCCTTCTGCCGCAGACTCATGACTGCGGCAGCCTCTTCTTTTTTCTCGAATGGGACGCCCGGGCGGTCTGACGACGAAGGGCTTCGAAGCGTAGAAAGCCCTCGGGATGCTCGACCCCGCAAACTACTTCGACCACGCGGCGACGACGCCGCTTGCGCCGGAGGCGTGGCGAGAGATAGAGCCGTTCCTCGGCTTCCTCTCGGGGAACGCGGGTTCGATCCACGGCTTCGGCCGTCGCGCGGAAGCGGCGGTGGAGCTCGCGCGCAGTCGGGTCGCCGAGGCGCTCGGCGCGGAAGATCCCCATCAGATCGTGTTGACGAGCGGCGCGACGGAAGGGTGCAACGCCGTGCTCGCCGCCTATTCGGGCGGATGGATTTCGCCCTTCGAACACGCGGCCGTGCGCGAACCGGCCCTCGCGCGAGGGTATGGCGTTCTGCCGAACGACGGCTTGGAGATCCTCCCCCAACGGGGAGGGCCGGGCGGAGGCGTCTCTCTTCTCGCCGTCATGACCATCAACAACGAGATCGGCACGCGATGGGACGTTCGGGACCTTCCCGCCGAAGTGCGCTTCGTCGACGCGACGCAGGCGCTCGGGAAGGTGGCGATCGATCTCGAAGGCGTTGACTACGCCGTCTGCTCGGCGCACAAACTGTACGGTCCCCAGGGTGTCGGAGCGCTCTACACGGCAAGCGGAGCCCTCGATCCTTACCTGCGCGGGGGTGAGCAGGAAGGTGGACGTCGGGCGGGGACGGTGAACGTCGCGGGCGTCGTGGGTTTCGGGGCGGCCTGCGCCCTTGCGGCCGAACGCTGGCAAGATGACGGTCGGCACGCGGGCGAGCTTCGCGGAATCGTGCTCGATGGATTGGGCGAGCTTTCGGATTGGATGGTTAACGGGGGGGAGGGGGCGGTCCCTCACATCCTCAGCCTGAGCTTTCTCGGCTTGGAGGGCGAGACCCTCGTGATCGAGGCGGATGGGGCGGGGTTCGCCTTATCGGCGGGGGCTGCGTGCAGCAGCCGCTCGACCGAGCCGAGCCACGTTCTGTCGGCGCTCGGCCTGCCCGACGCCTGGCGGCGCGGGACGGTACGAATCTCCTTTGGACGCTCAAACACACGGGAAAGCGCGGCAAGCCTCGCGAGAATCCTCGTACGTTCCGTCGAAAAGCTACGTACAATAGGGTGAGACGAGTTTTTGGCGCAACGTCGCGCACCCCAGACCCCGTCCTAATAGAGGATCGGCCAAGGCGCTTCCAACGTAGCGGACACCCAGGCCGCCACCGTTATATCGACATTCTGACCGCGACGCCGCGCCCCACGCAAGGGGCGAGCCGTCGTGGTCTAACGACAAGGGAGGCCCCGGGAGGGGCTTCGGAGGTTAAAGACACTACTAATGCCAGCAGACAACGGGCTCGCCACTCAGCCGCGACGGGGCCGCGCCATCACGGTGCGGACTCCCGGTCGTCAGTCCTACGCGGAGGCTGGGAGCGCGCCGGGCATGGACGAGGTTGCGGAGCCGGAAACCGATGAACTGGCCGAACTCGACGCCGCCGAAGAGGAAGAGGAAGAGGAGACAAAGCCTTCGACCTCCGACGATAGCGAAGAGCTTGAGATGTGGATGCGGCAGACTCGCCGCGCTCAGCTTCTCACGCCGGAGCAGGAAGTCGACCTCGCCCGAAAGGTGCAGGCGGGCGACATGCACGCGAAGAAGGTGCTGATCGAGAGCAACCTGCGCCTCGTCGTGTCCATCGCGAAGAAGTACAACGCGCGCGGCATTCCGCTCGCGGATCTGATTCAAGAGGGCAATCTGGGCCTCATCCGCGCGGTCGAGAAGTTCGACTGGCGCAAGGGCTTCCGGTTCAGCACCTACGCGACGTGGTGGATTCGCCGTGCGATCGCACGCGCCATCATCAACCAGGGCCGCACGATTCGCATCCCGGTCTACGTTGCGGAGTTGATCAACAAGGTCGTAAAGACGGCTTCGCGCCTCCAGCAAGAGCTGCAGCGCGAACCGACGGAGGAGGAGATTTCGCAGGAGGTCGGCCTTTCGATCGATCGCGTTCGCGAGATGATGCGCGTCGCCGTGGAGCCGATCTCGCTCGAGACGCCCGTTGGCGAGAAGGACAACTCCTCGATCGGCGACTTCGTCCACAGCACGAACATGCCGAATCCCGGCGACGTGACTTGGACGCTCATCCGACGCGAAGAGATCGACGGCATCCTCGGTCGCCTTACCTCGCGAGAGCGGGACGTGGTGCGACTCCGCTTCGGTCTCGACGATGGCCGTTCGCGGACCCTCGAAGAGGTGGGTAGCGAGCTGAACGTCACCCGCGAGCGGGTGCGCCAGATCGAACTCCGCGCGATGAAGAAGTTGCGCCACATCGGTCAGGAGCTGACCGCTTCCGGTTTCACCATCACCCCGACGCCGAACTGAGGGGGATGAAGGGAAACAGAAGAAGGGAGAGGGCTTAGCCCTCTCCCTTCTTATGTTTCGGGGATGGCACGGGCGTGTTTGCCGATGCCGGGATGAGGCCGCAACTCGGAACACGATCTTCGTCCGTATGCGGGCACGAGCTATCCCGCGCCTCCTGCTTTATCAAGTTAGGACACTCCGACGCTGTGGATCGACCAGCCACCCGAAGGGTCCTAGGCTCGACCGACGACTAAGGCGGGCGCGGATGTATTGAAGGAGAGTGCGAACGTCTTCCGTGACATTGGGAAGCGGGGAGCAATGTCCGACGGAGATTCCTGGGGCCCCGCCCGATTCGGGGCGAGCGTAAGCTGAAAGGATGCTCGCGATTGTCGTCGCGGTCGCCGTGCTAAACCACTTCATGCTCGTTGGACTCTGGGGTTGCCGGCGTGACGGGAAGAGCGCGATGTGCTGCCCTTTTGTGGGCTGTGGCGTGTTCGTCCTCGCCTCGGTTTCGCTCGTCCTGCTGGCTCGGAACGTCGAACCGGACTCCATTCGGACGTTCGCGCTCTTGGTCGGGTTCTTCGTGTTCTTTCACTTTGCGGTTCAGATCGGGTTGATGACCCGGGAAGAAAAGCGTAGACCGGACGAATGATCGCCGTCTCGCAAGATCTAGAAGCGAGCGTTTGCACTTTCGTCATTCATGCGGTCTTCATGAAGAGGGCGAACAAAAACGAAGTTCTTACGTCACCGCCGAACCCGTTTCGAAAATGTGACGTCGGACAGAATTGGCATGGCCTCCTCGGTTCTCCTCGGCAAGCATCTCCGTCGCCAAATCAAAGAAAAGGCCTGGCCGATGCTGAAG
>CAXUKB010000310.1:0-5992 GCA_964251345.1 uncultured Fimbriimonas sp. | reverse complement strand
GGTCGGAGGCGTGCCCGTCGTGGTGCCCAAGGGGATCCGAGGTAAAGGACTTCAATACGACGACTACGCGGGCGACCTTCACGTCCACCTTAGCCCCGGCGCGCAGACGCTCGACGGGAAAGCGGCAATGGGTTACGTTCGGTTCCGCCACGACACCGAGAGCGACTACGGACGGCAGGAGCGCCAGAAAGAGTTTCTCTCCTCGTTCAAGAGCCAAATCCTGCACAATCCCTTCAAGCTTCCGGAGATCGCCGAGCAGTCAAAGGCGGTGTTAGGGAACGCGCTCTCGGATCAGGAGATCATCGCGCTGATCGCATTCGCCCGAAAGGTGCCGCCGAAAAACATCAAACTCGGGATGCTTCCCACGATCGAGCGGCGCGGGACGACGATGCTTCGCGTCGACGAAGCCCGGCGCGACGCCGCGTTGCGCGAATACAACCTTCTCCCCTCGGAGGGAACGGACGCGGTGACGCAGCGATGAGCGACAGCTCGGGACCCTACGATCCGAACGCGATTGAGGGCGAGAAGCCAGCCGGCTCGCAATACATCAGCCTGAAGGACGTTCGGATCGGCGCCATCTTTGTCGCTCTGCTCAGCGTTCCCTGCTACTTCGTGTACAAGGTGCTTGAGGGGAACAGCGAACGACACCGTTGCATCGTCAATCTGGGCGCCGTTTACGAAGCGATCAACCTCTACGCGGGCGAGCATGACAACCGCTTCCCGCCGATCGCGCGAACGGATGTCGACGGCTACACGCCGACGCTCGGCACGACGGGCAAACCGTACACCTGGGTGTCCGATGTCGGCGCGTTCATGACCTCGCGAGCAAGCTTTCTCTGTCCGACCGCCGAGCCCGGCGAGGTCGTTCACAACGAGAGCGCAACGAAGGCAAATGCGACGGTGCCGAGCGCATACGGAATGTATGAGGCCTACGGAGGCGTGCTAACCTCACTCGTAGAGAGTCCCGACGATGTGGTGCTGGTCTCCGAGACGAGCACCAACGGCGCAAAGTCGACTCTCGACTCCAAACCGTTTGGAACGAACCTTCCCGACGGCTTTGCGATCGGCTGGTCCGACTCGAATTCCGGACCAACCAAAACGACGCAGAGCGTCACCCGCCTCGCGTTCCCCGGCTCGTCGAACGGAACGACGAAGGAAGGCCGTCATGGCACGTTCGTTCAAGCCCTCACCGCTAGCGGCAAGCTGATCAAGCTCGCACCGGACGACACGACGTTCGGCGGGTTGGGTTCGAGCACGAATCCGCATTGGAAAGTGCCGCCCGGCTACCGCGGTCCGGGCGAATAGAAGGATTGAACCGGCGGTTCTTTCCCAGCCTCGAAAGCGGTATTGAGGGAAGAGCCGCTGGTATGCTCCTGCGCGATGAAGCGACTGACGGTCCCGTTTGCCCTGCTCACCGTCGCTACGGCATCGTCACAGCTTCCACCCACCGCCCAGACGCCGCCCGCCGCGCCGCCAAGGGCCGAGTATAAGCGCGCGGGGTTCGATCTTCGCATCGGTTATGGCTTCTCGCCGACCTTCGACGCCGCCGGCAGTTCGCATCACCTGAACGGTCCTGAGTTTGGCCTTGCGCTTCCGGTCGGGACGCTCTTGCACCAAGAGTTGGCGTTGGAGCCGAGCTACTTTGGAGGCGGACGCTTCGCCCATGGTCACGACGACGACTCCGATATCTACCGGGTGACGTTCTTCCTGCGTCATGCCTTCGCGCGTGGCGTCCGCGTTCGGGCGGGCGTGGGCTACGCGATCGCTTCCCGGGCACGGGGCCGCACGTTTCAGGGCGACAGCGGCGTCATCGGGGACGTCGGCGTCGAGCTTCCCTTGCGCTTCGATCTCATCCGCGCCATCGAACCGTACGTCGACGTTCACGGAATCGTCGGGGCCGAGCGCGAGCTTGGCGGCTTCTTCGTCGGCCTTGGGCTTCGGATTTAACTCTGGAAAGAACGGAGCTTGAGGCTCGCCCTCAAGTCATCCCCAGCGCCCGGCCCACTTGGTAGATCGCGACCGAGGCCACGTAGGCGAGAAGCGTCATGTAGACGAACATGAAGGTCGGCCACTTCCAAGAGTTCGTTTCCCGGCGGACGGTCGCGAGGGTCGCCATGCATTGGGCGCAGAGGGCGAAAAAGACCATGAGGCCGACCGCCGTCCAGACGGTGAAAAGCGGGCGTCCATCGGGCCAACGCGCATCTTGAAGGCTTTCCTGAAGCCCTTTGTCCTTTTCGTCCACCTCGTTGCCGAGCGAGAAGATGATGCCCAACGAGGAGACGACCGTTTCCCGAGCCGGGAAGGCCGAGAGAATCGAGGTGGTGATCCGCCAGTCGAAGCCGGCGGGACGGAACACGGGTTCGATCGTGTGTCCGAATCGCCCCAGCAACGATCCTTCGAGTTCCGCTTCCTTAAGCTTCTTTGGAGCGTCCGGCCCTGCCGAGGCGGTGATCCTCGCCGTCTGCACGGACGAAAGCTTCGGAAAAGAGCTGAGCGCCCAGATGACGACGGACATCACAACGATGATCGTGCCCGCCGTCTTGACGAAGACCCTCGCCCGAAACGTCATGGCGAGCCACACGTCCTTCGCCTTGGGCCACTGGTAAGGCGGCAGCTCGAGCAAGAACGGCAACCGCGCGCCCTTGAGCACTTTGCGGTTAAGCACCCAGACGATTGGGATCGCCACAAAGAGCCCGACTAGGTGCATGCCGAAAAAGGCGAAGCCGGCCCAAAACGCGCCGTATTTAGGCTGGATGAACGCACTGACGAGCAGAAGGTAAACCGGCAGGCGCGCGGAGCACGACATGAGCGGCGAGACGAGGATCGTCGCCAACCGACTCTTTGGGTCGGGCATGACCCGCGCCGCCATGATGCCCGGAATGGCGCAGGCGAACGACGAGAGGAGCGGAATGAACGCCCGGCCGTTGAGGCCGCACCAGCCGAGCAGGCGATCCATAAGGAAGGCTGCACGGGCAAGGTAGCCCGTGCCTTCGAGCACGGCGATAAAGAAGAAGAGGATCAGAATCTGCGGCAGAAACTGCAGCATCGCGCCGACGCCGGTGATGATGCCGTCCACCACCAAGGACTGAAGCAGCGGGGTGCCCGCGAGGTGCGGCGAGACCCATGCCTTGAGCCCGTCGAATCCGCCCCCGATGCCGTCCATGAGCGGCTTCGCAAAGGTGTAAATCGATTGGAAGACGCCGTACATCACGACAACGAACACGATCAGACCAAAGAAGCGATGGGTGAGAACCGCGTCGATCCGGTCGGTCCGGCTCCGCCGTTGCGCCTCGCTCGAACGCCGGATCGCGGCGCGCTGAACCACCGTCGCCCACTGGTAACGCGCTTCGGCCACCCGGACCGGAGGCGATTCGGGAGCTTTGCGTGCCGACTCGAACTCCTCCTTAAACTCGGGATGCTCTTCCAGAAGATTCCGAAACGAATCGCTCGGCTCTTCGAGTTCCGCGCGGACCTCCGCGACCGTCATGTCGGAGCCAAGCCGTCCAAGCCGCTCGCGCAGAGCCGCCGCGTGCATCTCCCGGGCGTCGGGAACGAGGTGTACGTTAGGAGTGCGCGAAAGGGCCAGGTTGCGGTCGATGGCCGCTTTCAGCTCGGCCAGGCCGCGCTCCTTGTGTCCCACGACCGGCACCACGTCGACGCCGAGAAGATTGGCGAGGCGAGGCAAGTCGATCTCTTCGGCCCGGCTGGCAAGCCGGTCGACCATCGTCAGGGCGACGAGCGCCGGGAGCTTGGCCTCCGCGAGTTGGGAGAAGAGATAGAGGTTGCGCTCCAGGTTGGAGGCGTCCACGACGATGACGAGCAGATCCGGGGTGGGCTCGTCGCCTTGCCCAAGGGCCGCGGCGGCGGCAACCCGCTCGTCCTCGCTCTGGGGATTGATGGAGTACATCCCCGGCACGTCGAGGCAGTCGACGGTTCCAGACGGCAGTCGGAGAGCTCCGCTGACCCGCTCGACGGTCACGCCCGGATAGTTGCCAACCTTCTGACGACTGCCGGTGAGGGCATTGAAGAGCGTGGTTTTTCCCGCGTTCGGATTGCCGACGACGGCGACGAGAGGCCGCGTCTTGACGCCCGATCGGGTCGGTTCGTCAGTCGCGCAGTGCGATTTCAAAACACTCGGCCTCGCGGCGGCGAAGGCACAGGCGGTAGCCGCGCACATCGATCTCGATGGGGTCGTTGAGCGGAGCGACCTTGACGACTCGGAACGGCGTTCCGAGGGTCATCCCCATCTCCATGAGACGCTCGGCACACTGGTCGCACCGGACGCCCACGATCGTCGCCTCCATGCCTCGTCGAAGCTCTGTGAACTCCACCCGCCTGCCAAGGACCATCTCTTTGAATCTACCCGGTTTCGTCCTGATTTCGTCTCATGCATCGATGGCCGTGCCGACCACCGCATTCTTTTCTCGCCCGTGCCGTTGGGCTATTCTGTCCCCATGACGAACGCCGAGATGGCCCAGGCGTTGCGGAATCTCCGCGACTTTCTCATCGTCGCGGGGTACGAAGAGGGTCACGCCACCCGCTACACGCACATTGCCCGTACGATCGAGAAGCTTCCCGAGCCCGTCGAGAAGCTCCGCCGCGAGGGCCGTCTCAAGGAGATCCCCGGGGTCGGACCGACGATCCAGGTCTATCTCAAGGAGCTTATCGACGAGGGCAAGACGAGCAAGCAGCGGGACTGGGAGTCGTCGGCGCCTTGGTCGGTGCTTGAGATGGTGCGCGTCCCGGGGCTCGGCGCGCGCACGGCGAGAACGATCTTCTCGCTGACCGGTGCGAGTTCGCTTGCGGAGCTCCAGGCCGCCGAGCGGGACGGCCGCCTCGAAGCGGTACCGGGGATTGGCCGTTCCCTCCGCGAGGAGATCCGGAACGCGGTTCCTTAGGCGGTCAGCTTTGGGCGCAGCTTGTGCGCGCCGATCGCCTGCTGAAGGTCCCAGGCCACCGTGCAAAGCACGTCCTCACGGTAGAGCCGGCCCACGAGGCAGACGCTGGAGCCGTCCTTCTGCGGAACGACGATTTGCGGGTGGCCGGTGAGGTTGACGCTGGCCAGCGTGTAGCCTCCCCCCGCGCACACGAAGAAGTCGAAATCGCCGAACTCCTTCTCGAACGAGTGCATGAGCCGAGTTCGGGCACGCTGAGCATTGAGGTAATCGACCGCCGAGAGGAACCGAGCGCTCCGGAAGATGTCGGGCCAGAGTGAGTTCTTCAGCTTCGCGATCTCCTCCGGATGGCGCGTCAGTCCATCGAAGAACGCGGCCGACTCGGCATCGAGAAGATCCGTCGTGCCGGGAGTGGGCTGGGAGAAGGTAATGGTCAGAAGGTGCGCCCCGCGCTCCTTCAAGAGCTTCGTGACGGGGTTCTCCGGCGCGGGCTGCCCCACTCGGGTCGGCGACACCAGGACGCCGACCTTGAGCTTGCCGTAGTCGATTCGCTGGGGAAAGTCGAAGGGACGATCGACCGCGCTCGGATCGCGAGGATCGCTTCCGGCGATCGCGGCGAGCACGAGGGCGTCGTCCTGAGCGGTCCGGCAGATCGGGCCGACCTTGTCCATCGTTTGGGCCAGGACCATGCCGCCGTGACGGCTGACGCGGCCGTACGTCGGGCGAAGCCCGGTCACGCGGCATCGGATGGACGGCGAGACGATCGACCCGAGGGTTTCCGTTCCGATGGCGAAGCCGACGAGCCCCGCCGCCGTGGCGGAGGCGGATCCCGCCGAAGAGCCGCTGCTTCCCTGCGTCGGATTCCAAGGGTTCTTCGTCTGGCCGCCGAACCATTTATCGTCCATGGCCAGCGCGCCGCAGGTGAGCTTCGCGACGAGCACGGCGCCCGCCGCGCCGAGCCTCTCGACGACGGTCGAATCGAAGTCGAGCACCTGATGCTCGTACGGTCCCGCGCCCCAGGTCGTGGGTGCGCCCTGAGCGGCGAACAGATCCTTGACGCCGTACGGCACGCCGTGAAGCGGTCCCCGGTAGTGTCC
>CAXUKB010000309.1:0-6016 GCA_964251345.1 uncultured Fimbriimonas sp. | reverse complement strand
GGTGACGATCCTTATCCCGCGAGAGACCAAAGAAGGTACGTCTCTGCCGGCGACGGCGCTCAAGGATCGCCTGCAGGGCGGCGACTCCCCGCAGGCCGTCGACCTAAGGCCCGAGCCGGTGGTCGTGAAAGAAGAAGGGAAAGAGAAGAAGTAAGCCGGGCGGGAGATTCTGCTCCCGCCCGCCCCGTTCTTACCGGCCGCCCGGGAGGCCCATCGCCGGAGCACCGAGGAAGCCGGAAAGGTTCATCGGCTTGCCGAGCATCGAACGCCACCTCGTGCGCTGCGCGGGCGTGAGAATCGCCAGGAGAGCTTGATTGCTCTTCTGCTTGGCCTCGTTTTGGAGGCGCGTTAGTTCGGGCATGTGGTCGGGAGACATCCCGCCTCGGAGTCGCGCGGCGACCGGTTCATTCGCGTCCGAGATCGCCGTCGCGAGGCGGCCGCGTTGGCCCGGATTCATTCCGAGGTTCGCTTCGACCTTCGGCTGGAGCGCGGCGGCCGCTCCGATCGACTGTAAGGTGAGTTGCCGCCAGCGCAAGCGCTGAGCCGGTGTAAGCATCGACGCGAGGCGGGTCTCCATGTGCTCGATCGTCGCGAGCGTGCGCTTCGTCCGTTGCGCTTGGGGAACGGCCTTGGCGTTTCCGCCACCGGTGAGGCTCGGCAAAACCTTGTTCATCGCCTCGTCCATAAACGCCGCTTGGAGCTTCGATGCGACCGCCGGAGGGACGTGCAGCTCCTTGATGACCGCGGGATTGATGAGCAAGATCGGATTGTAGTCGACGTTCGGAAGTTGGGAGAGATCCGGGATCTGGGCAAGTGCCGCGGCTGCCGCGAGGGCGAGGACAGGGAGGACGGCAAGAGAGCGTCGGAACACGATGCCCATTATTACGCCCAAGTCTCTGTTCCGTTCGGGGCAGATTCGTCGTCCTATAAGACTTGTAGGACCGATGGCCCCCGCTTCATTCGAGATCCCCCACGATTGGGAAGAGCCGCACGACCTGATGGACGCCCTCGACGCGGTGCGCGAGGCGCGACCCGACGCCAACGTTCGGAAGATTCGTTATGCCTATTATCTTGCCGAAATGGCCCACCGGGGCCAAACGCGCGACTCTGGCCTGCCGTACATCGTTCACCCCCTCGCCGTCGCGCGCACGGTGATCGATCTCCGCATGGACGACGATTCGATCTGCGCCGCCTTGCTCCACGACGTGCTGGAGGACTGCGAGAGCGTGACCGCCCGCGACATCGAGGCGGCGTTCGGTGCGGACACGCTCCACCTCGTCGAGGGTGTCACCAAGCTCGAATTTAAGCCCGTGGGCGATCTCACGGACCGTCAGCGTGCCCAAGCGGAGACGACGAAGGCCGCCGAAACGCTTCGCAAAATGCTCCTTGCGATGGCCAAGGACTTTCGAGTCATGGTGATCAAGCTCGCCGACCGCCTGCACAACATGCAGACGATCGACGCGGTGAGCGCCGCCCGCAAGGCGCGCATCGCCAACGAGACGCTCGACGTGTACGCCCCGCTGGCCGCCCGCCTCGGCATCTGGCAGATCAAGTGGCAGCTCGAGGATCTCTCCTTCAAGGCGCTTCATCCGCAGGAGTTCGCCCAGATGAGCGAGCTCGTCTCGAAGACCCGCGCGGTTCGCGAGCTGGAGATCAACGAGGCGATCCTGAAGATCAAGGAGCACTTCAAGGATCGGTCGATTCCCATCCTCGACATCCGGGGCCGTCCGAAGCATCTCTATTCCATTTGGAACAAGCTCAAGCGCGGCGAACACCGGTTCGAGGACATCAACGACCTGCTTGCGCTTCGCATTCTGGTCGAGACGGTGCCCGACTGTTACCAAGCTCTCGGCGTCGTTCACGAGACCTTCGTGCCCCTGCCGACCCTGTTCTACGACTACATCGCGAAGCCGAAGCCGAACGGCTACCAGAGCCTTCATACCAAGGTGCTCGGTCCCGGCGGCGGGCCGCTCGAAGTGCAGATCCGTACCTGGGCGATGCACGAGACGGCGGAGTTCGGCGTGGCCGCGCACTGGACCTATAAGGAAGGTAAGGCGCAAGTCGACGAGACTCGTCGGTTGGGCGGCCTGCGTCAGCAGCTTCTCGAATGGTCGAACGAGAACTCGTCGTCCAGCGACTACCTGCGTAACCTCGGAACCGACCTGTTCAGCGAGCAGGTGTTTGTGTTCACCCCCAAGGGCGATGTGATCGACATGCCGGCCGGGGCGACCCCCGTGGACTTTGCTTTTCGCGTCCACTCGCAACTCGGTATGACCCTCGTCGGGGCGAAGGTGAACGGCGCGATCGTGCCGCTGAGCACCGAGCTTCAGAACGGCGACGTCATCGAACTGGTCACGCGCGGCAACGCCCAACCGAGCCTCGACTGGCTCGAATTCGTCAAATCGCCGCACACCAAGGCCAAGCTCCGAACCTATTTCCGTAAGCTCACCAAGAACGAGGACGCGGTCCGGGGACGAAACATCCTTGAGCGCGACCTTCGCGCCCTGGGTCTCGACGCCAAGGTCTACATGGGCGAGGACAAGCTGCTCAAGGTGGCCGACACGATCGACACCGTGGCGAACGCGACCGACGTTCTTGCGAAGGTGGGCACCGGCCTGCTCTCCGCGCAAAGCGTCATCGCGAAGCTTCGCGGCGTGGTACCGGAGACGCCGAGCGCGGACCAGATCCGGCTCACGAAAACGCGCGAAGGCAAGACCCAACTCACGACCGAGGGAATGCAGGGGGTGCTCGTCGCCCGCGCGAAGTGCTGCGCGCCCATCCCGGGCGACGACGTGATGGGCTACATCACGCGTGGCCGGGGAATCGTGCTTCATCGACGCGTTTGTCCCAACGCCCAGGCGCTTCAGGCGAGCGAGCCGGAAAGGCTCCTGCCGTACGTCTGGCCATCCGACGGCGGCGTCTACGCGGTGGCCCTCCGGCTGGTGTCGGTCGACCGTCCGGGCCTCATGATGGACGTGACGACCGTGTTCGGCGAGTCGAAGACGAACTTGTCGTCGATCCGCACGAAAACCTTGCCCAACAACACCGCCGAGACGGAGATCGTGGTCGACCTCCGGGACGTGGAGCACTTCCAGCAGATGACGACCAAGCTCAGCAACATTCCCGACGTCATCTCGATCACGCGGCTCTTTGGGCGAACGGCAGGGAAGTGAGATGGTTCCCCTCTTCGTCTCGCCCCTCACCACGAATTACAGCTTCGGTCCCAAGCATCCCCTTAAACCGGAGCGTCTGCGCCGCACCCTGACGCTGCTCGACCGTCTCGGCGGACCGTCCGTCTTAGACCCCGCGCCGGGACGCGTTGAGGATGCGCTCCGCGTTCACTCGCTCGATTACGTCGAGGCGATCCGCATGGTCGACCAAGAGGATCTCGATGCCGAGACGCGGGGCGAACTCTGCATCCGGTACGGACTATACGGGGACAATCCGCCTTTTCCCGGCATGTACGAGACGTCCCTCGCCTACAACACGGCGACCGCGAGGGCGGCCGAGGCGGTCGCCGGCGGCGCGCCGCTCGCGCTCGCGATCGGAGGCGGGCTGCACCACGCTCACCGCGATCGGGCGAGCGGCTTCTGCATCTTCGACGATCCGGCCGTGGCCTGCTCGATTCTCCGAGGGGTCCACGACCGCGTCGCCTACATCGACATCGACGTTCATCACGGGGACGGCGTTCAAGGGCTGTTCTACGACGACCCTTCGGTGCTCACGTGCAGCATTCACGAGGAGGGAAGGACCCTTTATCCGGGCACCGGTTATCCCGACGAAACCGGGGCGGACTTCACGAGCTTCAACGTCCCTGTCCAAGCGAAGACCACCGCCGAAGTGTGGCTGGACCTCTTTGCTCGGACCATTCCGAGGGCGATCGAGCGCTTTCGGCCGGGAGCGATCGTGCTCCAACTCGGCTGCGACACGCACTACGAGGATTCCCTCGGCCACGTCCTCGGCACGTTTCAGTCGTACATCGGGGCGGTCCGGATCGTACGCGACCTGGGGCTGCCGATCGTCGCGGTGGGCGGCGGGGGCTACAACCTGACGACGGTGCCACGCCTCTGGACCGCCGCGATGCTCGAGCTCTGTCGTATCGACTATCCGGAGGACTTGCCCGCCGACCTTGCCGCCGCGTGGGGCATTCCTCGATTCTCGGATCGTGATCTGCCGTTCGGCCCTGGGGGCGGGCGGGAGTACGCGGAGCGAGTTCTGGATACGCTCCAACGCGACGTTCTCCCCAACGTCCCAGCACCCTAGCCTCGATGGAGAGCGGGCGGGGAGGGAACGCCCGACTTTCTTCCCGAACGGAAGGGAAACATTTGTCTAGATAGGGCTAAACGGAATTCTAGGTCCAAAAGGCTCGGGAGGAGCCCTCGGGTCGGGTACCACGAAGAGAGATGGACCCCCTTGGCGGATATCGCCCTCCGGAACTCGACCCCGCTCAGCTTCGGCGGGCGCTGAGGATCGGGCGTGTCCTGCTTGCCTTGATCCTCCTGTTCGTGATCGTCGCCGCCTCAGTGGGTCCGTACACGAACTGGCTCTGGTTCGTTCACGACGCGCGCCAACCGGAGGTCTATTCGACCGCCTACCGGGCGCGCGGCCAACTGTTCGCCCTCGCGTTCCTCCCTTCGTGGCTTCTCCTGTGGAGTTCGCTCAGCCGGGCTCTTCGCATCACCCTCGTGTTTCTCGCGACCCCCGAGAACGTCGGCGCGAGGCTCGTGAGCGACGCCCTGACCTGGGTTCAGGCAAGGGGTGGCGAAATCGTTCGCATCGCCGCGCCCGTGTTCGCGTTGTCTGTGGCGCTGGGCTTTTCCAACGAGTGGAACACCCTCTTGCTGGCCCGCCACGCGCAGGCGTTCGGCATGAAGGACCCGACCTTTGGCCTCGACCTAAGCTTCTTCGTGTTCCAGTTGCCGTGGTTGCGAGCGCTCGCGAACGGCGCCTTCTCCCTGCTGCTCTTGACGACGCTCGCGACGGCGGGCGTCTACGCCGGGCTCCAGGCGCTGGCCGCGTTGGCGCGGATCGAACTCAGTCGTCCGGCGATCCGGCTACATCTTCACGTTCTCATCGGCGCGACGCTCCTGGTGTATGCCGCCCAGACGTGGCTCAAGCGGTACGAAGCGGGGCTCGTCGACGGCACGCAGTTCACCGGCGCGGGTTACGCAGGAATGCAGGCGTTGGGCGCGCAGACGCTCTTCGCCGCGCTTGCGGCGCTCGTCGGACTGGCGGTTCTCGCCAACGGCAAATTCGGTCGTCCCTACGCCGCGGCGAGGTTCGGCGGGCTCGGGCTCGTCGCGTTCTATCTCGTCGGCTTGGTCGTATGGCCAGGCTTGGTGCAGCGTTTAATCGTCGACCCCAACCGGCTCGACAAGGAGGCGCCTTATGCGCGGCGGGCGATCGCGATGACCCGGTACGCCTACGCGCTGGACGACTTTAAGGTGCAGGACATCGAACCCACCCTCGCGCCGACGGGCGCGGAAGTGAAAGGAGCCGGCACGACGCTGGACAACATGCGGCTGTGGGATCCGGAAGTCATGCGGCAGGCCCTCGAAGGGCTTCAAGGCATTCGGTCGTACTACCGCTTCCCGGATGTCGACGTCGACCGGTACATGATCGGAGGCAAGCCAACCCTAGTGATGCTTTCCGCGCGGCAGATCGACCTCGCCGGACTTCAGCAAGGCGCGCAGAACTGGACGAACCAGCGTCTGCGCTTCACCCACGGCTACGGCGTGGTGGCGGCGCGGGTCGACCGCGCGGAGCCGGACGGCTCTCCAAGCTACTTGGCGAACGACATTCCGCAGCAGGCCGATCCCGCCCTCCGAATCGACCAGCCGAGGATCTACTATGGAGACGCTCACGGCGGGGCCGAGCGGATGGACGACGAGTACGCCGTGGTGGCGACGGGCGAGCCCGAGGTCGACTACTCCACGCCCACGGGAGCGGAGACGACGAAATGGTCCGGCGACCGCGGCATTCCCATCGGCGGCTTGCTCGCGCGGCTGGCGTTCGG
>CAXUKB010000308.1:0-6040 GCA_964251345.1 uncultured Fimbriimonas sp. | reverse complement strand
ACCCCCTCGTTCGGGAGACTTCGATAGTCCGGAGGCCGAATCGCGTCCCGACGGAGTCGGCGGTGCCTCCTTTCATCTCGACGGTCGTCCGGAGGCAGTAGAGCGAAGGCGAGTCCGGTGACCACAAGTGCGGGCGGGGAAGGTCTAACGATTGGACGAAGCTTCCGTCTCCTCCCGGCGGCAGCGCGCCGCGAGCGGCGACGCTCGCGACCGGGTGGCCCCCAGGATCGAACGCCGTCTGGCGTAAGACGAAGTCGCGCGGGAGCGATCCGTCGTTCTTAAGGTTGGTGTGAATGGTGACCGAAGCCGATCCTTTTCCGAGTTTAGGCGGATCGATTCGGATCCCTCCGCGGGGCTCCCGCGCATCGGTCACGTGGAGGGAATCCGTCGTCTCCAAGCTGGCATTGCCGATGAGACCGCTACCGTAAACGAAGTCGAGTTGGCTTTGCGGCTTTCCGGGCGGAATGAGTGGATTG
Organism: uncultured Fimbriimonas sp.; assembly: GCA_964251345.1. GTDB lineage: Bacteria > Armatimonadota > Fimbriimonadia > Fimbriimonadales > Fimbriimonadaceae > Fimbriimonas. Next base: position 5,564 of record CAXUKB010000308.1, on the reverse strand, counting down.
TCCTCGTTGTCGACCCGCACCAGCAGATCGCCTCCGCCATCGAGGACGGCCCTAAGCGGGAGATACCCGCCGCGACGTTGCGCGACGTAGCGCCCGTTGAGCCAGACGTCCACGCTCTGCATCCCTTGCAGGACGAGAGTCGTGCGCCGACCCAGCGGGGGAGTGGGCAAATGGCGGCGGTAGTAGGCGACTCCCTGCCAAGTGCGTGCGTCGTTAAGCGGACGGATCCAAGCCGCGTGGGGCAGGGTAGCGGGTCTCCACGCGCGGATACGTCGGAGCTCCTCGCCTCGGCTTCGGTCAAGGTCGGCGAGGCTAGGATCGAAGCGCGTGTCGCCCGTCTGGACGTCGGAAACGCCGTATTGGCTCGCCCAGTCGGTGCCCTGGCGAGTCGGTCGAATGAGACCGATCTCCGCGATCGCGAGGAAAGGCTCCGCACGATGGCCGTCGAGGAAGTCGAGCCGGAGAAGCCGTCCCTTCGCGCGAGGAAACCGAGCCTGAAAGAGGGACGCCGAGTCGGGCAACGCCCCCTCAAGAATCTTCGTTCCGTCGAGAACGAGGCGAAACCGGTTCGGCCGTCCGTTCTGCGGCCCGGTCTGACGCGGCAGAAGTCGTAAGCCCACCATCTCCGTGGGCGCGACGAGATCGAGAGTAATGGAGTGAGGAAAGGGTGCTTGCCGGCGGCTCCACTCGGTGTGCCAAAACGTCTTCGGATCGCCGTCGAATGCCTTCGTCGCGCGGGCGTTCTCCGCCGCCGTCTCTTCGCTCGATACGGCGACGACACGCCACGCCGACGTCGGCACCGCATCGGGACCCGCCCACAGGGAGGGTCTCGATGTCACTCGGGAATAGCTCCATCCCGCATCGAGGTCGACGGTCTGCCGACCGGCCGGGGCGATCAAGATGAGCGGCGCGACCATGCTCCAGTATGCGCAGGGCGTCCGCATCGAAAGCCGGGCGGTTAGAATGAAGTGCCCCCGCCCGAAGGAGGGGCGATCGTCGATATGAGTCCTCCCGCCCGCATTCGCTCCGGACTCGTCTCCGTCTCATTTCGGCAGCTCCCTCCGCGTGAGATCGTGGCGCTCGCCCTGGCTGGCGGTTTGGAGGGAATCGAGTGGGGCGGGGACGTCCACGTTCCGAATGGGTCCTCCGCGCGCGAGGTCCACCGAATGACGGATGACGCGGGTTTGGCGGTCGCCGCCTATGGCTCTTACTGGCGGGCCGAGGATGAGGGCAGCTTCGAGACCGTCGTCCAGATTGCCCTCACTCTCGGCGCGCCGACGATTCGTGTCTGGGCGGGGCGAGAGAGTTCGGCGATCGCCGACGCCTCCGCGGAGGCGCGCATGGCCGACATCCTACGCTCGGCGTGCGACGTCGCCGCGAGCGCCGAGACGACGATCTCCCTGGAGTATCACGCCGGCACCCTGACCGACTCGCTCGTCTCGACGCTCCGGCTCGTTCGTCGCGTCGATCACCCCGCCCTTCGACTCTATTGGCAGCCGGCACCGGAGCGCACTCCCGCCATGCGCCTCGACGAGCTACGCGCCGTCTTACCCTGGTTGTCCAATCTCCACGTCTTTCAATGGACGCGCCCGGAGGCCGAGACCTTGCGTCACCCTCTCGCCGAAGGCGAAGCGGAATGGTCCGAGATCCTTCGCGTCGCATCCGGAGACCGGTTCGCCCTATTGGAATTCGTCCCAAACGACGATCCCGCTCTCCTTCCCCGCGAGGCGGCGACGCTCCGTCGTCTGATCGCCGAAAGCCAATGACCACCAACCCTCGGGTAGCGCGAGAACGTCCGATCAAGGTCGCCTTTGTGGGCGACGAGGCGCAGATCGCTCGCGTTTTCGGTCGGGGCCGCAGGGAAGCGGTCGAGACTCGGGCCGAGGTTTTGCCGGGCGTCCTCGGTCCGGGGGATGCGCGCCTCGCGAACGTCGAGGCGATCTTTTCCACCTGGGGAATGCCGCTCCTGGGCAAAGCGCAACTCGACGCAATGCCGAGTTTGAGGGGCGTTTTCTACGCGGCGGGCGACGTACGAGGCTTCGCCCTTCCCCTCATTGCGCGCGGCATCGTCGTCTCAAGCGCGTGGCAGGCGAATGCGATCCCGGTGGCCGAGTTCACCCTTGCCCAGATCCTGCTGGCCGGTAAGCGGTACTTCGCCAATCTGCGGGACTATGCGGCCCATCCCGGTCGCCGACACGCGAGCGGCCCCGGTGCGTACGGCGAAACCGTCGCGCTGCTCGGCGCGGGGGCGATCGGACGGCGGGTGATCGATTTTCTCCGGCCCTTTCGGCTCGACGTCGGGGTTTTCGATCCTTTCCTCAGCGACGAAAACGCCGAGGCGTGGGGAGTCAGAAAGGTCACTCTGGAAGCTGCCTTTCGCGAGGGCCATGCCGTCTCGAACCATCTTCTCGACGTGCCCGAGACCCAAGGGATCGTGACGGAGAGGCTTCTCGCCTCCTTGCGCGAGGGTGCGACTTTCATCAACACGGGAAGGGGCCGAACCGTGGACATGGATGGCCTTGTGCGCGTCCTCGGAGGGCGCCCCGATCTCACTGCGCTGCTCGACGTCACCGACCCCGCGGAACCTCTTCCAGCGGATCATCCGCTCTGGGCCCTTCCAAACGCTTTCCTCACCTCGCACATCGCGGGATCGACGGGCGACGAAGTGCTGCGCATGGCCGACTGGGCCATCGAGGAGTTCGATCGATTCCGGCGCGGCGAGCCGCTCCTCTACCGGGTCGACGCATGACGGAGCCCCGCGCCTTTCTCCGATCGCTCTTCGATGTCGCCGTCGAAGCCGCCCTGCCCAAACCCGAGTGGTTCGTTGGCCTCGAGCCGCCGAAGGGGCGAACGCTCGTCGTCGGCGCGGGAAAGGCGGCCGCCTCGATGGCCCGCGCCTTCGAGGCGGCGTGGCCTCACCCCCTTGAGGGTCTCGTCGTCACCCGCTACGGCCACGCCGTGCCCACCGATCGGATCGAGGTCGTTGAAGCGGCCCACCCCGTGCCGGACGCGGCGGGGCTCGCCGCCGCCCGCCGCATCCTCTCCATGGTCCAGGGCCTCACCGCCGCCGACCTCGTGGTGGCGCTGATCTCCGGCGGAGGATCGTCCCTGCTGACGCTTCCGGCGGTAGGAATTACGCTCGAGGAGAAAAGAGGCGTTACGCAGGATCTCCTGCGTTGCGGTGCGGCGATCGGGGAGATCAACGCGGTCCGCAAGGCGCTCTCCGCAATCAAGGGCGGGAAGCTCCTCGCCGCCGCCGGGCCGGCGCGGGTAGTCACCTTCGTCGTCTCCGACGTTCCGGGCGACGACCCCTCCGTGGTCGCGAGCGGCCCGACGGTGCCCGATTCGACCCCACCGGGCGAGGCACTGCGGGTCGTCGATCGTTACGGCCTCGCGATCTCCGAGTCGGTGCGGCGTCGCCTTCAGGCTCTCCCGCGTTCAGTGGCCCGTCCGGGAGAGGAGGTTGGGGGAAGGGGCGAGGTGTGTCTCGTCGCCTCCGCCCGGCTCTCTTTGGCGGCCGCCGCGTCGCGAGCGCGCTCGTTCGGGATCGAGGCCCATGTCCTTTCCGATGCGGTCGAAGGCGAGGCGCGGGAGGTGGCCAAGGTTCACGCGGCCCTTGCCCGCTTCGTCGCCGATCGCAACGAGCCATTCTCCGCACCCTGCGTCCTCCTCAGCGGCGGCGAGACGACGGTCAACGTTCGGGGAGGGGGCCGCGGCGGACGCAACGTCGAGTTCCTCGCCGCACTGGCGCAGGCTTTGGGTGGTCATCCGGGCGTCCACGCCCTTGCCGCCGACACCGACGGCGTGGACGGAAGCGAGCCCGTCGCCGGAGCCTTGATCGATCCCTCGACGCTAGAAAGAGCCGGGCCTCGGCTCGCGGAGGCCCTCGCGGAAAACGACGCCCACGGGCTCTTCGAGGCACTCGACGATCGGCTCGTCACCGGTCCCACCCTTACCAACGTGAACGACTTCCGCGCGATCTACGTCGATCGAACGCCTAACGGGTAGTCGAAGGGGCCGGTTTGTCCGCTACGGAAGAGTCGTCAGCTCGAAGACGCGACTTTCGAACTCGCCGAAGGCGGGCAGGGGCAGGCCGTCGGCCATGAGCGTCGCCCCTTCGAGTGTCTGCTCCGGACCGCTGAGAAGCCCTTTCACGCGGTACGTTCGGGCGGCGTCGAGCCCTTTGAGCCGAAGCGGGGCGGCCGGTGAATCGCCCAGGCTGTACACGAACACGACCGCGCGATCCCCCCGCACGTTCATGAGGGCCGAGCGCGGACCCGCGTATGGCGATTCTAAGCGATACTGCGTGCCGAGTTGGACCACGTCCCGAATGCCCTTGTACGCCGCGATCGCCTGGGCCGCGTACGCGCGATCCTCGGCCGATAGCCGGTCCACGTTCATGTCCATCCCAAGACGCCCGCTCATGGCGACTTCGAAGGCGAACTGCAACGGGCGGCGCCCCATGTCGGTGACGTGGTCGGAGTGGGCGATCGGGGGGAAGAAGTGGGAGTAGCCCCACTGGATGAAAATGCGTCGGGCGGGGTCGGTGTTATCGCTCGGCCAAAGCTCCTGGGCGTAGCGCATCGAACCGTAATCGACGCGTCCGCCTCCGCCAGAGCACATCATGATCTGCACGTTCGGGTGAGCCGCCACGACCCGCTCGAACACCTCGTAAAGTGCGCGGGGATACAGAACGGGCAGGTGTGACTGCTCGCCCGGCGGCAGGTGGGGCGATCCAGGCTGGGTCACGTACCGGTTGCAGTCCCATTTCAGGTAGGAGATGCCCGGATCGTCGGTAAGTACCTTGTCGACGAGCGCGAACACGTATTCACGAACCTCCGGTTGGGTGAGGTCGAGCACGAGTTGGCTTCGCTGGGTCTCCGGCTCCCGTCCGGGTTGGCGAATCGCCCAGTCGGGGTGCGCCTCGAAAAGCTCGCTCCGAGGGCTGACCATTTCCGGTTCGACCCAGATCCCGAACCTCAGACCTCGCGCGTTGGCTGCGTTCACGAGAGCACGCACGCCGTTCGGGAGCTTCTTCGAGTCGGGCGTCCAGTCGCCGAGTCCTTGGTCGTCGCCGTCGCGCGGATACTTTCGACCGAACCAGCCGTCGTCGAGCAGAAACGTCTCGATGCCCAGATCCCTGGCGCCGTCGAAGAGGGACACGATCTTCGCCTCGTCGAACTTGAAGTAGGTGGCCTCCCAGTTGTTCAGGAGAATCGTTCGCGTCTCGTCGCCGTCGCGTAGGGCATGGGCGCGGACCCAGGAGTGGAGGTTCCGGCTGAGCCGCCCGGTGCCTTGCCCGCTCCAGCCCCACACCATGCGCGGCGTCGCGAAGGTCTCGCCGGGTTGGAGGCGGTAGGCCGAGGCGAACGGATTGATGCCGCACGTCGCCCGCAGGGAACCTTGCGGAAGCCGTTCGAAGGCGAAGCGGAAGGATCCCGACCAGGCAAGGGAGCCGCCAAAGACTTCGCCCTCGTCCTCCCTCGCGGGACCGCCTCTCTCGAGCAAGAACCAAGGCGCGCGGAACTGGTGCGCGCGCACCATCAGCGTCGAATCGAGGATCT
>CAXUKB010000307.1:5726-6044 GCA_964251345.1 uncultured Fimbriimonas sp. | reverse complement strand
AAACGATCCCGTATGGGTACAAAGACCACCGCACCGTCGGCGATCCCGACGACGCGGTCTTCCGGCTCGGGACGAACTTCCACCACGCCCGTCAGATCGCCAAACGCGGGAAGCACTCCGACTCGTCTCCCAAACCAAAAGCACGGCAGGCGAAGGGAGTCTCCGCCGAAGCCGGACAGCCTAACGGCCGGATGCAAGTGACCACCGAGGGTATAGCCGTTTGGATCCGGATCGGGAAAATGGTAAAGCGCAAAGGGTCCGAGCTTTCGTCCAGGCTCAGTGGCGTCGGGCTCCCCCCCGGCCCCCGCGGGTGGGTCC
>CAXUKB010000307.1:0-5716 GCA_964251345.1 uncultured Fimbriimonas sp. | reverse complement strand
GTGCGGGAAATGGTGGAGCGGCAAAGGTCCGGGGGGTTGTCCAGGCTCGATGGCGTCCGGCTCGCCCCCGGCGCCCCGGTCGTGGTTGCCCAGCACGAGGAGAAGCTCCCTTCCCTGCCGCCACTGGGCGAAGGCGGCCCGGTTTTCGTCCGTTCGACCGGCCCTTGCGTGCCAGAGATCGCCGAGCACCACGATCCGCTCCGCTCCCGCGCCCTCGACGGCGCGCGAAAGGGCGTCGAGCGTCGCCGCCGTCGACCCAGCCGGCACCGGCACTCCGCCCGCCCGGAACGCCGCCCCCTTTCCCAAGTGCAGGTCGGCGACGAACAGGGTGCTCTCGGCGCGCCAAAGGAGCGTCCGGTCGCCCCGCGCCTCCAAGCGCTCCCCCGCGACTTCGATCTCGAGACTCGGCTTCAACCCGCTTCCGACTCCAATTGTGTCGTGATCCGCGCGATCCGGTCCGCGAGGCTTTCGCTGCTCACCGTTTCGCGCCAACGATCGACCAGCAGCGGAAACGCGAGCGGCGTCGCCCGTGGAGGGCGCGTCAATACGACCCGAGAAGAGCCGAGCCGACGCAAGGAGGCCACCAGCCGGGTTTCCTCGAGTTGCCGCTCCAAGACTTCCCGCCGGGCTTGGCGAAGAAGGAGATTGCCCGGATCGTAGCGGGCGAACACGTCGTAGAACAGCCCGCTCGTCGCCTGAAGCTGGCGCGCGTTCTTGCCCATGCCGGGGAAGCCGGGAAACACGAGCCCGGCGACGCGGGCGATCTCCCGAAATTGACGTTTCGCCATCTCGCCCGCGTTAAGCGCCTCCTCTACGTCGGTGGCGACGTCGTCCGCCCCGAGAAGTCCGTCCGCAAGCGCCTCTTCGAAGGGGGCAGGCTCCGCCGAAAGCAGCTCGAGGCCGTAGTCGTTCACCGACAGGGTGAACGTGATCGGTCCGCGCCGCGCCATCCGGTGGGCGAGCAAGGCGGCGAGTCCTTCGTGAACCAGCCGTCCTTCGAACGGGAAGAGAAACAGGTGATAGCCTTCCCGGTCTCTCACTGCCTCAACGAGCAGTTCGTCTTCGTCCGGAATGGCCGACCACCGCGCCTGAAGTTCGAGAATCGGAGCGAGAGCCCGCATTTCGGGCGTCTCCAGAATGCCCTGCTTCGCTTGCGAAAGCAGGGACCGAATGGCACCGGCGAGCGATCCGCTCAGCGGCAGGCGGCTGCCCGACCATCGGGGCACCGCGCCGACGCTCGCGGAGGCGCGACGTACCCAAGCCGTCATGTCTTTGATCCTTACGAACTCCAAGGCTCGTCCCGCGAAGAGGAAGCGATCGCCCGGTTTGAGCCGAGAGACGAACGACTCTTCGACGGTGCCGAGCTTGCCGCCTTTCATGAACTGCACGGCGATTGCGGCGTCGCCGACGATGGTGCCGATACTCATTCGATGGCGCCGGGCGATCTCCTCGCTATCGGCGCGATAGACTCCATCCTCGCCCCGCGTCACTCGGTGGTATTCCGGATAGGCGCGGAGCGATTCGCCTCCTCGGGTAACGAAGTCGAGCGTCCATCCCCACTCGGCGTCCGAAAGGCCGCGGAACGCATGGGTGCCTTCCACTTCTCGCCGAAGCTCCTCTTCACAGAAGCCCGTGCCGCACGCGATGGTGACGAGGTGCTGCGCCAATACGTCGAGCGGCTTTCGTAAGCCCTCGCGGGCCTCGATGCGCCCCGCTTCCGCGGCCTGCCGCGCCGCCGCGACGTCCACCATCTCGAAGGCGTTCGTCGGAACGCAGGACACGCGGGAGGCCGCACCCGGCCGGTGGCCGCTTCTTCCCGCGCGTTGGAGCAACCGAGCCACTCCTTTCGGCGAGCCGATCTGCACCACTCGGTCCACGGGAGGAAAGTCGACGCCGAGGTCGAGCGATGAGGTGCAGACCACCGCCCTTAAACGGCCCGCTTTCAGTCCGCTCTCAACCTCGTCGCGAGACTCGCGCGAGAGACTTCCGTGATGGAGGGCGACGACCTCTTCCCAATCGGGTCGCGCGGCGAGAATCTCCTGGTACCAGAGCTCCGCCTGGGCGCGGGTGTTCGTGAAAACCAGGCTCGTCTGGCCCTCCTGGATCGCGGCGATGACGGGTTCCACCATCCGAGTGCCAAGGTGCCCGGCCCAGGGAAATCGCTCGACGCTTTGCGGAAGAATCGAGTCGATGATCACCGGCTTCCCCGGCGGACCGTGGACGATCGCTCCGGGCGTTCCGGCGAGGAGGGTGTCGCGCGCTTCCTCCAGATTTCCAAGCGTCGCGGAAACGCCCCAAGTGCGCGCTTGGGGCCGCATCGCGCGCAACCGGGCAAGGGCGAGTTCCGTCTGAACCCCGCGCTTGCTCCCCATCAGCTCGTGCCACTCGTCGACCACGATGAGCCGTAGGTCGGCGAAACGCGCTTCCACGTCCTCGTTGGCCAGCATGATGCAAAGGCTTTCCGGGGTGGTGACAAGCGCGGTCGGCAACCGTGCCGACTGCTTTTTGCGAATCGACGAGGAGGTGTCGCCCGTTCGCAACTCGACGCTCCACGGTACGCCAAGGTCGTCCAGGGGCGCTTGCAGCGAGGCGGCGGTGTCGGCGGCGAGCGCCCGAAGCGGCGTGATCCACAGCACCCTGAGAGCGGGGCTATCTTCGCGCTTGCGGGCCGACTCCCGCCCGTGCTCCGCCAGGTACTCCGCCACCGAGCCGAGCCACGCCGCCAGGGTCTTACCCGTGCCCGTCGGTGAGTGAATCAATCCGCTCCGGCCGGCCAGGTACTCGTTCCACACCTCTCTCTGGAACGCGAATGGCGTCCAGCCGCGCTCCGCGAACCATCGATCCAGAGGCTCCATCTAATAGACCTATACGTCCCGCCGGACCGGACGGAAGGCAAGCTACACTAGGACGAACGGATGAACTACTTCATCTTCAATACGGGAGGAGACTGGGACAGCACCAGCCTTTATCTAAACGGCGAGGAGTTCCCCGCCAACCGGCTCTACCTTCGCTTCGAGACGGGACGGGGATACGACGGCGAACCGCGCAAGGGTGGATTAGGAAACGGCGGAGAGGCCTCGTGCTATGCCCTGCCTCAGCAGTCCGGCGCGGGCGAGTGGGCGCTTTTCCCGGGCAAGATCGATCTCGAGTTTCCCACCCACAAGGTGACCATCCAGAACGAAACTCCGACCTTCGCCATTGAGCTAACTCGAATATGGCTCGATGGGACGGACGTCTCGAATGAGCTATTGGACCTAGAGATCGACGTCGACGCCATCGAGAATCGCGTCAGTGCGTACTTAACGTTGTTCAGGCCCCACCTGTTCGGGGCGGACGAGATCGCGACCACCACGCTGATATGAAACGAACCCTGTCTCTTCTCTTTGCCCTGACGCTTTTCCTTGGCCTGGTGGCCGAAGGTCTCGGGCAGCGCAGCTTTGGCCGTAGCGGCGGTTTTGGCGGAGGGCGATCGTCATTCGGCGGTTCGTCGTTCGGCCGCTCGTCCAGCGGCTCCTTTGGCCGGTCCTCCGGTGGAAGCTCCTTCGGGCGCTCTTCAGGCGGCTTCTTCGGAGGACGATCGAATCCCTCGTATTCCGCGCCGCGCTACTCGGGTCCGAGTTCGTCGAGCGGGTCGTTTAACCGGAGCGGCAGTTTCGGCAACTCAGGCCGCGTCAATTCGACGAGCATCAATCCGAGCCGCGGCTATGGCTACAGTGGAAGCTACTCGCGATCGAACCCTTACTACTACGGCGGTCATCCGTACTACAGCGGTGGCGGTTTCTGGTCGGGCTATGCCCTCGGCAGCATGACGAGTCCATGGACGTACTACATGCCGTTCCACCCAAGCTTCTACACGTACCGTCCGTACTACGACGACGGCGGCGGCTACCACGAAGGCGGATTTAGCTTCTTCCGATTCATCGTCGGCATCCTGATCATCGGCTTCATCTTGTGGCTGATCGTCCGCCTCATTGGTGGCGGAGGCGGCGGCAATCGCTACCGCTACACCAACAACTGAGCCGTGAGCGAAGAAAGCAGTCGTGGTTGTCGCGTCTCTTTCTTCGTCCACAATAGATTCGGTCACTCCGGCCCGATCCCGGCCGTAGGAAGCTACGGTTCGTATGAGTCTCCAACCCGTCTATCCTCGCCGCGTTACGACTCCTTGCCGCATCGGCAACCTGACCATCGGCTCGGGTCACCCGGTGATGGTTCAGTCGATGATCACTGAGGAGACGCGGAACGTCGAGGCCTGCGTCGAGCAGATCATCGAGCTTCACAAAGCGGGTTGCGAGCTCGTGCGGGTCACTACCCCTTCGCTAGGCGAGGCCGAGTGCCTCGCGGAGATTCGCGCGAAGACGACCGAACGCCACGGCTACGTTCCCCTGACCGCCGACGTTCACCATCAAGGATCGGATATCGCGGTCGAAGCGGCGAAACACGTGGACGAGGTCAGGGTCAATCCTGGCCTCTTCGTCTTTCGAAGGCACGGTACGCGCTCTCAGAACGCGACCGGCTCCTCCGTCGATGTCCGCGGACGCGAGGAGAACGAGGTCGATCGCCTGCGGGCCGAACTCGCCTACGATCCCGCCGAGTGGGATCTTGAGCTCCAGGCAATCGAAGACAGTTTCGTTCCCGTGCTGGAAGCCTGCAAGCGGCACGATTGCGCGATCCGCGTCGGCGTGAATCATGGCTCTCTTTCGGAGCGCATTCTCATTACCTACGGAGACACGCCGCGGGGCATGGTTGAGTCCGCCCTAGAGTATTTGCGCCTCGGGGAAAAACACGGCTACACGAACTTCAACATCTCGGCGAAGGCTTCGCGCGTGCCGATTATGGTAGCCGCGAACCGACTTATGGCGTCCCGGATGCTTGAGGAAGGGATGCGCTACCCTCTGCATCTCGGCGTGACCGAGGCGGGGGACGGAGACTACGCCCGGGTGAAATCGACGGCGGGCATCGCTACCCTCCTCATGGAAGGCATCGGAGATACGATCCGCGTTTCCCTTAGCGAAGACCCCATCCACGAAATCCCCGTCTGCTACGACATCCTCCAGTCGCTCGGTCTGCGGATCACGAAGGTGGAGTACATCGCCTGTCCCTCCTGCGGACGCACGAAGTTCAACCTGCCGATCGTCTTCAATCAGGTCCGCGACGCGACGCGCCACCTGAAAGGTCTGACCATCGCGGTGATGGGCTGCATCGTGAACGGACCGGGCGAAATGGCCGACGCCGACTACGGTTACGTCGGTGCGGCGGGCGGAAAGATCACGCTCTACCGGAAGCGCGACGTGGTGAAGACGGGCGTGCCGCAAGAGCGCGGCGTCGAGGAGCTTGTCGGCCTCCTCAAAGCGGATGGGGTCTGGAAAGAGCCCGACGCGGACGGCGGGTCGGGTGTGATCCCGATCCCCGTTCTGCCGACGCTCGGACCGAAGAACCGGACCCTGCCGTCCCAAGGCTGAGCAAATCCGCCTCGGCTTGGGGAACCCTACCGAAGGGCTCCCCAAGCCGATTAGGGAACGGTGATCTTGACGGTCAGCGGCAAGTCGCGAGACGACGTGCCGATCTTCAGGTTGTAGTCGCCCGAGTCCACGATCCACTTGCCTTTGCCCCAGCCGAGCGAGCTCGGCTCGTAGCGCGCGAGCTCTTTGCTGGGAAACGACAGCGTGACCGTCTTCGACTCGCCGGGGTTGAGCTGGACTCTCTGAAAGGCGCGCAG
>CAXUKB010000306.1:452-6049 GCA_964251345.1 uncultured Fimbriimonas sp. | reverse complement strand
ATCTCGGACCACGCGCCCCGGACGAGCGCCTGCTGCGCCCGCATCGCCATCGTCCGGGCGAGCGCCGCGTCCGCCGCCGGGTCGCGCATCGCCCGACGCCAAAGCTCGGCCTCGAGTCCCAGCAGCAGCACGTCCCGCAGGGCGACGGGCTGGACATGGGCGATCTCGGCGATCCGCGCCTCGACGTCGGACTCCGCGAGGGTTGGAATCGACGTGGCGTTCTGGAGCGCGGCGGTCTCGTCCGCCGTCGCCCCCAGCGCCCCGAGGAGCCGGTGGAGGACCTCGTCGTCTGGCAGGGCGCCGCCCCTCTCCCACTTCGCGAGCGTGCCCTGGCGCACCCCGACGGCGCGGGCGACGTCGGCCTGGACGCTTCCCTGGCGCAGCCGCATCGCCCGCAGCACCTGGCCGAAGTCGACCGGCGCGCCCCACGGCGTGTGGCTCAGTCGGGCCCGGGCCTCGGGCGATCCGACCGTCGCGAGAATCCCGGCCCGCGTCCGGGCGTCCGCATCGAGGGTCTCGAGCACACGGTCTAAGGCGGAGACGGACGGAACGTAGCGCCCCGTCTCCCAGTCCTGGAGCGAGGCCTTCGGGATTTCGGCGCGCGCGGCGAGTTCGCCCAGGCTCAGGCCGCGCGCCCCACGCAGGTTGCGCAGCGCCTCGCCTCCCGGCCCCGTCAAGCACTCTCCATTCCCATGATCTTGCGCGATCGCGGGCGTGGAAGTCGAGGCTAAAAGTACGGGGCTCTCGTCCTAGCCCCGTCGGCGTCGCTTCACAAACACCACCGCGCCGAGGCCGAGGGCGGCGAAGGTCGCGGGCTCGGGGGTGGGATCGATCACGCCGTAGACGTCCGCCGAGGCCTGCAGACCCTCCCGGACGTGGAGCTCCGTCGAGGACGACGCGAGAAAGCCGTCGCCGACCACGTTCTGGAAGCTCGTGAGGGTCAGGGTGTAGGCCTGCCCATTGATGGAGAAAGTCTCCCGGTTCGGCAGACTCGTGAGCCGAACGTAGTCCGCGTTCTCGTCATCCGTGCCCGAGTTGGGTGTCGAGACGACCGTCAGCCCGTAGGTGAACGCCTAGGTCGTCGTGATGGGTTGCGTCAGGCCGAGGGTCGTCCTGAGCTGGACGGAGGTGATATCGCCGCCGCTCGACATCCCGTTGGTGTACGTGAGGCTTCCCACGCGGAAGGGGGATCCGACGGCGGACGAGATCGCCTTGACCCCTTACCCCGCCCAAAGGGGAGGCCATCGTTTGCGGGATCTTCTTTGGCCATCCACCCCACGCTCTTCACCGCGCTCGATCGGCGCGAGTCGAGAGCGTTTCGGCCGGTCGTTCTCGCGTCGCCAAGAGGTAGACCGCCCAGACGACGAAGAGCGACATCAAGATCGCCGGGACGAGAAACACGGGAACGGGGAGGTGCCGGATCCTTCCGCTACGAGCCAGGACGAGCATCCCACGGTCGACGAGCAGGAACGCGAAAAGCACGAAGGCCAGGGACGCGACGAGCCTTCTTCGCTTTGGCTCCACGCCCCTTATGATACGGCACCCAAACTCGAAGCCACGCCGAGGATAAGAAAGATATATCTAAGACTGAACTAAAAACGATCTAAGATGCGTCATGATGAAAGGAGAACCCGCAACGGCAGGACGCGACTCACCATGAAACACCTCTTTAACGACCATCGCGAAGGGCGGGGCCCCGGCCCCCACGGACGGGACCGCAGGGACCTCGGCTTTGGGCGGGGACGCGGACGGCCCGAGCGGCCCTTCGAGCAGGGCGACCTGCGCCTGCTCGTCCTCGACCTTATCGCCGAAGCGCCACGCCACGGCTACGAGATCATCCGGGCGATCGAGGACATGACGAACGGCCAGTACACCCCGAGCCCCGGCATCGTCTACCCCACCCTCACCTTCCTGGAAGAGACCGGGCTGATCGAAGGCGAGACGCAGGGCAGCAAAAAGCTCTACCGCCTCACCGACGAGGGCCGCGCCGCCCGCGAGACGAACGCCTCGGCCATCGGAGCGATGCGCGGCCGCCTCGACGCCTTCCGCGAGCGCTTCGGCGCGCCCGCCGCGCCGGAGATGATGCGCGCCATGCACAACCTGCGCGCCGCGATCTCCCTGCGCCTCGCCAAGGGCGAGCTCTCGCCCGAGTCCCTCGCCACCGTCACCGCCGCCCTGGACCGCGCCGCGGGCGAGATCGAACGGAGCTGAGTCGAGGGCTCGGATGCGATCAAGCCCCAACCGCGGGGTCGCTGTGGCCCGAGACTTCAGCGTCGGCGGGAGCCCCTACAGGCCAACAATGAGGATTAACAGGACACGAGGTGGCCCCTGCTCGCTTCGAGAAGCACCGAGGCGGGCACGATCACCTCTCAACCCCGACCGCTACGCGCCTTTCTTCAAAGGCTGTCCGTCCTCGGTGGCGTAGAGGCCGAGGGGCAGCTCGATCGCGGACGAGGCGTATTCGTTGTCACCCTCCCAGACGCGGAGCTTGGCGATCTTGACCCCCTTCGGGACCGCGAGCAACATGCGGCAGGCGACCTCTTGGCCCGGCTCGCCGATGCCGCCGATCTCCCCGTCGGTGCTCGCCTTGTGGAGATTGATGCTCGGATAGCGCTCGCCGTCCTCGTCGATCGCCTCGCCGTGAATCTGAAAGGCCTGGTTGCCGGGCGTTCGAACCACGAGCGCGATCTTCGCGAGCATGTAAACCTTGCCCTCCTGCTCGCTCAGGTCCGCGAACGCGCCCGCCTTGAACGCCGTCGAGACGTAGGTCAGGTCGGTCATCAGGAGGGGGTAGGCGACCCCGGCCTTGCCGGCCACGCGGGGCAGAGCGTCGACTCCGTTCTCGCTCAGGGGCTTCGGGAGGGGTCCGACGAGGCCGTGAAGATCGTAGCGAAGCACGCCGCCGCCGGAGCGGTGGGCCACCATGAGCTTGGGGATCGGTCCTTTGGCGGGCACCACGACGACGCTCTCGGCGTCGATGCGCTGGGCGGGCTTGAGGGCGATGGACAGCTCGGCGGCCCGGCCTTTCCCCACGACGCCCGGAACGCCTTCGTGGTTCGCGCCCTCGCCATCGATGGCGGTGAACGTCAGGGCCCCTTCCGAGAAGCTCGTGACCTCGCGATTCGGGTTCTGAACCTGATAGTCGAGGATCAAGAGCTTCTGCCCGACGGTGGGGGCCGTGGTATCGCTGCCGTGGCTCCAGCGCGTCTTGGCGTAGCGGACGCCGGTGAGCACGAAGTTCAGCCGGCTCTCCTTGCCCATCGTGTAGGCTTGGCCGATCTTGCCGTTGTCGCCGGGGAGCTGCGCGGTCCCGAGGGTGGCGGGCCTTCGGACGGGCTTCGTTTGCCCCGTCGCCGCGTGCGCGGAGAGGCCGAGGGCGACGGCGAGGAGGAGAGCCTTGGAAGATTGCATGGTCCGATTCCGGCGACGCAGGCGAGTATACGACGCTCCCGCGGCCGCCGTGGCTTCCAACCGCCGCCCTCACGTTGGAGGGCCGGGGGTGCCACGGGTAGAGACCGATGCCTCGTGCGGTCGCCACCCGTACCCGGGAGTTCCGGGAAGCACCTAGCGGGCACGATCATCCCTTTATCTATGGCACCCCGGACCTGCGGCGCCCCATACGTCAGCCGGGCGATCGAAGGCTAGCGCATCGCCTTGCCGTCGACGGTCGTCACCATCTTGAGGCACTTCCCGGAGTCGACGATCCAAGCGCCGCCCTTCTTGACCTTGTGCAACTCGAAGATGGCGTCGTTCTTGACGACGGCGGGCTTCGGCCCCTTGAGCTTCATCGTCCCGTCCGCCTTGAACTCCCAGACGAACACCTGCGAGGTGCCGCTCCCCTTCGCCGAGATCACGTCGACCATCAGGCTCTTCACCTTCAGCGGACCCCAGAACTCCTTCGTGTCCGCTAGGAATCCGGCCTTGCCCGTCTTCCGGCCGTCGGGATAGACGATCGAGAACTTGGGGCTGATCCCCTTGTCCAGCATCCCGAACTCTTTCTTCAAGAGCAGAGATCGGTACATCGCGGCCTCCTGCTTGGCCTGCGCCATGGGCGAGGGATCGGCGGCGGCGAGGGGCGCGAGCGCGGCGAGGAGAAGAAGCGGGGAGAAGCGGGCGGCAAACGGACTCATATCGAACCCATCCTGTCCGGCCTGCGTGAGTCTTTCGTGAGTCGAAGTTACCGTCCTCCGACCAAGAATCGGGGTGCCACGGGTAAAGGGATGATCGTGCCCGTCACCCCTGCCTCTCGGTGCGCCGAAGCACGGGTGACGGTGGTACAGACCCCCACCTCGACCCGTGGCACCCCCGTTCCCGACATTCTCCTCGATCTGTGGCACCCCCGGTTCCCGCCCCGGACGCCTTGACGTTCGGACGTTTCATCCTTTATGATGGGGCGCGTGAATCTTCGCTCCTTTCTCCTCGCCGGGCTTGCGCTGGCGGGCTGCGGCGGTTCGTCGTCGGGGAAGGCGAGCGGGGATCCCCGCTTCTCCACCTCGCCGAACGCGATCGCCGGGGAGTACCTCGCCGTCTTCGCGACGGGCGCCTACAAGGAGCCGACGGGCGGCGACGACGGGAACGCCACGTCGGTCGCCACCACGGTCTGCGCCCAATACGGCGCGACCCTGAACGCGGCCTACGCGTACGCCGGCATCTTCTCCTTCGCCGCGACCGAAACGCAGGCGAGGGCGATGAGTCACGACGCGCGGGTCACCTCGGTGGAGTCCGACGTGACCGGCACGATCGCGGCCAAACGGTAACGCGCTTACTCGATGGGGCGCACCTCGATCCCAAACCCGTACTCCTCGCCGTAGAGCGCGGCGGGGTGCAGGGACGCGACCGCGACCGCCTCGTCGAGGCTCTCGGCCTCCACGACGAAAAAGCTGCCGATCTGCTCCTTCGTCTCCATGAACGGACCGTCGGTCACGAAGGGGCGGCCCTTCCGGGGGCGGATCGATTTGGCGAGCCCGATGCGCTGCAGCCCCTCCTCTTCGATCACCTTGCCCGTCGCCCGAAAGGGGACGCACTGGGCGGCGCACGCCCGGAGGATCTCGTCCTTGACCGCCTCCGGCGCGCGGTCGAACCGGTCCATGTCGAGAAAGCCAAGGCACAGGAACTTCATGGTGTGTTTTTCCTCTAACGGGCGGAGGGACGCTCCGCCCACCACCGGGTCGCACCGGCCCCGGGCCGATCGACATTTTCGGCGGCGATTTCCTGTCGAGGGACGCGAGGGGCTACCTTCGCCGCTTAAGCTCCCAGTTGAACCCCGTCGTGCTGGCGACGTAGCCGTACGCCTCCCACCCTTCGTCGCCCAGGGTGTTCAGGTGGGCATAGGCGCCCTTTCCCCCGTCCTGGGCGCAGGGCTCGGCCGCGCCGCAGAAGTAGTAGCGGTACTCCCACGCGTCGTTGAACCGCACGGGGCGAACCGGCGGCGCGACGGCCGTTTTCGGCGCGGTTTGGCCGGCGGCCGGGGAGGATTTCTGCGGCGGCGGGGTCCCCTGGGCGCGGGCGGTCCCCGTCGTCGCGGCCACGATCAGACCGCCGAGGGCGAACGCCGGCACGGCGAGGAGGAGGACGCGAAACCTTGGCACGGAAAAGAC
>CAXUKB010000306.1:0-442 GCA_964251345.1 uncultured Fimbriimonas sp. | reverse complement strand
CTTGGCACAAGGACCGAACGCGCCGCCTTCTCCGGGAGGGTGGATGCCACGGGCGCCCCGTGCGGTCGTCGGCGGCTTCTCACGCTTCGTTCGACGGCATCCCGTAGGCGCGGGCTGCCGCGGGCGCGGCCTCGTGGATCGACTCTAATCTTGTCGTAACCCCTTACTTTAACGGGAGCTTTCGCGCGGCGTAGAAGGTCCCGAGTCCGAGGACCGACCCAAAGGCCAAGAACCCGAGCGCGCTGCGGAGCCCGGTGCGGTGCGCCTGGAGCGCGAACGTCACGCCCATCGAGACGACGCAGACGGAAATGATCAGTTGCCGCGCGGTGAACCTCACGGTCCGCATTATACGACGGGGCAGTTTGGGACGGGGCGCAAACGGGTTGCGGCGTCTTCACCCACTGAACGACCCCCTGTGTCCGCCGCGAGGGCGGGTTTGAAG
>CAXUKB010000305.1:0-6066 GCA_964251345.1 uncultured Fimbriimonas sp. | reverse complement strand
CCACAGCTTTGGGTTCTTGATCGTGAGGGCCCCTGCGACGTTGGTCTTTCCACCCAACGGAACCGCGACCTTCTTCGCGTCCAAAACGCCTACGACCCGACCGATTGGATCGAGGACCTCGGAATGAACGTCGACCAACCCCCTCCCGCCATCGTTCGCGACCGTGACGTCGACTTTAAGGTCGGAGACACCGCCGTTGACGACGGCGCGAGCAAAGGTGCCGTCCGGCTGGATGTGGATGGGATCGGCGGCGTTAAGCCAGACGTGACGGTAAATGCCGCCGCCCTCGTACCACCATCCCTCGTTCTGGCGCGGGTCGACCATCACCGCAAGGACGTTCGGCTTGCCGTACTCAAGCCTCTTCGAGAGGTCGTATCGGAAGCCCATGTAGCCGCTGTCCTGGTGCCCGAGTAGCTTGCCGTTCAGGTACACATCGGAGTCGCGGTAGACCCCGTCGAAGTCGATCCACACGCTCTTGCCCCGCATGGTCGCGGGTGGTACGAACGTCTTTCGGTAGTAGCCGACAGGCTTGGGCAAGCTGCCGTGTCCCGTATCTTCGTTCTTGTCGAACGCTCCCTCCACGACGTAGTCGTGCGGCAGGTGGACGGCGCGCCACTTCGAGTCGTCGAACGAACGCCGCATCTCCCGAGGAACGGTTCTCGTCTTCTCGCCTAGAAAGTCGACGGTGCCGTTAATGCCGCCCGCGCCGCTCGTGTTCTCAACGAGAACGATCAGCGTGTTTGGCCCCTCAGGCCGCCATGCCTCTTGCACGGGCACTCGAAACGGGATGCCATAGCCGATCTGCTTGTAAAGCCGCTTCCCATTGAGGAACACCACCGCGTCGTCATCCACCGACTCGAACGAAAGGATCTTGGTCGCGCCTTGGACGCCCTTGCCGATGTCCGTGCGATACCAGGCGTCGCCACGATGACCGTTGAACACGTCCTCCCCAAGCTGCGTCGGCTTCCAATCGCCGGCAGCGATATCGTCCGGCAGAGTCGTGATGTCGAGGCTTGTCGCGGCGGCCCGCTTTAACTCCCACTTAAAAGGTCCTCTGGCGGAAGGAGCGGACACCTGGGGCACGCGGTAGAAGCGCCAATCGGCGTCGAACCGGATCCGTTGCCGAAGCGTGGTGGGAGCAAGAAGAGCGAGGGCGGCGGTGACCATCATGGATTTTTTTGGAGTTACTTGAGGCCGCTCGTGGCGATCCCTTGGATGAACAGCTTCTGGGCGAGAAAGAACACGACGACCACGGGCAGGATCACGAGGCATGAGGCGGCCATAAGGAGATTCCAAGGGGTGCCCCCGTGCTGGGTTTGGTAGGCCTGGAGTCCGAGCGAGAGGGTGAAGGTTTTTTGGTCGACGAGGTAGATGAGCGGCCCGAGGAAGTCGTTCCAGGAGCCCATGAAGGTGAAAAGCGCGACGACGGCAAGGGCAGGACGGGCGAGCGGGAGAACGACGTCCGCGAAAATGCGGAACTCCGACGCGCCATCGATCTTCGCCGCCTCGCTCAGCTCCATCGGGATCGTACGGAAAAATTGGCGAAGAAGGAAGATCGAGAACGCGCTCGCGAAGAACGCGGGGACCCAGAGCGGCTTAAAGGACCCGACCCAGCCGAGCCATCGGAAGAGCGCGAACGTTGGGACCATCGTCACGGGGAACGGCACCATCATCGTGGCGAGGGTGACGTTGAAAAACGCCTCGCGTCCGGGCCACCGCAGACGGGCGAAAGAGTAGGCCACAAGAGCATTCGAGAAGACCGCGCCGGTCACCGAGAGAACGGTAATCACCAGCGTGTTACGGGCATAGAGGAGGAAGGGGACGTAGCCCAATTCCTTGCTCCCATAGCGGATCGCCTCTGGAAAATTGCCCCACAAAATCTTGGTCGGAATCCAGCGAGGGGGGGTGGTCATCGTCTCGCCGATAGGCTTTAAGGCGGTTGAGAGCATCCAGAGCAGCGGCAGGACGAAAAGGACGGCGAGCGCCACGAGAGCGACGTGAGTGAGTGCGGTCTTCGCGACGGGAGTGCGGACGGCCATGGCTTAGCCACCCTCGTAGTAGACGTGGCGAGCGGAGAGCTTGCTCGCAAGGGCCGTGAGACCGAGGGTGATAAGGAACAGCACCCATCCCATCGCGCTTGCATAGCCCATGCGCTGGTAGGTGAAGGCGTTGTCGAAGAGGTAACTCGTGAAGAAGTAGGTCGAGCGAGCGGGCGCACCGCCGGGGAACATCACATAGGGAATTGCGAACACCTGAAGCGCGCCGATGATCGCCATGATCACGTTGAAGAGGATCACCGGCGAGAGCATCGGCAGGGTAACGCTCGCGGTTTTCCTCCAAAACCGCGCGCCGTCCAGTTCGGCCGCTTCGTAGAGCGACTGCGGCACGTCTTGGAGTCCCGCCAGGTAGATCACCATCGCCTGGCCGCAGCCCCACATGGCAATGAGCACGAGCGTCCACTTTGCCCACACGGGGTCACCGAGCCAGTTCGGTGGTGTCGTGTGGACGCCCTTGAATCCCGCGTTCAGGAGGCCGTAATCGCCGTTGAAGATCCAAAGGAAGAGCGTGGCGAGCGCGACCATCGGGACGAGCGACGGCAGGAAGAACATCGTTCGGTAGAGGCCCATGCCGCGCACCTTCGTGTTCAGAAGCATGGCGAGGCCGATCGCCACGACGGTGCTTAACGGTACCGCTCCGGCGGCATACCAAAGAGTGTTCTTTAGGGTGGTGAAGAACACGTCGTCGTGGGCGAGCTCCACGTAGTTCGCCGCCCCGATCCAGCGCGGCGGACGCAAGATCGAGTAGCTCGTAAAGCTGGTAAAGAGCGAGGCAAGCAGGGGGTACAGCAGGAAGACCGTGAAGCCGAGAATCCACGGCGCGGCGAAGAGCAGCCCGACCCGTGCGTCCCGGCTCTTCATTCGCCCAGCACCTGCGCGCGGTAGGTGTTCCAGACGAGTTGGAGCCGAATCTGCGCGTCATGAAGCGCCTGCTTGGGTGTCTTGACTCCGGTGTTGACCTCCTCGAAGGCGACGTTCATCTCCGCGTTGATCTGGGGAAAGATCCCGACCTGAGGCTGGGAGAACGCGCCGGACGAGCGGGCGAGCCGGTCGAAGAGGCGGATCTCGGGATTCGGGTGGTGGGCGAAAAAGGCAGGACTGACCCGCGCGAGCGGGGAGTTCTTGCCGTGCGCCGAGCAGAGGCCCTCCATCACGTCCTGCCGCTGAACGTACCGGATGAACTCGAACGCCTCCTTCGCGTGCTTCGCGCCGCGAGGGATGGTGAGCACGTCCTGATTCAAGATCGTTCGGTCGGCGAGATCGGGGCGACCCGCGGGATGGGGGAACGGCACCGCGAACCATCTTAGGCCGGGCTTGTAGAGGTTGACGTAGTTTGCCTTCCAAGTTCCGTTGAACTCCGTCGCCGTTTTGCCCGAGAGGAACGGATCTTGGGGGGAAGCGAAGCCGCCGAAGCCGCTTTGAAAGCTCTGAACCGCTTTGGAGCCGAAGCGTTTGGCGTAGCCCTCGATCCACTCGAAAGCGCGCAGGTCCTCGGGAGAATCGACGGCGAGGCGGCCGTCCTTGAAGACGCTACCCCCGAAGAAGTCGGCCCATGCCCAGTTCCACCAACCGGGGCTGCCGGGCAGGAAACCCGCCTCTTTGAGCCCACCGTCGGGGCTCTTCGTGGAGATGCGGAACATAAGATCGTCGAATTCCTCGACGGTTTTCGGGAACGTGGATGCCTTGTCGGCCTCGGGCGGCATGAGGTCGGTGCGGACGTGGAGCGCGATCGTCGCGGGCGTGCTGGGAAGGGCGTAGAGATGCCCCTTCACGTTGAGGGCCTCCCAATAGCCCCCGATGTAGTCCGACTCCCTGATGCCCGCGCTTCGGACCATGCCGGTGAGATCGGTCAGCGCCTTGGCGTCGGAAAACTGGACGACCTGATCGAGATAGAGTCCCGCGACGTCGGGCGGGTTGCCCCCTGCGGTCGCGAGCATGGTTTTGCTCTCAACGCCGGAGATGCTGAGGTACTGGACGCGGATGCGGCTCTGGGAGCGGTTGAAGTCGTCCACGACCTTGCGCATCGCGTCGGCCTCCGAGCCCGTCCACTTCTCCCAGTAGACGACGGCGACGCGTCCGTTCGAATCGTCCCGCTCGACCGCCTGCTCGCCTACGTCGTACGCCAGGAGCGTCGCCGCGACGACGCCCAACAATCCGAAAACGGTGGCCGTCGTCATCGGTGCTTCGGCTTCAGTTCGTCGAAGACCGAGAGGTCCCAGCGGTCGCGCCCATAAAGCTTCACGTCGTCTCCCGCGACCGTCATCGGGAGCCAGACATAGCGAGAGTTGGTGAGGTCATCCTTGTTCCAACGGTCGCCCATGTAGATAAAGGAACCAGGACGCCCTGGCACGGGCAGAACGAAGGCGGCTTGCGAATCGAAGGTGGTCTTCGCTCCCTCGCCTACGCAAGGATTGCCGAGCATCCGGTAGGGTCCGAGCGGGCGGTCCGCCACCGCCACGTCAGCCGCGTTCGGCGCCCACCCGCTGGTGCCGGACGTGACGAGATAGTATCGCCCTCCGGACTTGAACGGCGCGGGAGCCTCCCGTGCCTTGCCGACGAGGATCCGTGCCCAGTTCTCTCCCTCCATCAGCGGTCCGTCGGGGGCGGTGTACTCCCGGTTGAGGCGAACGACGTGCATCGTCTGGTTCTCCTCGCCCGAGTAGAAGATGTAGGCACGACCATCCTCGTCTTGAAAGAGATTCATGTCGCGGAACGTGCTGCTCCTTACGGGACGGAAGCTCAGAAGCCAGCGGAACGGCCCGGCCGGGGTATCCGCGATCGCCACGCCCGCTTCGGAAACCCGATAGCCGTTGACGTCGGCGTGCATCCACATCACGTACTTCTTCGTCCGCGCGTTGTAGAGCACCTTCGGGCGCTCGGCCACGCCCGTGTCCGTAAACATCGCCGGGAAGGCCGCCTTGGGAAGGACTACGCCCTCGTCTTTCCAGTCGTGCAGGTTCGTGGACGAGTAGCACGAGACGCCGACCTTGTTGTTGTAGCCCTCCGTTTTGTTCTCGCCGTACCAGTAGTACGTCTTGCCACGAAGGAGTAAGCCTCCGCCGTGGGCTTGAATCAGAGTGCCGCTCGTGTCGCTCCAGGGTTGCCCTGGACTGAACGCGGAGAAGGAGAGCATCGTGAGCAGAGGGAGCATCGGTGTTGGGTTCACAGGCATGCCGCAGAGGGATGGCTTTCGTTCGCGGCGGCTTGCGCTCGCCTACCGATGGCCCGGCCACCGCGTTGCGCCCGGTCTGGACCGGGCAATTTGGCGTTGAAAGGGGCGCACCGCCGCATCTCGATGCGCGGCGACGCGGGTCTTCAGACGAATCTCAGTGTTTCGAGTCGCGTCCGCGAGTTCCTCGCATCATCTGGTCCATGTTGGGAGGAGGTCCGGGAGGCGGTTTCGGCTGGTCCGGGGCGAGGGGGGTGGACGGGGTGTCGCCGCAACCCGAGAGGGTGCCCGCGACGACGCACAGTCCGATGAGAAGGAGGATCGCTCGCTTCATTTCAGTAGCTGCCATCCCAGAACCGGCCCCATGCGCGTGTGATGGCAGTGTCCGGGTTGTCGGCGGAGGGATACTGGCCGCTCGGTCCATAGAACAGGGTTTTTTCGCACGTGGACTCCGTCGAGAATGTGGCCTGCGGGCTAGTGAGCAGCTTGTAGTTCACCTTCTTCGCGTGAGAGTCCACGTAGACGCCGATGATGCCGTCAGCATGGAGGTGAACCGCCGCGCGGGCGAGTTGGTTCGACTGGTCGTTGTACCAGTTCGTCGGCGTCTGAGAAACCGCCGGGCAAGAAGCTTTCTGGCCATCGAACCAATGCTGCGAGAGTAAGTTGTTCGTGTTACCCGTCAGATACTGATCCTCCCCGTACGCGAAGGCGACGCGCTCGGCGGGGCTCTGGAAGGCTGTCATGCTCCGAGCATCCGCCCCGTAGTTGGCGGAGGTGCCGAAGTAATTCAACGCCATATGGGTTCGGTACCCCCAGTTGTTCGCCGTCGTGGAGGTGCCC
>CAXUKB010000304.1:2724-6074 GCA_964251345.1 uncultured Fimbriimonas sp. | reverse complement strand
GCCGAAGGCGCTGTACGAAGAAGCGCAGTTCGTCGGCGGCGTCTCGAGCGCTCGCGCGCACGTCTTCGGCGAGGGGGGCCACCCGCTCCGGTTCCCGCTCCGCCACGCGAGCGATAAGTTCCAGGCCACTCGCGACGGCGATCAGCGACCCTTGTACGCCATCGTGGACGTCGAGCGCGAGTCGGTTTCGATCCTCCGCAAGCCTCGCCTCGGCCCGGTACTCCGCGGCGATTCGAGCCTGGTACGTCATCAAACTTGACACCACGATCATAAAATAGATGCGGAAGGCGACGTTGAGAAGGTCGTCTCGCAGGAGTTGGCGCAATCCCTTGAGCGCCGGATCCTCGTAGCCCTCCGGATAGTACGGTGGATTGTAGGTGGCGAAGGATGTGCCGACGACGACGCAGACGCCGATAAACGCGGCCCAGCGGACGTTCAACGATCCTGCCGCCTGCGCGATCGGAAAGAAGTAGAGCAACGTCAAGGTGCTCAGAGGACCTCGGTGGCTTACCGCGATGAGTGCCGTGATGATAAGGACGTCGAGCGGAGGAAAGACATAGTTCCATCGGAGCCAACGCGGATCTCGCCACGCGAGCCACGTACGACCGCCGAGGTACAGAAGGATCGCGACGATAAACGGCCGAAGCGCGGCAATGGTCGGATCTGCAAGCTTCTCATGAACGGAGTGATCGCGCGTCCACGTGATCATGAAGGGCGCGCAGGCCCAAACGTGAGCCAGAAACACCAGGTGCTGGCTACGCGCCGAGGGGACGCCGTGGATGGCCACGCATCAGCCTCCCAAAATCGGTCGGAGAAGAATGTTCAAACGCTGGCGAGCGTAGATCCGGCGAATCTCCGAGAGGTTCTGCTCTCCCGCCCGGTAAGCGTCTTCCACATTGCGGAGGGCGGGTGCGTTGGGGAGAAAGTCTTCCTGAGCACGCTCGAGTTGCTTCTTAAGACCGGAAAGCTCGTCCTCGGCCTTTCTCACCTCGGTGCTCGAGCCTCCCACCGTTCCACCGTCGCTCGTGACGGCGCGAGAGCCGAGCGAAGACCGCAAGGCCGTTCGGAGTCGAAGGAGACCGCCGGGAGCGACTTCCGCCACCAGCGAACGTCCAACCTTGCCGATGAGTCCTGAGCGTCGGCGCTCGACACGATCTCTCCTCCGACGCCGAGCACGACCCTTCTCGCGAGTGCCTCGTCGGCGTTGAGGTCGGCGATGGGAAGTTTTTTCGCCGGAGCGAGCGGCGCGATCGGTCCTCCGTCGGTGGTGGCAGGCGGTAGCGCCGGCAAATCACCGACCAGGGAAGGGGGAGAGTTCGAGGGCAACGCCGGTGACGAGTCGCGATCAGAGCTCGGATGGGGAGTGTCGAGGGGTGGCTTCGGCAAGTCGGGGAAGGGAGCCTCCGTCTTGGCCACCGTCGATGGTGCCTTGGAGGGCGGCACAACGTACCGAACCGTCTCGTGCGCCTTACCGCTGTGCAGCGTCCAACCAAGGATAAACCCAGTTAGGGCGGTGACGATGGCGACGAGCGACGTTCGCATACCGTCCTATTGTAGCGGCGCGAACCGCTACACGCCGGGATCGGCGAGCACATCGACGAACAGCGTTACATCCGAAGGTCCGTTCAGGATCGCTTGGATTGGCAGCCTGTCGGGATCGTATGCATCCTTCAAGGCGTGCTTAAGCGGATCTTTCTTGTCCGCCCCGGCGATCAACAGAAGCGTCTGATCGGCCTTGTAGAGCCGGGGGAACGTCATGGTGATCCTTTCTCGGACGCCCGCGTGACCCACGCTCGGGACTACACTCTGATCGGTGACCCGCACCGAAGGCTCACCCGGAAAGAGAGACGCCGTATGGCCGTCCGGACCCATTCCGAGCAGCAAAATGTCGAACGGCTTGTCGCCGAGAACTTCCAGATCTTTGGCGTAGGCTGCGGCATCCTCGTCCCCGCTCCCTCCCTTGAACATCGGGAAGATCGCCGCGGGCGCGGGAATCTTGGAAAACAGCGTCTCCTGGGCCATCCGGTAGTTGCTCTCCGGGTGGTCGAGCGGTACGTGCCGCTCGTCGCCAAACCAAATTCTCACCCTCGACCAGTCCAGATCCATTTCCGCCAGTTTCGCGTGGAGCTTCTTGGGCGTCGATCCGCCACTGAGGACGAGATCGAACGTTCCCTGGGAATCGGCCATCCGTTGCCCGATCAAGGCGGCGGCGGCACCGGCGATCCAGTCGGCGTCCGGAAGAGACCGGACGTTCACTTTTTCACCAGACTCTTCTGAAGGGGCGCGGTGGGATTGAACCAGCTTCGACCCTCCTTGGCGAGAAGCGAGTCACCCGCCTCCGGCCCCCACGTGCCCGCCGCGTAGTTCGGGAAGCTTGTGGCCGGAATGCTCGACCAAGCATCGAGAATGGGCATCACAACGTTCCACGCCTCATGCTCTTGGTCGTTACGCATGAAGAGCGTCGCATCGCCTTCCATCACTTCCTGGAGCAACGTCTCGTACGCTTCGCGATTCTGCGCATGAAACGCTTCGCCGTAGGTGAAGTCCATCGAGACGTTGCGGAGGCGCATTCCACTGCCGGGCTCCTTCGCCTCAAACTTAAGGACGATGCCTTCTTCCGGCTGAATGTTGATGATGAGCCGGTTGGGCTCGAAGACGTCGGCCGAAGTGGGCGGAAACATACGGTGCGGCACCGGTCGGAACTGCACTACGATCTGAGAAAGCTTGCGAGCGAGGCGCTTGCCGGTGCGAAGGTAGAACGGCACATCTTCCCATCGCCAGTTGTCGACGTACAATTTGACGGCGGCGTACGTCTCGGTGTCGCTATCGGGCGCGACGCCGTCCTCTTCCCGGTACCCGGGCTCGATCTCGTTGCAGACGCGACCCGCTCCGTACTGGCCCCGGACGCAGTATTCCGAGACGCGGTCTTTCGGAATCGGCCGAATCGCTCGGAGGACGTCGACCTTCTTGTTCCGGACTTCGTTCGCGTCGAAGTTCACCGGCGGTTCCGTCGCCACGAGGCACATGAGCTGCAACAGGTGATTCTGGATCATGTCCCGAAGCGCGCCCGAAGTCTCGTAATATCCGCCGCGCTTTTCGACGCCCACCTCTTCGCTCACCGTGATCTGAACGTGGTCCACGTAGCGGCGATTCCAGATCGGCTCGAACAGCGTGTTCGCGAACCGGAAGGCCATCAGATTCTGAACCGTTTCTTTGCCGAGGTAGTGATCGATGCGATAGATCTGCGACTCATCGAAGGAGGCGAGTAGCGTCCGGTTCAACGCTTCCGAAGAGTCTTGGTCGCGGCCGAAAGGCTTTTCGACGACGATGCGGTCGCGAACGCGTCGCCG
>CAXUKB010000304.1:0-2714 GCA_964251345.1 uncultured Fimbriimonas sp. | reverse complement strand
AACGCGCCACGCTTTGTGGCGACCGTGCCAAAGACGGAAGGAGGAATCGAAAGGTAGAAGATGCGCGAGCACGGCTCGCCAAAATCGTCCTTCTCTTCGTTGGCGACCTTTTGCGCAAGCCGCACGTAAACGTCCGGGTCGGCGTAGTCGCCCGCAATGTATTCCAGCCGCGAACAGAACTGATCCCAAGTCTTGTCGTCCGGCTTGCCCCGTCGAGAGAATTGGGCGACCGCCTCCTTCATGTTCGTGCAGAACTGGTCCGTCTCACCCTGGCGACTCATCGCGACGATGGAAAACTTCTCCGGTAGCTGTTTGTCGAGAAAGAGGTTGTAAAGCGCAGGGATGAGCTTGCGCTTGGTGAGATCGCCGCTCGCGCCGAAAATGACGACGAGGGCCGGAGGCATGGGAGCTTGGATCATTTTGGATTGTCGATGGCGGAAGGCGAACTGTGGAGCTCCGGCGACGGCTCATCCACAATCCGAGTCGTCTTATTCTTCCCAGTGGGTGTGGAAGGAGCCTGGCTTGTCGATGCGCTCGTAGGTGTGCGCGCCGAAAAGATCACGCTGTCCTTGCGTGAGGTTGGCGGGGAGTCGCTCGGTGCGATACGTGTCGAAGTAGGCGAGGGCGGCGGAGAAGCAGGGCGAGGGAATGCCGTGGTTCACCATGTTGACCACCATCGAGCGCAGTGCTCCAAGCAGTCCTTCGATCTCGACGTCGAACCGCTCGGCCATGAGCAGGTTCGGAAGATCGGGCTGCGCGACGATCGCTTCGTGGATCGGGCTGAGCAACTTGGATCGGATGATGCAGCCGGCCCGCCATACCGCGGTGGCGTCGGCGAGATTCGTGCCGAAGCCGTACTCCTCGCTGGCGGCGCGGATCTGGGTGAGCCCCTGCGCATAGGCGAGTAGAAAGGCGGCGAGAAGCGCGCGGGGTACGTAGGCGAGCGCCGCCTCTTTATCGCCTGCGTCCATGGTCGGATCGTCTGGGAATCGCTTGGCGGCGACCACGCGCTCTTCTTTGAGCGCGCTGAGTTCGCGAGCGTTCACCGCGGCATCGATCATCGGTACGGCGATCCCGAGGTCCATGGCGTCCTGGCTCGTCCACTTGCCGGTGCCCTTTGCCTTTGCGCGGTCGGAAATGACATCCACCAAGCAGTTCTTGCTGTCCGCGTCCGTCGCGCTAAGCACGACCGAGGTGATCTCGATAAGGTATCCCCCGAGCGACGTATCGTCCCACGCCTTGAACTTGGCGGAGATCTCGCTGTTCGACATCCCCATCGCCCGGTGCATTAGGTCATAGGCTTCCGCGATGAGCTGCATCATCGCGTACTCGATGCCGTTGTGGACCATCTTCACGTAGTGGCCCGCCGCGCCCGCGCCCATGAGGGCGACGCACGGCTGTCCGTCGTACTTGGCGGCCACCGCTTCTAGCACGTCCTTGACGCGAGCGTAATTCTCAGGGGTGCCTCCCGGCATCATGCTTGGGCCGGTACGCGCACCGCGTTCTCCACCGGAAACGCCCATTCCCATGAATCCATAGCCGGATTCGCGCAACTCTTTCTCGCGGCGGGAGGTGTCCTTGAAGTACGAGTTGCCGCCGTCGAGCAGGAAATCGCCTTTTTCGAGGTGTGGCAAGAGGGCCTTGATCGCAGCATCGACTGGAGGTCCGGCCGGCACTAGCAGCATGATCGCCCGGGGCGGACGGATCGACTTGACGAACTTCTCAACTTCGGTCGTCGCCGTGATGCCCTGAACTTTGTCGAGGGCGTCCGCCTTTTCCGCGCTCAGGTCGTAGCCCGAGACGTGGAAGCCGTGATCCACCATGTTTTGCAAAAGGGCCGCACCCATGGTGCCTAAGCCGACGATTCCGAACTCTCCTTTCATGCTCCCCTGGCCTCGATGGCCTTGACCTTGTTCAGGCGGCGAAGATGCCGCTCCTCACCCGAAAACGTTGCGCCCATGAATGCCTTCAGGCACTCGCGCGCGACTTCGACACCGATGACCCGGCCGCCCATGACGAGCACGTTGACATCGTCGTGTTCGACGCCTTGACGTGCGGTGTAACTCTCCATTGCGATTGAGGCGCGCACGCCCTTGACTTTGTTTGCCGCAACCGCCGCCCCGACGCCGGATCCGCAGGTAACGATTCCGCGGTCGGCCCGGCCCTGGGCAACCGCCAAAGCGACCGCCTCGGCAAAGTCCGGATAATCGTCGAGCGGCTCGTAGGTACAGGCTCCGAGGTCGTCGACCTCATGGCCCAAGGCAACCAAGTCCTTCTTGATCGTCTCCTTGAGATCGAACCCCGCGTGATCGCCTCCGATCGCGATCTTCATCGGTCTACTTCGCCGCCAAAGCAGACTCGATCTGGGCGCGGATCTCAGGGTTGTCGACCTTATCCTGCGGCTTGATGCGCCCGACGACCTTGCCGTCACGGCCAACGATAAACTTGGCAAAGTTCCACTCGACCGCATCGTTGGGGCGATCGCTGTTGGCGATGAGCCACTTATAGACGGGTGCCTGATCCTCACCCTTGACGCTGATCTTTGCCATCATTGGGAACGTTACGTCGTACTTGCCCTTGCAGAAAAGCTTAATGTCGGCGTTGGATCCCGGCTCCTGCTCGTTGAAGTTGTTTGCCGGGAAGCCGACGATCACCAAACCCTTCGACTTGTACTCCCGATAGAGTTTCTCGAGCCCCGCGTACTGGGGCGTGTT
>CAXUKB010000303.1:922-6089 GCA_964251345.1 uncultured Fimbriimonas sp. | reverse complement strand
GCTCGACACCAACGCCACCGGCGTCCTCCGTGCCTGCCAGTCGTTTTACGAACCCCTCAAGGCGAGCGGCCGCGGACGGATCGTGAACGTCGCATCGCTCTCATCCTTCGTCGCGTTCCACGAGGTCGCCGCGTACGGCGCATCCAAAGCCGCAGTGCTCGCCCTCACCCGAAGCTTGGGCGCCGAGTGGGCGAAGGACGGCATTCGCACGAACGCGCTCGTCCCTGGCGTGTTCGTGACGGATCTCAACCGCGTTCTACTGAACGGCACGCCGCGCGGACAGGAGTTACTGATGCGAACGCCGCTCGGCCGCTTCGGCGAAATCGAGGAGCTTGTCGGCGCCGCTCTGTTCCTCTCTTCCGATGCCGCCAGCTTCATCACCGGCACCAGCCTCGTCGTAGACGGCGGTTTCCTCGCCTCGGCGGTGAACCAATGACCCCGCTCGGAGTGCGGTCCCTATTCCGTATCCAGCCTAGGACTCGCGTCCTGCCCATGATCGTCGATGAAGACCTTATCCCTCCTTTTTGCGCTCTTCTGCGCTCCGGGTGCCTTTGCCCTCGGCGGCAATCCAAACGTTCGATTTACCCCGGTAAGGGGCGCCTTTCCGCTCATCGCCAAGGGAAGGGCCGCTCGCGTCGTCATCGATGCGGGCGACTGGCCGGGCGTCGCGCGAGCGGCGAGGGATCTGCAAAACGATCTCGCTCAGGTCGCCGACTCTAAGGGCGAGGCGAGTTTGAAAGGGCTTCGGATCCTCGTCGGCACCCTCGGCCACAGCCCCACCATCGACGCCCTCGTTCGGACGGGCAAGCTCGACGTCCAAGCGATCCGGGGAAAGTGGGAGGCGAGCGTCACTCAAGTCGTCGGCAACACGCTCGTGGTGGCGGGTGCGGACAAGCGAGGCACCATCTACGCGGTTTACGACCTCTCCGAGTCGGCGGGCGTTTCGCCTTGGAGTTGGTGGGCCGACGTGCCGGTCAAGCACCACCCGGCGGTCTACGTGACAGGTCGCACCGTCGCCAAGTCGCCGGTCGTCAAGTACCGCGGCATCTTCCTCAACGACGAGGCGCCTTCGCTTTCCAATTGGGTCAATGCGAACTTCAAGGGTTACAACCACGAGTTTTACGAGAAGGTTTTCGAGCTCCTTCTCCGTCTTCGGGCCAATTACCTATGGCCGGCGATGTGGAACAACGCCTTCTCCGAGGACGACACCCTCAACCCCAAGGAGGCCGACGAGTACGGCATCGTCATGGGCACCTCGCACGTCGAGCCCATGATGCGGGCGGACAAGGAGTGGAACCGTTTGGGCTACTCCGAACGGGAATGGAACTACGCCACCCATCCCAAGAATTTAGAAAAGTTTTGGACCGACGGGGTGAACCGAAACAAACCTTACGAAAACGTCGTGACGATGGCGATGCGTGGCAAGGTCGACACGCCGATGTCGGAGACCGCGAACATCTCGCTCCTTGAGAGCATCGTCGCCGCCCAACGAAAGATTCTCGCGGAGAACGTGAATCCCGACGTGACCCAGGTGCCTCAACTCTGGTGCCTCTACAAGGAGGTCCAGGAGTACTACGAGAAAGGGATGCGCGTCCCCAACGACGTCACGCTCCTCTGGGCGGACGACAACTGGGGCGACATCCGCCGCCTTCCCACGGCCGCCGAGCGAAATCGGAAAGGCGGTGCGTGCGTGTACTACCACTTCGACTACGTGGGCGGTCCGCGCAACTACAAGTGGATCGATACGAACCCCATTCCTAAGATTTGGGAGCAGATGAACCTCGCCCACCATTACGGCGCGGATCGCATCTGGATCGTCAACGTGGGCGACCTCAAGCCGATGGAGTTTCCCCTTGAATTCTTCCTCACCATGGCGCGCGATCCCGAGGCGATGCGCAAGGAGAATCTGCAGGCTTACACCGAGCACTGGGCGGCGCGCGAGTTCGGCCCGACGCACGCGAAGGCGATCGCGTCGATCGTCTCGGAGACGGGCCGATTGAACGGCCGCCGCAAGCCGGAGCTCATCGCCCCGGACACCTACAGCGTCGAGAACTACGGAGAGGCCGATCGGGTCGTCGCGGAGTACCAAAACCTAACCGCTGAAGCGAAGACAATTGGGAAATCACTGCCCGCCGAGGCTCAGTCGGCTTACTCCCCGCCCCTGGTTCATCCCGCCCGGGCCGCGTGGGGCGTGAACGATCTCTACATCGCCGCCGCAAAGAACGCGCTGTATGCCAAGCAGGGACGGGCGAGTGCCAACGTCGAGGCGGCGCGAGTCCGCGCCCTCTTCGCCCAGGACGCCGCCGTCACCGCCGAGTACCACGCCGTCAACGGTGGCAAGTGGAACCACTTCATGGACCAGACTCACATCGGCTACACGTCTTGGCAGCAGCCGGACGCGAACGTGATGCCGAAGGTGACGGAGGTCACGCTTCCGGACGCGGCGGGGCTGGGAGTCGAGACCGCCGGCCCCCTCGACTTCACCCCTTACGGCGCACCGACGAAGCGCATCGAGGTTTACGACACGGGCCGTGCCCCACTCGACTTCACCGTCTCGGCCGACGCTCCGTGGGTCCGTTTGTCTCGGAGCCGCGGCCAGACCTCGGACCAAACCGACATCGAGGTCTCCGTCGATCGTTCTAAAGTGCCCTCTGAAGGCGGCAAGGGAACGATTACGATAACCGGTGGCGCGGTCAAAAAGACTTGCGAGGTGACCGTGCAACCGAGCGTCGGCGGCGCCCGCGGCTTCGTCGAGGGCGACGGGGTGGTCGCGATCGAGGCGGAGCACGCCTCACGCCGGATCGCGGCTGAGGGGGTGAGGTGGGAGACGATCCCCGGGTACGGCCGGACGCTTTCCGGCGTCGAGCCCTTCCCCGTCGAGTTCAAGCCTTTCGATCCTGGGCGGGGCGCCCGGATGGAGTACGATCTGACGACGTTTACCTCGGGAAAGGCGGCGCTCGAAGCGATCGTCGGCCCTTCGCTCGCCTTCCAGCCCGGCCACGGTCTCCGTGTCGCGTTTGCCTTCGATGACGCGAAGCCTCAAGTGGTCGACGTCGCGACGGCGTATCTCTCCCGCAACTGGGAAACCGCCGTCTCGGACGCGGTTAAAAAGGTTCGCACCGAGCATACGCTCAGGCCGGGTCGACACGTTCTCAAGGTTTGGGCCGTCGACCCCGGGGTTGTGATCGAACGTCTCGTTGTCGACCTTGGTGGCCTCAAGCCAAGCTACCTCGGCCCATCCGAAAGCCGACGGACGCCTTAAAATGGTTCCCCTTGCCAATGCGGAGCAAAGCCTTCGACCGATTCTTGACTTCCGATGCAAGCGGCGAGGGGAACCGTGGGGAGGAGGTCTCAGCATCCGCGTGCTTGATGCCGCCGCGGCCCTTCTGCCGACTACAATCGTTAACCTCTATGCCCGACGGTTTATCGCCCAAGACCTTCGATCTCGTCGCCCTCGGCGAGGTGATGCTTCGCCTCGATCCGGGCGACGGTCGGATCTCGACGACTCGAATCTTTCAGGCCTGGGAGGGCGGGGGCGAGTACAACGTCGCACGCGGGCTACGTCGGTGTTTTGGAATGAGAACCGCCATCGTCACCGCGCTCGCGGACAATCCGGTCGGTCGTCTCATCGAGGATTTGATGCTTCAGGGCGGCGTCGATTGTCGCTATCTCCGCTGGACGCCTTACGATGGCGTGGGGCGCGAGTCGCGCAACGGCCTAAACTTTACGGAGCGGGGTTTTGGCGTTCGGGCTCCGGTCGGATGCTCCGACCGTGGGCACACCGCCGTTTCTCGGCTTGAGCGGGGCGAGATCGATTGGGACGCGATCATGGCGGAAGCCCGTTGGTTCCACACCGGCGGCATCTTCGCCGCGCTCTCCAGCACCACTCCCGAGGTCGCCCGCGAGGCGATGGAGGCGGCGAAACGTCACGACGTACCGGTTTCGTACGACCTTAATTACCGCCCTTCCCTCTGGAAGTCGCTTGGCGGCCCCACTGCCGCGGGAAAGGTCAATCGAATGCTGATGCCTTACGTCGACGTCCTGCTTGGCGGCGGGGAGGAGCTCGACACCCTGCTGGGCCTTGCTCCCGGTGACGGAACGGCCTTCGAGAGAATCGCCGAGACTTATCCGAATGTCTCGACCGTGGCGACCACCTTGCGGACGGCCACGAGCGCCACAAGAAACGATTGGGGGGCGGTCGTCTACCAAAGGGGCAAGCTCTACCATGCCCCTCAGCGAGCAGACCTGGAGATCTTCGACCGTGTGGGCGGGGGCGACTCGTTCGCATCGGGCCTGATCTACGGCATGATGATCGGCCAGGGACCGCAGTGGGCGGTCGAGTGCGGCGCGGCGCACGGGGCGCTCGCGATGACCACGCCCGGAGACGTTTCGATGGCGACGCTCGCCGAGGTTATGGAGACGATGAAGATGAGAACGGCAGGAGTGGATCGATAGACAAAAGCGAAGTCTTGGGTTGGATTCGACGCACGAAAGTCGTGCCGGTGGTGCGCGCCGCCTCTCCGGAAGCGGCGATGCGGATGGTCGAAGCCCTTGTCGAGGGGGGCATCGACGTGCTGGAGATCACGATGACGGTGCCCGGCGCGGTCGAGACGATCCGCGAGTTGGCGCGGCGCGAAGGCGTGCTCGTCGGCGCGGGAACCGTGCTCGACGCGGCGACCGCCGAGGCCTGCGTCGAAGCCGGAGCGCGCTTCGTCGTCTCGCCCGCGCTCGATGAGGAGACGGTTCGGGCATGCAACCGCATAGGCGTCGCCGTCGCGCCCGGCGCGCTTACCCCCACCGAGATCGTCGCCGCCTATCGTGCGGGCGGCGACGTGATCAAGGTCTTTCCTTGCGACGCGCTCGGTGGCGCGGCTTATCTGCGGTCACTTAAGGCACCGTTGCCGCACATTCCCCTGATGCCGACGGGCGGCGCAACCCTAGAGACGCTCGGTGCGTTCCTCGCCGCGGGGGCCGTTGCGGTCGGCGTGGGTGGCGCCTTGGTCGACCCCGCGTTGTCGCACGACGCTCTCGTCGAGCGGGCACAGGCGTTCCGCCGAACGGCTGAACAAGCTATGCAAGATCCGAGTTGAAGTGGAGGCCGACGTTGCGGTCTCGCCCACTCCCCCCCCCGAGCGGGCGACGACGGGCGCGGCCCAGCGGGTGCGCC
>CAXUKB010000303.1:0-912 GCA_964251345.1 uncultured Fimbriimonas sp. | reverse complement strand
CGACGGTAAGGTTGTGCGCCTCCAGGGTGTAAGCGGAGAACGGCGCGGCGGGTAAGGCGTCCATCTCGGCGAGGATCGCGGCCACCGTAGCCTGTTGCTCTCGAAGCCCCGCGAAGGTCCGAACGATGCCGACGTTCTGCATCATCGTGCGTTGAAGCCGATGACGAAGACGAACCGCCTCCGCCTCCGGGACCGACCGCGGAGTGCGGACCTTCTCGTATCGATCGCCGACACCGGCCTCGCTCGCGGCGGACGCCGATTCGGCGAACACGATCGCTTCCAAGAGGCTGTTCGAGGCGAGCCGGTTCGCGCCGTGGACACCGGTCGAAGCGACCTCGCCCGCCGCAAAGAGCCCTGGAACGCTCGTGCGTCCGTCGAGGTCGGTCACGACCCCGCCGCAGGAGTAGTGCTGCGCGGGCACGATGGGAATCCAGTCCTTCTCCATCGAGATGTCAATGGTCCGAAGCTTGTCCCAGATGGTTGGGAACTCGTGCTGGAGCTTTTCCGGGAGCAAGTGGGTGGCATCGAGGTAGACGCACCAAGTCTCGAGCTTCTTGATCTCCGCCTCGATCGCGCGTGCCACCACGTCGCGCGGGGCAAGCTCCAGACGCGAGTCATAGTCATACATGAAGCGCCGCCCTAGGTGGTTGCGCAGAGTGCCGCCCGCGCCGCGCACGGCCTCGGTGATGAGCGACGAGCGCATCTGAGGATGGTAAAGCGTCGTCGGGTGGAACTGCATGAATTCCATTCCGGCGATCCGCGCGTCGACGTCGTCCGCGAGCGCGATGCCGTCGGCGGTCGCGACGGGCGGGTTGGTCGTGTGCTGATACATCTTGCCGCAGCCTCCCGTCGCGAGCATCGTGCTTCCGGCGAGAAAATGGCGCTCGCCTAGACCTTCCACCTCAGCCGATG
>CAXUKB010000302.1:0-6089 GCA_964251345.1 uncultured Fimbriimonas sp. | reverse complement strand
GTTCCCCGAGGTCCTTGAACATCCTGGCCCTCTCAGTGGCGAGGTCTTCTGCGACAAACATGGCGACATCATACCCCATCGTTTCTACATACATAGTAACGATGGGGTTTTATGCCTGGTCGTTACGCCGTGGGCTTCATAGCCCTGATGAAGGCGCCCATGATCTTGCCGTCCAGTTCCCGCTTCTCCTCGAGGCTCATGTCCTGGACGCCCTTGGGGGCCCAGGCACCCTCGAGCTCGGAGAACATGTAGCGGCGCGTGGGCTCCACGCTCGCCCCCTCGAACCCTGCCCCCGCGAGCTTCTCCAGGTACTCGTCCCGCACCAGCGCGCCCGCCACGCAGCCGACGTACATCTCCATGTCGCGGCGCACCGCCTCGGGAAGGTCGCCCTCCACCACCACGTCGGACACGGCGAATCGGCCGCCTGGGCGCAGGACGCGGAACGCCTCGCGGAGCACCTGGTCCTTGTCGGCCGAGAGGTTGATGACGCAGTTGGAGATCACCACGTCCACCGAGGCGTCGGGAAGCGGGATCGCCTCGATGTGCCCCTTGACGAACGCCACGTTCGTGGCGCCCGTCGCCGCCTTGTTCCTCTCCGCGAGCTCCAGCATCTCGTCCGTCATGTCGAGGCCGTACGCGAATCCCGAAGGCCCCACCCGCCGCGCCGAGAGCAGCACGTCGATGCCGCCGCCGCTCCCCAGGTCGAGCACCGTCTCGCCCTCGTGGAGCTGGGCGAGCGCCGTGGGGTTGCCGCAGCCGAGCGAGGCGAGCAGCGCCGCCTCGGGGATCTGCGACGCCTCCCCGTCGTCGTACAGCCCGCTCGAGATGGGATCCTCGACGTTGGAGCAGCAGCCCCCTTCGGACTCGGCGGCCGTCTCGCCCCTGTAGCACGAGGAGGCCTCCTGGGCCTCGCCCCCGCAGCATGAGCTCCCTCCGCCCAAAACCGTCAGGGCCATCTGGCCGTACTTCTCGCGCACCAGCTCGCGCACGTCGTCTCGATCCGTCAGTTCGTTCGTAGCCATCTTTACTCTTCTTTCTCCGTGGGTCGCGGGGGGCAGCAACCCCCCTGGTCGGCGAAGTAGGCCGCGAGCCTGGCCAGGCTCGCGGGATCGACGGCGCACACCATGCTCTTGCCCCGACGCTCCATCGTGATGAGCCCCGCGTTGCGGAGCTCCTTGAGGTGGAAGCTCACCGTGGACGTGATCGTGGTCGACGTCGATCCCGTCACGTGGCAGCACACCTCTCCCGCGGTGGGGCCCTGCGTCTCCCGCACCTCGCCTCCCTCGCCCACCGCCACGGGGCGGCGGCAGTCCCGCAGGAAGTTGAAGATGCGGAGGCGGGTCGGATCCCCGAGCGCTTTGAACATGGCCAGCGTGTCTTCGTGGTCCACGCCTCCATGGTAGCATACATTTCTATGGAAGTCGAAATGTGCGATGGTGTTCTGTTTGATCATCTGCTAAAAGCGCAACCTGCTTCGTGATGAACCGTAACACCTAATGAATCCTTCCTGGGCTACTCTCCTCTTGAGGAAACGCGAATGGAAAACAAGAAGGCCGAGGTCCTGCGGGGCCACGAGGCGTACAAGGCGAGGCTCGTGGCGGGCAAGAACGTCAAGCGGCGCGAGACGGGCAACAGCATGGTGCCGAAGATCTTCTCCCGCGAGGAGATCGAGTACGAACCAGTGACCTCCCCAGACGAGATCAAGGAGGGCGATGTGGTGTGGTGCAAGGTGAAGGGAAACCACTTCACCCACCTCGTGAAGGCGAAGAAGCTGGAAGGAGACGCCTGGCGTTTCCAGATCGGCAACAACAAGGGCGGCACCAACGGCTGGATCGGGTTCGAGAACGTCTTCGGCAAGGCGATTTCGGCGGGCGGAAGACCTCTGTAAGAGTGGCGAGCCTAGAGAAGCTTCTCCATCGCGTAGTTGTGGATGGGCATCCCTCGGATCTCGAAGTCGCGTCGCTTCACCAAGACGAAGCCGCGACTGAGGAGGAACCGCTTGGCGGGTTCGCTCGCCTCGACGTAGATCCGAACCAATCCCCGTTGCCGCGCCGCTCTCTCAATCCCTTCGTACACCAGTGACGCCGCTCTGCTGCGGGAGGTGTCGGGGTGGCGGTAGAGGTGGTCGATGTGCCCGTCAGGCTCCAAGTCGCCGTACGCCTGGGGTTGGTCGGCGACGTCCACCCCCACGAGGAGAATGCGACCTCCCGCAGCGCGTTCGATGAAACGTACGGGATCGGGCGGCTCGGGAGCCCAGGCGCGGAGCTGCTCCTCCGAGTAGTCCTTGCGCGAGACGGCGCGGACGGCGGCGAAGAAGATCGTGGCCAGACGCTCGGCGTCCTCGGCGCGGAACGGGCGCACGCGAAGAGCCATGGCGTTCATGGGCCGTCCTGCCGCGGCTCGGCAAGGGCGGCGAGCCTCCCGATCTCGGCCTTCGCGTTCCTGAGCTCCTTGAGGACCATGAAGGCCAGGTTGGCGTGCAGAACCCCCTCGCGCTCGACGTACGACCACATGGTCTCGAGGTCCACGTCGTCGATCAGGGGCACGTATCCTTCCATGTCTTCCGTCTGCGATGAAAAGCTACCTGGAGCGAGCGCCGAACACCCGCTGTACAAGCGCCCGCCGTGGCGGGAGCGGCGACGAAGCGGTGCAACGGGTGCGGGCTGGACAAGCCCGCCACGACGGAGTTCTTCTTCGGCAAGCCCAGTGGCAAGAACGGGCTCGCCTCCAAGTGCAAGGCGTGCGCCGCCGATGCGCAGAGGCGCCGTCGCGCCGCCGACCCTGAGCATGTTCGCGCCATCGTTAGGGCCAGCCAGCGGCGGCGCAGCGCGACCGCGGCTGGCCGCGCCGAAGGCCTGCTAAGGAACTATCGGAGCATCGACTCACGCAAGGACCGCGTCTGCGACCTCGACGCCGCGTGGCTCGCCGAGCACATCGTGGTGCCCCCATGCGTTTACTGCGGCGACGAGGGCGAGCCCCGTGGAGCCGATCGCGTCGACAACTCGATCGGCCACACCAAGGCCAACGTCGTGCCTGCCTGCATGAGCTGCAACCTTGCCCGCGGCAACCGCTACACGCCCGAGGAGATGCGCCTGTTCATCGGCCCCGCAATCGCCGCGGCGAAGGCGGCCAGACGCGCTGTAAAACAAGCTATGTGACAGGGGCGGCCGACCCTTCACGACCTCCTGAGCCTGCACGCACGTACCAGGGGCGAGATGATGGAGATGGCTGAAGGGGCGGATACCGTCTTCAGGGTCGAGGCGGGCACGCCGTTCGAGCTGGAGCGGATCGCGTCGGAGTTCATGGCGTAGGAGCGTGGCGCACAACGGAGTGGTCCCCTTTACGTTATTCCTCCTGCAACCGTGCGAACCCGCGTGCCTTGAAGGAGTAGCGCCCAGGTCCTCCAGATGAGACGCGAGCGCTGGTACGCGTGGTCTAGGGGTGAGGCGACACGTCGAGAGCGAACCGCGCCAACGCAAACAGATCGGGGCTTTGCCCGTGACTGAGCGAGTACTTGGGTGAAGGTAAGGCGCTTGTGGGACGGAACTTGGGCGGCCCAAAAGGTCCGCCCTAGATTGCCGTTGGCCTATTTGCTCTTGTTGTAGCAGTCGGCACAGAGAGTCTTGCTGTACACGCCGCCGTGAGGAGCTCCGCACTTCTTGCAGAAGTAGGTGGGGGACTTCGCCATTGTTTTTTCCTCCTTACGCTAGGAACGGCGTAAAAGCATTCTACAGCAAGTTCTTAGTAATGTCATGCTCGTCGAAGAGATCAGCGGCTCTATAAACGCCCACAAACCTACTGGCTCTCGCGGTGCATACACAAGATCTGGGCATCTCAGGCTAGGATCTTTGAACAAAGAGAAATTGAGTGTATGCTGACTTCTATGGACATCGTCAGGTTCGACGTGCCCGCGCCGATCGCCGACAAGATCGAGGAGTACCGCTACCTCGTAACCGTTGGGCGGTTGCACGACGCGGAGATGATGCAGAGGGAAATGGCGCGATCGCTCGCGCAAAGCCACCCAGAGGTTCTTCTCGCCTTGGAGGCGATGAAGCAGGGCTACTCGGGCATTGAGCAGTACACAGTCCATGAGACGCCAAGGCTGTGGGGTCCCTTCCAGGTAGGAACGAACGTCACTACCACGACGAAGGGCATCCGCTTCATCAAATAGCCATGCGCATCGAGAGCTACACCACAACGAAGACGACAGTTCGGCCCTCAATTCTGGGTGTGCTCCTGGTGCTGGGCGCTGTAGCCGCCGTTTTGTGGCTGATCTCTGTTGGTTTGCGTGCCGCGACCCGTGCGCCCTCCGTGGGTTCAAGCGCAGTCTCCGATGTCGAACCGCGCCTTATGACTGTGAACACGACGAGGTTCGAGGCGAGCGCTTTAAGCTCCTACTCGGCTTGGGACCTTACCGTGATGCGGAACCTGCCCTTTGCGCAGAACGGCTACGCCTTCGGCACTAGCCCTAAGGGCAAAAAGCTCAGAACGTATTTTGAGCGGTTCACTTGGTATAAGGCGACCGTGTCGAACCAAGGGGCCTGTTGGAATAGGATGACGAGCGAGGCTCGACGGAACGTTGAGACGATTAAACGCTACCAGGCTCGTCATGGTCAACTTTGATCCGATCGCGGTCTAAGGCGTCTGAAGGCCAAGTCTAGGGCCATGCCCCCCGAGCCTCCCCGCGTCGAGATCGACCGAGCCCGCCTCCACCGCGCTGTGTGGGCAAAGCCCGTCCCTAAGGCCGCCGAGGCCCTGAAGGTGACGTCCCCGACACTAAGGCGCATGGTGGAGATCCTCGACGTTCCGCTGCCAGGCCAAGGAAGCTGGATGGGCGAAACCAAGCCTCGCACCAAGCCCTTGTTGCCGCGCGAGGACGGCGGCCCCGAGAGTGTGTGGCTCGTACCTGGCCGCAGGCACCTGGTGCTGGAGCACGATCCCCGCGCCGCGAAGCACGATGCGGCGCCCGCCGCCATCCCCGAGGGGCTGCACCCGATCGTCGCCCGCGCCGCGCGGCACTACGCGCGACCTCTCCTCGGCACCGATGGAACGATGAAGCCGCGCACGAGTGCCGCCCCGAGCCTGCGAGTCTCGGTGGAGCAGCGAGAGCGAGCCCTCGCCTTCGCCGACCTGCTCGTGAGACGCCTTGAGGATGAAGGCTGCGCTGTCTCCTGGAGCGGTCCCATGTCGGTGGAGACGCCCGACGGTAAGTTCGTCCTGTTGTTGCGAGAGGAGGTGGTGCAGGAGGAGCGTCCATCCACGCCCTCCGAGGTGGAACGGGACAGGCTCCGCCTTGGAGGGCCAAAGAAGCACTTCACGGAGCGACCGACAGGAAGGCTCGTACTCCAGGTTCGAGATCGGCTCTACATGCTCAGGGAGCAGCCGAGCGAGTGGCGAGAGGAAGGGGAGCGCACGCTCGACAAGCGCTTGGGCGAGGTCGTCCGCGAAATGCTGGCCTACCAAAGGGCACGGCTTGACCTGATGACGAAGGCAAAGGCACTTCAGGACGCTCAGGCGTGCGAGCGTGCACGGCAGGTGCGGGACAAGCGCGCCCGCGACCTCGAGGAGGAGCGGCGCAAGCGCCTGGACGCGGAGATCGCCGCATGGGAGCGGGCGACGACGATCCGAATGTACGCGGACGCACTCGAGACGGCACATCGGGAGCGACACGGGGACGAGGTGCCGACCGAGGTCAAGGAGTGGGTCGCATGGATACGACGGCACGCGGACAGAGTGGATCCAACGAAGTCGCCCTGATTCGCGCGAGACTTGCAGCTTGAGGTCGATGCGCCTTCGCGAGCTTCGCCCGTTCGTTACACGGAAAGGAACACGACGGAAAGGGTGGTGCAAACGGGAGGTGGTGGGTTGGATGGGAACGCATTGGAAGCCTTCGCCCGCATTTAGACTACAGCGCGTTCGTGCATGCGCGGCTGAACCCAAACATCTTGGAGGCGCGGCGGTCTCTTAGGCAACCTGATGAAACGGTTATCCTGTCGAGATGGTCGGCGACTCCATCGTTGAGATCTTTAGGCAAAACGGTCCTTGGGAGGAGAAGGGAAGGGGGGTGGCGATCTTCTCCTGCCCCACAC
>CAXUKB010000301.1:0-6129 GCA_964251345.1 uncultured Fimbriimonas sp. | reverse complement strand
AGGTGCCCGACAGTTCCCACGCGACGAGCTGATGAGCGAGCGTGGTGTTGTCGCTCGACCTTGAGCTTCCGAAGAGGACCTCAGCCCTGCGTGCGCCACATACCCTGCCTCGTAGGTGTCCATCGAGAAGGAAATGGGCTCTTTAGCGCCACGGTGGCGGTGTTCCTCATCGTCTCGCCGCCTGTTGCGAGACGGCCGAAGCGGCTTTGATGCTCTCGACTCACTCGAGGTCTCGAGAGGCTTTCGCAGAGCCAAACTCAGGTGCAGTATTGGCGGCCTCGGAGGGACTCGAACCCCCGACGCTCTCCTTAGGACGGAGACGCTCTATCCCCTGAGCTACGAGGCCGCGTCCGTCCATTATGGCATCTCCCGTCCAAAGGAGGCCTTCGTTAGCGGATCAGGTGTATCGCGCGGAGAAAGCCGACGAAGAGGAGCACGAGGATGGCGATAAGGCAGCCGAGGCCCGCGCCGCGCGGCAACCCGGCGTAGCCTTGCGGGCCCTGCAGGATCCCGAAATAACTTCCCGGTCGGTTGAAACTCCTTGCGGTCATCGGCCGCTCGTGGAGGCAGTTCGGGCAGGCGTCGGTGTTCGCCGCCGCGCCGCATCGGGGACAGATCCAGGGCGATCCCGCCACGTCCTATTATCGCCTCGCGACCTGTGCCACCCTTAGGTCCTATGGCCTCGCTCCCTCGGGACACGAATCAGGCGCTCGGCATCGGCCAGGTCGCCCTCGACTTCCTGCAGGGCCCTGGCCCCGACCCCGCCGTGCTCGAGCGGACGCGTCTCTTTCACACCGACGCCGTGCTCTGCGGCGCCTCGGCCCTTGCGCTCCACACGAACGCCCCGACCGTCCTTCGCGCGGAGGCCCTGGACTATCCCGGGGAAGCGGGCCTCCTCGGGGGCGGGCAAACGGTGAAAGGCGAGAAGGCGATCGTCGCGAACTGCGCCGCAATGCGCGAATGGGACGCGAACGGCACCAACTTCGGCTACGACCCGGCCCGGGGCCGCACGGCGGGAGAGTTCGGTCACAACGACTTCTATCCCGTGGCCGTGGCCGCCGCCCAGCAGAAGGGGCTCGACGG
This sequence comes from uncultured Fimbriimonas sp., assembly GCA_964251345.1. Classification (GTDB taxonomy): domain Bacteria; phylum Armatimonadota; class Fimbriimonadia; order Fimbriimonadales; family Fimbriimonadaceae; genus Fimbriimonas. The sequence continues at coordinate 5,046 of CAXUKB010000301.1, read as the reverse complement.
CGCCGCGTGCCTGAGGGGGATGGTCCTCATCGACGAGATCCGGGGCCGTCTCGCCGAGGTCTTTTCCCTCAAGACGTACAAGATCGACCACGTCCTGCACGGCGGCATCGCCAGCGCCGCCGCCTACGGCGCGATGATGGGCGCGACCGCGGAGCAGATCGAGTCGGCGATCGGCATGATCGTCGCCCACTACACGCCGTGGCGCGCCATCCGCGCGGGCAAACAGCTCTCGGACAGCAAAGGCGCGAGCGCCGCGCTCTCCGCCGAGGCGGCCGTCCTCAGCATGAGGCGCGCCATCGCCGGATTTATCGGCCCGCGCGACGTGTTCCGGAATCCCGAGTCGGTCTTTCGGCAATTCGAGCCGCGCGGCTTCGACCTCGACCTCACGACGCAAGGCGACGACTTCGCGGTCATGGGCATGCACTTCAAGCTCGGCCTTTACGAGCATCAGTCCGCCGGCGCGCTCCAAGCCGTGATCGACCTCCTCGCCGCCCACCCGGAGATCGCGAACGGAGTCGAAAGGGTCGAGATCGTCGCGTACGAGCCGGCCTTTGGCATCATCGGCGACCCCGCCAAGCGCGACCCCCGCACCCGTCAGTCGGCCGACCACTCGATGGTCTACATCGTGGCCACATTGCTGAGGAAGGCGATGGAAGGGGGAACCGCGGGGGAGTGGGTTCGCGGAAGCGATGCCCTCTGGCAATCCCTCATGCTCCTGCCCGAGGACTATGCGCAGGAGGCGATCTTCGATCCTCGCACCCGGAACTTGATGGCAAAGATCGCCTTTGTCCACGGCGGCCCCGAGTACGACGACCGGTACCCCGAGGGCATCCCGACCTCCGTTCGGATCACCCTTCCGGGCGGCCAGACGTTCGACAGCGGCCTCGTGATGTTTCCCGCGGGACACGCCCGGAACACGACGGCCGACCTGCGCGCGATCCTCGACACGAAGTTCCGGAATCTGGGGGGCCTCGCCTTCGGCGACCGCACGGACGCCGTCGTCCAAGGTCTCGAAAGCTTAGAGACGCTTGATGCCGAGGGCGTCCGCTGTCTTTACGAGTTCGAAATCGAGTCGCGCCCCGGCTACGACTAGCGGCATAATGGCGGGGTGCTCGAGGTCGCCCGCAGCCTCCGCGTTTTGCCCGTCCCCATCGCGGTCCAAGGGGTGAGCGTGACCTCGCGGGATGCGCCGGGAGAGGCCGCATAGCCGAACGCGCTTCGATCCCCGACGAGGTCGTCCGCCTCCTCGATCTTTGGCTCCGAGAAGGCGAGCCCGGCGTGGCCGCGGTCGGTTACCGGGAGCCCGACACGGCCGTTGGCGCCCGTCGCCGCCTTCGCCCGCGGGGGCGTGTGGTCCGCACTCACCGTCTCGTTCCTCACCCCGACGTCCGTCAGACCGCCGCCGAACTGACCCGAGCCGTGGAGGCGATCGGGGATGGCGTCCTCCACGTCACTGGTTGGGAAAGGGCCTTCGGAGGTCCCGACTTTGCGGCGCGCACCGGCGGCTTCGAGTTCTTGCGCGAGTCGGTCGTCGCGCCGCCCGCCACCCAGGTCTGGTGGATGCCCCTCGCCTTCCGCGACGCACTGAGGCTCCGCGCCCCGGATGCGTGGTCGTCGGTCGAGCGGAAGATGCTTCTGGCGGGCGATGCCGAATACGTCGACTTTCCCGCCGCGGTCGCGGCGGCGATCCGGACCGGACTCGGACTCTCCGCCGACGCCCCCATTCCGCTTCGTTCGGCCCAAGAGATTCCGCGCTTCGCAGCCCCCTCCTCGAAGTTCGACGACGACGATCTCCGATCGATTCACGTCCTGACGGGCTTGAAGCGCCTCAAGATTTCCGGAACTCGGGTCACCGATCTTTCCCCCTTGAGGGAGATGCCTCTTTTGGAGCATCTCGACGTCCAAGAGACCAACGTGAAGGATCTCGCTCCTCTAGCAGGCCTAAGGCGACTCGAATGGCTCGATCTGTACGGCACTCTGGTCGTCGATTACTCGCCTCTCTATCGACTTCGCGGACTAAGGTGGCTCGATCTCGGACACTTCGCCCTTGAGCGAAGTGAGTTCGACCTGGAAGCGGACATCCTGAGAAGAATCCATCCCCTCTGCCGGGTCGTGCACTAAAAGGCTTTCGCGCCCAGAAATTAGGAGGGAGTCATCCACCCGGCTGGAAGCCGGGGCGATATCGGGGATGCCTCCTGGAAGAGGGCACCACGCCATCGTCGGAGCGTGAACCCGAGGGCCTCTTTTCGGGCGCGGGGCATTTCATCCCAGGCGCGGACCACCTCGGCAAGGCGTGCATTGCCCAAGAGGAGATCGCGGTGACGGTGGACGAAGCGCCAGTACAAGGCGTCGAGCACGGGATCCGCGGCCCAGTCGCCCATCTTGGTCAGGTACGACGAAGCGGCGATGTACGGCTTGGTCGAGACCATCCCCCCATCCGCGAACTGCCCGACGCCGTACACGTTGGGGACCATCACCCAATCGTAAGCGTCCACGAACAGGCTCATAAACCAGCGATAGACTTCATCGGGATCGACCTCGAGGAGGAGCATGGCGTTTGAGAGCACCATCAATCGCTCGATATGATGGGCATAGCCGGTCCGGAGCACCCGCTTGACGACGCCATCCACGGCGACGGGGCCCGTCGTTCCCGACCAGAAGCCCGGCGGCAGGGGACGAACATGGCGAAGGGCGTTGCGCGTTCGCTGGTGGCGGCCGACCTTGAGGTAGGTCAGTCTCATGAACTCGCGCCAGCCGACGAGCTGACGCACAAAGCCTTCGACCGTCGCCAGTGGGATATCCGCGGCGGCGAGGACGGCGTCGAGAACCTCGCGCGGGGTGAGCAGGCCGGCGTTGAGCGCGGGCGAGAGAGCCGAGTGGAACAGAAACGATTCGTCCCGGCGCATCGCATCCTGGTAGGGTCCAAAGAGCGGCAGGGCGAAATCCACGAACCAGGCGAGCGCCTCCCTCGCCTCCGCATGGGTCGTGGGGTAACGATCAGGATGCAACTCGCCCGGATTTTCGGGGTACCGGCGGTCGATCCAGTCTCGCGCCTCGTCCGCGTAGGGTTCCGGCGGGGGAAAGGCCAAGGTCATTGGCGCCTTTACGGAGGCGGGGAGGGCATGGCGATTCGCCTCGTCATGGCTCCATCGCCCACCCTTCGGCCCACCCATGGCATCGAGCAGCAGCCCCATTCGCTTCCGTTGCCAAACGTAGAAGTCGTGCTGAAAGAATCGTGGTTCCCCTCTCCCCTCTGGGGAAGAGGGGAGAGGGGATGAGGGGCGGCGAGCTTCCGCGTATCGGTCCAGGTCCGCGCGAGGAGTCAGGAAGCCCGGGCTTTCGTGGACGATCAGCCGCAATCGGCGCCGGGCGCAGGCGGCACGCAGGTCGCGCTCCAGCCAGTCATCCACGAGTTCGTAGACGTGGACCGCGTCGTCAATGCCCATCAACGCGTCATCGAGATCCGCACCTTCCTCGATTCGGTGGTGCCGCGCCCCGATCTGGGCGGCGAAGCGAGCCATGCTGACGCGGTGAAGGAAGAGCTTTTGACGATGGAAGGGGAACTGATCGAAGAACAAGGCGGGCTCGACGAGCCGGATCTCCATCCCCTCCGCGTCCCCAGTGACCCTCTCGAACAGGGTGTGCGGAAACAAGAGCCAGGCGTCGCGCACGACGCTTCTACGTCGTGTCGGCGGTCGGAGTGGAGCCGGGCGCTCCTTACGCGAGCGCCGTGCGGACCCGTTCCCACACGGGCTCGACCTCGATGTGGGCGAGGCCGCGCGGGTCATGGACGCAACGCTCGATCTGTCCGTAAGGGCACGACCGCTCGGGACGGGTGAGGCCGTAAAGTCCGACTGCGGGCACGTCCATCGCCGCCGCGAGGTGCGTCGAGCCGGTGTCGCCGCCGACGTGAAGGGACGCGAGGCGCACCAGCGCGACGAGCTCGCCCACGCCCGTCTCGCCGACGAGGCTCGCGGGCTTCGCCTCGGCGGCGTCCACGACCTCCTGCGCGATCGACGCGTCGCCCTTGCCCCCGAGGAGAACCGTCGGCAGACCGAGCTCGCTTTGCATGCGGTCGACCAGGGCGGCGAACCGGGCCGGGGGCCAGCGCTTGGTCACCCATCCCGCGCCCGCGTTTACCACCGCGAAGCGGCCCACCACGCCGCGCGCCTTGAGCTTGCGCCGGACGGCGAGGACGTCTTCGTGCCGGGGCGTCAGGGCGAAGTCGGCCCGGTCGGCGACGCCTCCCAACGCGCGCGCCACGTCGACGTACTGGTCCACGACGTGAAACGAAGTGGGATCCGGCGGCACGCGGCGCGAGAACAGGCCGGAGCCCTCGCGCTGCCAGTGGTAGCCCACCTTCTCGTCCGCCCGGGCGAGCCCGACGACGAGGCCGCTCTTTAACAGCCCTTGAAGGTCCAGTGCGGCGTCGAAGCGCCCCGGTACCCGCTGAAGCCGGCGCTCGATCCGAACCACCTCGTCCACCGATCCGCACGCCTCGACCACCGGCGCGAAGCGCGGATCGACCGCCCACGTGATGTGACAGCCCGGGAAGCCCGCCTTCAGCGCGGCGGCGGCGGGCAGGGAACACACCGTGTCGCCGAGGGCCGAGAGGCGGGCGATAAGGAAACGGGGCGGGTGGGTTCCCGGTCTCTCGTTCTCGATTCCCTCGCTCACCGTCCCACCAAATCGCGAACGGCTTGAAGGATTGCCGCGGGCGAGACCGACGCCGTGTCGGTCCCCTCGCGAAGAACGCGCCCTTGTTCGGTAAACGGGCGGTAGCTCGTCGGGTTGGTCGGACCGAAAACGGAAACCACCGGAACTCCCAGGGCGGCGGCCATGTGGCCGCTTCCGGTGTCGCCCGCGAGGTGAACGGCGCTTAGGCGCACCGCTTCGAGCGTCGAGGCGAGCGCGAGCTTGCCGACGAGGTCGACGGAGTTCGGCAACTCGATCGGCCGGTCCTTGGGCCCTCCCAGGAACGCGACGCGATAGCCGCGGTCGATCAGCCCCCCCGCCACCTCGATCCAACCGGCCTCGGAGTACGCC